>JBGSSS010000133.1:0-34139 GCA_041736895.1 Pirellulales bacterium
CGATGAAGCCGCATGACCATCGAGCAGCATCTGCACGGCTTCTTGCTTGAACTCGTCGGTAAAGGTTCGACGCGCGCGTTTGCTGCTAGCTGGTTGCTTCCGCTTGGCCATCTTGGCGTTCCTGTGTTAGGCTTCAACCCACCTCCATTTTAGGTGTTCCCGTGTCCGCGAAACCTGGGCCACCTCAGGATGTAGGCAAGAGAATGAAGGCAGAAGAATAAAGAAAACTTTCTCCTGTCTTCATTCTCCTGCCTGGATCCCTAGTATCTCCCCGAGTATACCACTGCTAGTCGGGGCGAGGTGCCTGAAGCATAATAGAAACTCTTTGGTAGCAACCTTGATTGGCACCGACGCCCTCCGCCCACGCTTCACGAGTAGGTTCTCCCTTGTTGTCACCGCTGCGACTCTTGAGCCGTCTTCTTTTGATCGGCGTTTTGATTTTTCTTCAAGCCGCGAGCTATTGCGCGGCTGCTGAGCCCGAGCTGCCCGGCGATCCGATCCTCGACGGCTACGCTACGCCGGCAGAGTTCGATCAGCAGATCGCCGCGTTCAAGCAACTGCCCGGGGTCAAGGTCACGTCGCTCACCAAGACGCTCGGCAAGCGCGATGTCTGGCTCCTCAGCCTCGGCAGCGAAGCCCCGACGCACAAGCCAGCGATCTTGCTCATCGGCGATGTCGAGCCGGGGCATTTGATTGGCGGCGAAGTGCTCATTCGCATGGCGGAGAACCTGGCCAAGACGGCCGACAATCCGCACACGGAAGCCGACCAGAAGGTCAAGAAGCTACTCGAACAGGTCACGCTCTACATCATCCCGCGCCCCTCGCCCGACGCGACGGCCAAGTGCTGGAAGACGCCCGCACAGCTCCCGCAAGGCAACGCCGCGGCAACCGACGATGATCGCGACGGCCGCGGCGGCGAAGACCCGGCCGACGATCTGAACGGCGATGGCCGCATCACCATGATGCGAATTGCGGATCCGCTGGGGACGCATCGCGCGCATCCGGATGACCCGCGGGTCTTGATCGAAGTGAACCCGAAAAAGAACGAGAGTGGTGCCTTTCGCTTGCTAACCGAAGGCCGCGATGACGACCGCGACGAAGCGTTCAACGAAGACGGCGGCGGCGGTGTCGCCTTCAACAAGAACTGGACGATGCGCTATCAGCCGTTCGCCGCGCACGCCGGCCCGCATCAGGTGAGCGAACTCGAAACCCGCGCGATCGCCGACTGGTGCTTCGATCATCAGAACATCGTCGCGGTGTTTACGTTCACGCCGGATGACAATTTGTTCCACCCCTGGAAGCCAGGCCAAGACCCGGGCAAGATTCGCACGACGATCGCCGGCGACGATGCGGCCCCGCTCGACCTCATCGCCGAACAATATCGCGACACGTTGAAGGCCAAGGACCCGCCGGCCGCGGCGCGCGGACGTGGCTCGTTCAGCGAATGGGCGTACTACCATTTCGGCCGCTGGTCGCTCGCGTCGCGCGGCTGGTGGATTCCGCAAGTCGCGAAAGTTGAAGAAAAGAAAGACGAGAAGAAAGAAGAAAAGCCCGCGCCGAAAGACGAAAAAGAAGCGGCCAAAGACACGCAGAAACCCTCGCCCGAAGCAAAACCAGCGCCGCCCAGCGAAGCCAAGAAACCGGCCGGTGAAAAAGAAACACGCGGGTCCGAAGAGCTGAACGCGCTGCGCTGGCTCGAGCGCGAAAAGCTCGACGGCTTTACGCCGTGGACCAAGGTCCAGCACCCGGACTTCCCGAAGCAAACCGTTGAAGTCGGCGGGTTTCATCCGCTGGTGTTCCTGAACCCGCCGGCCAAGGAATTCGACGGACTCGCCGCGAAGCACGCCGAGTTCCTGCAGCAACTCGCGGCGCTCCTGCCGAAGCTCGCGATCCGCGATCAGCAAGTCGAAGCGCTCGGCGCGGGTCTCTACAAGATTCGCCTCAAGGTCGCCAACACGGGTTACCTCGCCACGCAACCCGAGATGGGAGCCATCACGCGGCAAGCACCGCCGCTGACGTTCGAGTGGACGAACTTGCCGAAGGACGCCGTTTGGCTCGCCGGTCATCCGCGCGGGCAGATCGAACGGCTCGCAGGCAAGTCGATCGGCAAAGAACACGAATGGCTCGTCCGTTTGCCCGACGGCAAACCGGCGAAAGCCACGTTCACGGTGCAAGCGCCGAATGTCGGACGCGTGAGTGTGACGGTGGAGTTGAAGTAACACTCTCCCAAAAAATGGTTTGGCTCCCTCCCCGCAGTGTTGATTGGGGAGGGGTGATGTTAGTCGTGCCAAACCAAGTCTTTCAGAAAATACTATGCACGGAGTTTATTGAGTTAGCACTGGTTCACTCCCCCCCCCCCCCCTCCCCTCCCTAACCCTCCCCGCAAGGGGGAGGGGACCAGACAGATTTTTGGGAGGAGCGGGACGATTCCTGAAAAGACGGCATTGGAAGCCTGAGACAACATGAACGCCGGCCGTGGTCGGCACGGCTAAGCGGCGCTCCTGCGGAGCGAAACTGGAAGCAGAATCCTTTCACAACTGAATCACATGCGTTCATTCTTTTGCCTCTTCCTACTCGCTCTCTGCGTCACACTGCGCGGCGACGAGCCTGCGTCAAAATCGGAAACAAAAACTCCGCCCGCTGGCGCCGCGCGATCCGTCTATCAACCGGTCGGCGCGCCGGCTGATCCGAAAGTGGACGTCCGCTGGAATCGTTATCACGATTACGCCGCGTCGACGGAAATCCTCAAAGCACTCGCCGCCGCGTTTCCGCAACGCGCGAAACTGCAATCGCTCGGCAAGTCGACCGAAGGCCGCGAAATGTGGGTCCTCACAATCACGAACTTCAACAGCGGCAAGGAAAGCGACAAGCCGGGGTTCTGGATCGACGCGGGCATTCACGCCAACGAAGTCCAAGCGACCGAAGTCGCGTTGTACACGGCGTGGTATCTGCTGGAAAACTACGGCCGCAACGAGCGCATCACGGCGCTCGTCGATACGCGCGTGTTTTACATCTTGCCGATGCTTAGTCCCGACTCGCGCGACAAGCACATGTACGAACCGAACACGACGCACAGCCCGCGCACGGGCCAGCGCAAGGTCGATGACGATCAAGATGGCCGTGTCAACGAAGACCGCGCGGACGACCTCGACGGCGATGGGCACATCACGCAGATGCGTGTCAAAGACCCGAACGGCCGCTACAAGCCGCATCCCGATTTTCCGGAGCTGCTGATCGCGGCGAAGCCGGACGAGCGCGGAAGCTACACGCTGCTCGGGCAAGAGGGCTTCGACAACGACAAGGATGGCCGCGTCAATGAAGACGGCGACGGCGTGTACGACCCGAACCGCGATTGGCCGTGGAATTGGCAGCCGAAGCACATTCAAAACGGCGCGTTTCGCTACCCGTTGAGCTTGCGCGAGAATCGCATGACGGCCGACTTTATTGTGGCGCATCCGAACATCGCCGGCGCGCAGAGCTATCACAACACCGGCGGGATGATCCTCCGCGGGCCCGGCGCGAAAAACGACAAATACGATCCGGCGGACCTCGCGGTCTATGACCTGATCGGCAAGAAAGGCGAGACGCTCCTGCCCGGGTACAAGTACATGAACATTGCCGAGGAACTTTACGAGGTTTACGGCGGGCTCGTCGATTGGCTCTATCAGCAGCGCGGGATTTACACCTTTACGAATGAACTCTTCACGCCGTTCAACTTTCATCGCAAAGAAGAAGCGGGCGGGTACATCGCGCGCGATGAACTGACGCGCACGTTCGACCGGGACGCGCTCCTCGGCGATGGGTTCGTGAAGTGGCACGCGGTCAAGCATCCGCAGTTCGGCGAAGTCGAAGTCGGCGGCGCGAAGAAGTCCTGGATTCGCCAGCCGCCGTCGTTCTTGCTCGAAGAAGAGTGCCATCGGAACATGGCGTTCACGCTGTACCATGCGGAACAGTTGCCGCAGGTTGCCGTCCAAGAGATCGCCGTCAAAGCGCTCGGCGAGCAAAACGGCAAACCACTCGTCGAGGTCACGGCCACGGTCATCAACGAACGCCTCACGCCGACGCATGCGACGAACGACGTGAAAAACAAAATCACGCCGCCCGATCTCGTCACGCTCAGCGGACCGAACATCAAGGTCCTCACGCAGCAATTGGACGACGACCAATTCTTCCGCACGCCGACGAACGCCAAACGCGATCCGCACGAAGCGCGCTTGCCGGTGATCCCCGGCATGGGGACGCGCTATGTGCGCTGGATCGTCGAAGGGGCGGGACCGTACACCGTGACGATCAAGAGCGTGAAGGGCGGAACCGCAACCAAGACGCGTGTGGAATAAATCCAAATCTTCCGCGATCAGCGAAGCTTATTTTCTTGCGCAGTATACGATTACTCTTCAACCGAGGGGCCGAAGAAGACATCCAACTGTCTATGATTGCGCGAATATAGATCACAGCTCTATGAATAAACCGGATTCGTATCCCTGAAAAAACAAAATCTTGCCGCGACGCGTTCTGGGTCGCTGGCGTACTTGGAATTTCTCGGGGCTAAGTCCTGCGTTTTTTCGACACTAGGCTAATAATTCTTGAAACCGACGGAGGGGGGTGTCATCGTGTCGCACTTTGCCCGTCGTAATATTGGGTATTATATTTGCACATCTTGATCTGTTGGTAACTGTCACCTCTCGCGGCATAGAGAGGCCTAGTTCACTTGGGGTATACAAGTCATTGCAAACAATTGGGTATCACTATGTTTTCGCAAACAGTCGAATATGCGCTGCGGGCAGTCACTTACTTGGCACAAAATTGCGAGTCGGCTTGCACCACGGAGCAAATCGCCAAATCGACCAACGTCCCGCAAGCGTACCTGGCCAAGGTCCTGCAATCTCTGCTGCGCTCGGGCATCACGCAATCGCAACGGGGGATCAAGGGCGGCATTCGCCTGGCGCGCAGCGCTGATGAACTGACATTGTTCGATGTCGTGCAAGCGGTCGATCCGATCAAGCGGATCGAGCATTGCCCGCTGCCGAATGGCGATGAAGAGACAGGAGACCGGTCATTGCGAGCACATGCTGAGCACCATCTTTGCCCGCTGCATCAACGACTGGACGATGCGCTGGGCGCGGTGGAAAAGATCTTTCGCACGACGACGCTGTCGGATCTGGTTGCCGCGGCCAAAGCCGGCAATCCGCTCTGCCACTCTGATTCGGCGGTACACGAACGGCATAAATTGCACGCCGCGGGGTGATTCACCCCGCGGCGGATTTTCGTCAAGGCAACAAATCAAGACGGGGATGAGTTGCTAACATTCGCCACACAAAAAGCCCTTGGCTCATCATTGAACCAAGGGCCTCAGTTTCAATTCTTCGATTCGCCGCATAAAACTTTTGGCTTACCAGCGGTTGGGCTTGTTCCAGTTCTGGAGTCCCTTGCCCGTCCAGTTTTTGCCGGCGTGGTTGCCGACGCCGTGGCTCACGCCTGCTCCGATTGCCGCACCGCCATAAGGACCGACAAAGGGCGTGGCGACGACGCCGGCGCCATAGCCCACGGCCCCGCCGAAGCCCTTGGCCAAGGTTTGCTGTTGATACTTGCCCAGGCTTTTGACCTTGGGCATTGATACGCCAAAGCCGGCCAAGCTGACCGAGCTGGTGGTGACCACGAGAGCCAGAGCGGCGAGGGTCAGGGTGATTTTGCGATACATAATCGATTCTCCTTGTAGTTTTTGCTGATTAGCCCGTGGCAACGTGCCAGGTTACTATAAAAAGCGTAAACTTGAGAAAAACCGGACAGGAATTTTTGTAACATTTTTCGCGCGTGTGCGCTGAAGAGAGTATTTTTGATACGCCGCTCTAAAGAAATCGCTCCTCTGCGAGTCGCCGCTAAACGGACAACTCGTTTAGCGGCGACTCAGGCGAAGTGCATTCAACACAGAGGAGCGTTCATAGCGCTTGATATGCAGAGAGACTACGCCAGCATCTTCTTAATCAAATTCCCATGCACGTCCGTCAGCCGGAATTGCCGGCCTTGGAACGGGAATGTCAGCGCCGTGTGATCGACGCCGAGCAAGTGCAGGATCGTCGCGTTCAGATCGTGCACATTCTGCTCGTCTTCGAGAATCTTGTACGAGAAATCGTCCGTCTTGCCGATCGTCTGCCCGGCCTTGATCCCGGCGCCGGCGAGGAACATCGAGAAGCAGCCCGGGTGATGATCGCGGCCGTAGTTGGTGGCGGT
Source organism: Pirellulales bacterium (assembly GCA_041736895.1). GTDB lineage: Bacteria > Planctomycetota > Planctomycetia > Pirellulales > JALHPA01 > JANRLT01. The sequence continues at coordinate 6,229 of JBGSSS010000133.1, forward strand.
CAGCGCGCCTTGCGAGTAGATCGTGCGGCCGAATTCGCCGCCCCAGACGATGAGCGTGTCGTCGAGCAGCCCGCGCTGCTTGAGGTCGGTGATCAGCGCGGCCGTGGCTTGATCGGTGTCCTTGCATTGGCCGCGGATCGCGTTCGGCAAACCGCCGTGGTGGTCCCAGCCCATGTGAAAGAGCTGAATGCACCGCACATCGCGTTCGGCGAGCCGCCGCGCGAGCAAACAGTTGGCGGCGTAGCTGCCGGGGCGTTTGACGTCGGGTCCGTACGCGTCGAGCGTGGCTTGCGTTTCTTTGCTCGTATCGAGCAGTTCCGGCACGCTCGATTGCATGCGGAACGCCATCTCGTACTGCGCGATTCGCGTTTGGATCTCGGGGTCGTTGAGCGTCCCGTAGTGTTCTTTGTTGAGCGCGGCCAAGCGATCGAGCGATTCGCGGCGCAAGCCCGGATCGATCCCCGGCGGATTCTGCAGGTAGAGCACCGACTCGCCCTGGTTGCGGAATTTCACGCCTTGATACTTGGCCGGAATGAAGCCCGAGCCCCAGAGCCGGTCGTACAGCGGTTGATCGTCTTTGCGGCCGCTGCCGAACGACGTGAGGACGATGTACGCGGGCAAGTCGCGGTTCTCGCTGCCGAGGCCGTAGCTGATCCACGACCCGATGCTGGGGCGGCCCGCGAGTTGCGAGCCGGTCTGCATGAACGTGATCGCGGGATCATGGTTGATCGCTTCGGTGCGGAGCGAATGGATCATGCAGAGGTCGTCGGCGACCTTGCTCAAGTGCGGCAGCAGCTCGCTCAGCCATAGCCCGCTCTGGCCGTGCTGTTTGAACTTGAACATCGACGGAGCGATGGGGAATTTGGATTGTCCGGCGGTCATGCCGGTGACGCGTTCGGTGCGGGGCATGAGGGAGAAGAGATCTTCGCCCCGTTTTTTCTCCATCTCCGGTTTGGGATCAAAGAGATCCATCTGCGACGGCGCGCCGGATTGAAAGAGATAGATCACGCGCTTGGCTTTGGGCGCGTGATTCGGAAAGTCCGCGAGCCCGCCGAGGGCGACGCTGCCGGCCGGTTTGTCCGCCGTACTTTCGGCCGCGCGCAAGTTGCCGCCGAGGAGCATCGCGAGCGACGCAGCGCCGATTCCGGACGTCGCGTGACGCAGGAAGATACGGCGGTTGAGTTTGTCTTGAAGAGCGAGGGGATTGTTCATGTGTGTAACGTCAAAAAATAAAACAGACTCGTTTAGCGGCGACTCGAAGAGGAGCGTTCGCTCTGCTACACAGCAGAGCGTTGAACTTCATCAGAAACGTTCAATCCCCGAATACCGCGTCACAAAACTCCAATTCTGCCGCGGCTTTCCTTCCTTCAACGGATTCTCTTCCACATACGGAATCGCGCGGAGCAAATGTTCGAAGTCCAGAAAAACTTTCCACTCTCCGCGCGCAAAGCACGGCGGCGGACGATTCTTCTTCGTCTTGATTGTTTGAAAAGGATGCAACTCTTCTTCGATTAAACACCGCGTTGCCGCGCCTTTGAGTTTAATCGCCAACTGCTCGGCATCCATCGGCAAGCGGCCCGTCACCAGATGCACATGATCCGGCAGGATCGCACAGGCCCAAACGTCGATGTTCGTCCCGGCGAAGTATTCCGCAAAGCCGCGGCCCACCGCGCGGGCCTGCACGCCGGTGAATTGCACCGCGGGATAGCGGAGGGCCTGCTTTGCTTCTAGTCGAAGTTCGTGATCGTGTTGCTCATGAGCGACCGAAAATTGTTTATTCGTTTTCGTTGCTTCACCGTAACGATACAGTTCATACTTGCGCACGAAGTCCGACCACGAGCCGCGCGGATCGTTCGGGAGCCAAAAACCGTAAGCGCCGAAGATCAAGTGATAGCCGGCGATCATGGGGGATTTTCCGTTGCGTTGATGAAATGCGATTGTGCTGGAAAATACGTTCTGACTTCGTGGGTAGCTTAGCGCTCCTCTGCGAGTCGCCGCTAAACGGGAGATTTTTTCGTTTAGCGGCGACTCGAAGAGGAGCGATCTTTGACACGGAGGAGCGTTTTTCACTCTCGCGTCACCGCTTCGTCCATGTTCAAAATAATATTCGCCGTCAGCGCCAGCGCCGCGAGTTCCGCTTGATCCAAGTTCGTGTTCGCCGCGCTCTCGCCGACTTTCAAGAACGCCGCGGCCGCGTCCTTGTTCTCGCGGAATCGCTTCACGTCGCTCTCGTAGCCGTTGACGAGAATCGCCAGCGCGTGCGGACTCGGGTCGCGCGCGGTGACCAGCTTGAACGCGTGCTTGATCCGCTCGGCCGGGGTCGTGCCGGCTTCACTCATCGAGCGTTCGGCCAGCTTCCGCGCCGCCTCAACAAACGTCACTTCGTTCAACAGGGCCAGCGATTGCAGCGGCGTGTTCGTGCGCGAACGCTTGACCGCGCAAATCTCGCGCGTCGGCGCATCCATCAACAGCAGCGTCGGCGGTGCGGCCGTCCGCTTCCAAATCGTGTACATCGTCCGGCGATACAGCCCTTCGCCCGTGTCGGCTTTGTAGTTCAATAGGTCGCCGTACTTGCTCGTCTCGTCCCACACACCGCGGGGCATGTACGGCCGCACGGACGGGCCGCCGACTTTATCAACCAGCAACCCGCTCGCGGCGAGCGCCTGGTCGCGGATCATCTCGCCCGTCATGCGGAAGCGCGGCCCGCGCGCGAGCAGCCGGTTCTCCGGATCGCGCTCGGCGAGTCCCGCCGGAACCTTGGCCGACTGGCGATAGGCGGCCGACATGACCATCTGCTTTTGCAGCGCTTTCATGTCCCAACCCAAACGGACGAACTCGGTCGCCAAATAATCGAGCAACTCGGGATGGCTCGGCCATTCGGCTTGCGAGCCAAAATTTTCCGTCGTGCGCACGATCCCGACGCCAAAATACTTTTCCCAAGCGCGGTTCACCCACACACGCGCCGTCAACGGGTTCGCCGGATCGACCATCCACCGCGCCAAGCCGAGCCGATTCTTCGGCGCGTCCGCGCCAAGCGGCGGCAGCATCTCGGGCACGTCGGACGAGACGGGCCGCTCTTTGTCGGGCTTGTCGTACTCGCCGCGTTTCAGGACGTACGCCTGCTTCACCGGCCCTTCTTTCATGACCATCACTGTTGGCAGCGCGGCGCTGTACATATCGCGCTGCTTGGTCAGCTCGGCGACCCGCGCTTCGGCTTGCTTGATGGGCGAATCGGCGACGGCCAAGAAGTATTTTTCCAGTTCCGCGGTTTGCGGTTTGCTCCGCTTTGCTGCCGCGGTGTCCAGGATCTTTTGAATCGCGGCGGGAAGGCCGGACTCTTGCAGCGTGAGCTGCGCCGGGGGGAGTTTGGTCGATGAAAGCCGGAAGCGGCCGATGCTATGCTTGGGCAGCGAATCGTGAACCAGCCGCACGGTTAGCGTGGCATTGGCCGGCACCTTGGCCGGCGCGTCGAGGACAAACATCGCGCGGCGCGGCAAGCGTTTCTCGGGATCGTTGCCGCTGATCGCCCAGCCTTTGCCCGCGACCGCATCGAGCGCCATCTTGATCGTCCAGTCGGGCTGCGAGTAGTCGGCTTCGGCCTTGGTGAATTTCAGTTTGACGGGCTTCTTCGCCTTGCCCCCGCTCAGTTCGGCTTCGACCCGGCTCAGGACAAAGTTGCCGTTTGGCGCGCGGCCGAGACTCGCGTTGGGCAAACTCGCGTCGGGGAAGACTTCGAGCAAGAAGCCCGTTAGTTCGCCCCCGTTCAGCGGCACAGTCACCGTGTACGTTTCGTGGTCCGCGGCTTCGCCGGTGGCGAGCCACGAGTCGTCGGGCTGTTTGACCATTTGGGTTTTGCTTTTGGCCGTGACCGATTTTGGTTCGAGCTTGGTCCAGGGCGAGATTTTCTCCGCGGTGTTGTTCGCCAAGGACGCTTCCCATTTGGTAAGGAGCGCGGGGAGATCTTTCTTCGCGGCCGTGACTGCTTCGTTGGCTTTGGCAATCTGTTTCTCAAGCTTTGCGACTTCGGCTTCCTGCGCCGGGCTGCGGTAGTCGATCACCGGCAAACTGTTCTTACCCTTGGCCTGGATCAAGCCGGTGTCGGTGGTGTTGTAGAAGAACGAAAAGAACTCGTAAAAGTTTTGCTGCGAGATCGGATCGAACTTGTGGTCGTGGCAGCGGCAGCAGTTCATCGTCAGCGCGAGCCACGTCGTGCCCGTCGTCTCGACGCGGTCGATCGTGTTTTCGACTTTCCATTCCTCTTGCAGCGACCCCCCTTCGCCGTTGTGGCGATGGTTACGATTGAAACCCGTCGCGACGATTTGCGCATTCGTCGGATTCGGCAGGAGATCGCCCGCGATTTGCTCGACGGTGAATTGATCGAAGGGCATGTTGCGGTTAAAGGCGTCGATCACCCAATCGCGCCACGGCCACATGACGCGGCTGCTGTCGCTTTGGAAGCCGTGGCTGTCAGCGTAGCGCGCGTAGTCGAGCCACTGCATCGCCATCCGCTCGCCGTAGCGCGGACTCGCGAGCAACCGATCGACGACGCGCTCGTAAGCATCGGGCGACTTGTCGGCAAGAAACGCATCGACCTCGGCCGGCGTCGGCGGCAGCCCCGTCAGGTCCAATGTCACACGGCGAATCAACGTCGCGCGGTCGGCCTCGGGCGATGGTTTCAGCTTCTCGGCATCGAGCTTCGCGAGAATAAAGTGGTCGATCGCGTTCTTCGCCCAAGCGGGGTTGCTGACCTTGGGCAATTCCGGCCGCTGCGGCGCGATCCAAGCCCAATGCCCTTGGTACTCGGCCCCTTCGTTGATCCAGCGGCGGAGCGTATCGATCTGCTTGGCCGAGAGCTTTTTGTGCGTGCTCGCTGGCGGCATTTTCATGTCCGCATCTTTACTCGTCACGCGCGCGATGACGTCGCTCTTGGCCGCGTCGCCGGGAACGATTGGCAGAACGCCGCTGTCCGTTTTTTTGATCGCCGCCTCGTGCTGATCGAGGCGCAAGCCCGCCTCGCGCGTCTTGTCGTCGAACCCATGGCACTGGAAGCAGTTCTCGGACAAGATCGGGCGGATGTCGCGATTGAACGACAGCTTCTCCGGCTCCGCGGCGCGCGCAGCAGGGACCCACGCCAGGATGCCGAGGGTCAACAGCAATGACCAAGCATGACGCTGTGTCATCAGACGGAACTCCGAAGGGAAAGAGACACCGCGAAGGTGTGGCAAGGCGAGATATTTATCGTATCATAGAAAAAATCCAGGGTCAACGTTTTTGCCTGTTTTAATGACCGTACGACGGACTTCCAGTCCGTCGAAATAGCCCCGAATATTCAGCGACGGACTGGAAGTCCGTCGTACGAAATAATGGACCGCCTTTTTCTCTCACCTTCAAACCATGAAACATTGCCTCCTAATCGCGTTGCTCTTTCAAGTTGCCGTGGCTGCAGTGGGCGGTGAAACTGCTACACCAGCCGAACAAGTCGCCGCGGCCAACAAGATCCTCGCCGCGTGGCAAGCCGCGCACGCGCAGCCCGTCGAGCGCAAGCTGCACATCATCGCGTGGACGCCGAACGACCGCGAGTATCCGACCGACTACCATCAGCGCCTGAGCGATATTCTGCTCGACATCCAACGCTTCTACGGCCGCGAGATGGAACGCCACGGCTTTGGCAAAGCGAGAAGCATCAACTTGGCGCTCAATGACAAACAGCAAGTCGTCATCCATTCGCTCCGCGGCCTGCATGAAACGAAGCATTACGGCAAGGAATCCGGCAGCGAGATTCGCAAGGAATGTCTGCCGGAGCTGAAGAAACTCGGCATCGACGCGGACAACGAAACGATCGCCATCTTCTGCAACCTCGCGACGTGGGACGAAGAGAAGAAAATCTTCAAGCACGAATCGCCATACTACGCCGGCGGCTCGTATCGCTCGGGCACGGCGTGGCAGTTGGACTCGCCCGAGATCAAACTCGCGAGCATGGCGCTCAAGGAACCACTGGTGCAAGATGGGCAGTACGGCCGGATCAGCATGGGCCGGCACAACTCGATCTTCATCGGCGGCATGGCGCACGAACTGGGCCACGCTTTAGGATTACCGCATTGTCAGGAGCGGCCCGACGAAGCCGAGCGCGGCACGTCGCTGATGGGCTCGGGCAACCGAACTTACGGCGAAGAGCTGCGCGGCGAAAGCCGGGGGTCGTTCCTGCCGCTCGCCGATGCCATGCGCCTGGCGTCGCATCCGCAGTTCTGCAAACAAATGGAAAAGGAACGCCACCGCGCGACGGCCAAGCTCAGCGACGTGAAGCTCGAAACGGCGGGCAAGGCGATTCGCATCAGCGGCAAATTCACCGCCGACCCGCCGCTCTACGGCGTCGTCGCGTACTTCGATCCCGACGGCGGCTCGGACTACAACGCGACGAGCGCGACGGCCGTGCCGAACGCCGATGGCACGTTCACCATCGAATCGTCGGCGCTGGCGGCCAATAAAAGCAGCTTGCTCCGCGTGATCGCGCTGCACGCCAACGGCGCAACGACCAGCGATGCGAGCATGCGTTTTCCGTACAAGGCGGCGCGCGACGGCACGCCGAATGTCGAGTCGGCGCAGACGAAACTGTTGCTCGCGCCGTTTCTCTCGGCGTTGCAAAACAAGGACCGCGACGGCGCGCGAAAGCTGCTCGAAGGTTTGCCGGCGAAGCTGAAAGACCTCGCCGCGCGGCAACTCGATCCCGTCACGCCGACGAAGACGCCGGCCGAAGAAACCGCCGCGGGCACGAAGAGCCTCACCGCGTACAAACCAACGTCCAGCAAAGTCGGCTATCACTCGCCGACGTTTGATCGCGTCCCCGGCGACACGCGGCTGCTCGAAGCGGGCGGCGAAATCTACGCCCGGGGGATTTACGCTCATGCGCCCGCGCGGCACGAGTACGACCTCGGCGGGAAGTGGCAGAAGCTCCGCGGCCGCGTCGCACTGGCGACGGGTAACGACGGCAGCGTCCAGTTCGAGATTCGCGGCGACGGACGCGAGCTTTGGAAATCGAAAATGATCAAAGCCGAGCAATCGGCCGTGTTCGACATCGATGTGAAGGACGTCAAGCAGTTAGAGTTAATCGTCGATCCGACGGCGGACGGCAACCGTGCGGATTGGGGATTGTGGATCGAGCCGGAGCTTGTGCGGTAATAAGAGAACGGCCTCCACCCCAACAACCTGGTTTGGCTCCCTCCCCCTTGCGGGGAGGGCTGGGGAGGGGGTTTTGTGAGGCGAGCAGTCTCTCTTTCTCCATAAATATATTTAACAAGCAATTCACTTTTGTTTAATCATCGTCAACTCAAGCCCCCCCACCCTATCCCTCCCCCACGGAGTGGGGAGGGGACCAGACCAGATATTTGGGATCTTACTGCTTCTCCTCCAAATACTTCACTTCCCAATTCGTCAACTGCGACTGAATCTCGTCCCAGGTCAGCTTCACCGCCGGGCCGAGCGGCGGCGTTTCCGGGGACGACTCTTGCGGGCGTGTCGGACCGCAGACCGTGTCGACTTCTTCTTCGAGCGCGACCAACCAGTCCGGCAAGTCGAGACCCGCGCCCGCTGGTTGCCCGGCGAGATCGCTCGCTTCGCTTTCGAGGATGTCAAAGACCTCGCTCGCGCGTTCTTGCTTCGCGTCTTCGGCCGCCGGCTTGACCAGCGCGCGGATGCGGTCGATGTCCAACGGGCGGACGAAGCGTTCGGCCAGGCGATCGGCGATCGTCGGCAGCCGCATGCCGTACTTCTTTTGCAGTTGGTTCAGCCGCTTGAGGTGTTGATCCGCCGCATCGGCTGTGCGTTCGGCCATCGTGCGCCGCCAGAGTTCTGCCGCGCCGGCATGGTTCGCGCGGACAAGAACCTCGTGCGCCATCATCACCGGCCGCAAGTTCCAATGAATCCGCTCGTAACCCGCCTTGATCCGCAGGAAATCGAGCAGCATGTAAACCATCTCGCCGCGGTCGGATTGCGTCGTCGTCGCGTTGTAGTCGCGGTATTCGGTGTAGTTTTCGACGATCGCCTCGATGACCAATTGCAGGTGCCGCTTGCCATCGCCGCGCGGCATTTCCTTTTCCAAATCGGCGAAGAGCGCAACTTCGTCATCGAGTTGGCCCTGCTCGGACAACTGCTTGAGCCAGGCTTCGACGCCTTGATGCAAGATCGCGCGGAGGTTGCCCAGGTTGAAAAACTTTTGCGTGAAGAGATCGTGCCCATACTTCTCGACAAAGGCGACGAACTCGCGCCACTCGGCATCGGTGTTGATCTTTTCCAGCACCGAAAGCCGCAGCGTCCGGCTGTGCGAGAGCCATTCGCTGAGGAGCGACTCGGTGATCTGTTGCAGGCACTCCATCAATTGAAAATCGGCCAGTTCATCAGAATCGCGCGGCAGGTCCCAGCTCTCGGCCGAATCGAGCAAGCACGTCACAATCGCCTTGAACCCAATTTCGAACAACCGGTCGAACTCGGTCACCGCGCCTGCGCCGAGCGGATGCTCGTGTTCCATGGCGCGCGCCGTTTGAATCAACTGACATGCTTCGCGGAGCAGCCCCAAGCGCGGCAACTGCGCCAGGAGCATCCGCATCGTTTGTTGCATGCTCCGCGCCACGGCGATCCGCCGCGGGTCGCCCCCCTTGGCCAACGGGACGTAGAGCAGCGGCTGCTTGCGGATCGCGGCGAGGAACGATGGCCAAAGTTTCCGCGCCTCGGCCGTGTCGTTCTTGAGCAGCGCCCGCCACAACGCGACCGTCGGGGCCCAATGTTCCGGCTCCGCGTTCTCCAAATCCGCATCGTCACCACTCGCGCTGTTCGACGACTCGTCGGTCAACACCGCGCGGAGGAACAACTCGGCCTCGGCCGTAACGACGCTCGTCGCGATGACACGTTCGAGGAGCGATTCCTTGACCATCCGGCGGCGATCGTATTCGACGAGCGCTTCGTGCTCCGCCGACGTCGGCGCGAGGGGCTGCCGCTCGATCGCGTGCGCAAGCTGCGACAGCTTGCGCCGCGCCTTGCGCGCCTGCGCGAGCCAATCGCCGAGCGTATCGGCCGACAACTGCCACTCGGGCTTTTCCAGCGGATGCCGCAAGAGTGCCCGCTTCCACAAGCGCGCTTGCGTCGTCAAAAACGCCAGCCGCGCGGTGATCCGCCGCGACTCGGCTTCCATTTCGTAATCGGTCGGCGACGAACCCGAATCTTGCAGCGACGAATCGTTGCCGTCGCGCGTGCTGTCGCGATAGATCATCTCGTCGTACGCCGCGCCGTACAGCTCGGACGAACCTTCTTCGTCGTCCTCGTCGTCGGTCGGACGAAACAGATCGTCGGCATCGTCACTGGTCAAGCGCTTGCCGCCAATGAGCAATTCCGGCGGCACGCCGAACGTGTCGGCGTTGGCCTCTAACTGGCCGAAAAACTTGCCGATCGTGAACTGGGGTCGGGCGGGGGAGGCACTGGCCGAGCCGGTGGCACCCGATGTTTTGCCCGTCGCACCCGGCACCTCGATCACGCCGGCCGAGACATCGATCGCTAGCGCCAGCCATTGCTGGGCCAGCGTGTGAAAGCTGAACATCCCTTCTTCCAACGGCAACTGCTCGGCCTGCGACAGCCAGTGCATGAGCAAGCCAGCGGCCGATGCCAGGTCGCGCTTCTCTAACAGCGCCTCGATCACGCGGGCGTACGCCTGCGGCGAGTCGAACTGATCGGCGTGGCCGCGCCAAAACGCGATATCACCCGCGGCGCTGCCGGCGAGATGCCACGCGCGAAGGGCCTCGGCCACGTGTTCGGCGGCGACGTAACTCGCGCGGCCGGAGATGGCTTTGATCCCTTCGACGGTCGTCGTCGCAAACTGATCCCACCACTCGGACATGCGGCGGAACGAGGCACTGATCCGCGCACGGAGTGCCTCGTCCTCACTCACCGCGGCCAAGTGCCACGAGCGCGCGGCGAGTGCGAAGACTTGCTCCATCAGGTCCAACAGCTCATCGACGCGCAAGTCCGGCACCGCGTTTTCCACGGCCGGGAACAGCGAAAACTGCCCGCCGAACCCGAGGATGCCCCAGGGGTCGACGACCGCGCCGCAATTGATCGCCCGCTTGAGGAGCGCTTCGATCTGCGGCAGGTATTCGGCCGCTTTCGCGACTTGCCCGGCGCTCGCCGCGTGCCAGCCGCTGGTGAGCAAGCAATACAACTGGCACGTCATCCGCGCCGAAACGGCCGGAATGATGTCGGCCTGCTGCAGCGCGCTCTGCGGATAGCCGAGGCGTGCGAAAAGGATCGCCAGATGCACATGCTGCATCTGCAACGCGCGCCTTCGTGCGAGCTGCGCATTCAAATGCTGCCGCGCGCCGGCGAACGGCTGACGCAGCGATTTGATTTCGTTCTTGAGCCGCTCGGCGTGTTTCCCCTGCATCCGCTCCAGCACCGAACGATAGTAATCGTCGCGATACCCGGCGATGAGCGGCAGCAGCGTCGACAGCGTCACCGTCGAGTCATGGCACTCCGGGCCGTTGCCCGTCGTCCCGCTCGCCATGAGCATCGTGCCGACGAGGACAACCGCCGCCTCTTCGAGGAGTTCCTCGCGGGCGAAGTTCGGCTGCAGCGCGTCGATCCGTTCGAGCAGCGATTCGAGCAGCGTCTGTTGCACGACAAACCGGCGATAGTACCCGCGGCCATCGATCACATGCGTGTCCCACATGCCGAAGTGATAGTTCGGCCGCTTGTTCGCCGGGTGATTGAAATCGTACGCCCGGGGATCGAAGGCCAATTCATCCAGCAAGTCCGGATCGAACCACGCACTCTGGAGCAGGTTCGCATCCAGCGACCGCAGCAATTCTAGCGCCCTCGTGACGAGCGTCTGATATCGCCCCAGCGCGACGCCAGCGCCGGCAATGTACAACGGCACGGGCCGGCAGCGTTCGTGCGGATACGGCTCGTTCTTGCGGCGATTGTGCAGCACTGGCAGCGGGCGATAGCCCAGGAAGTCGTTCAACCGCGCGAGGACATTCGGCACGATCCGCTCGGGTTCATCCCACGGCGCGCCTTCGGCGAGGACCGCTTCGCAGACACGGCCGACGAAGAACGGCTGAAACAATTCCGGGGCCGTCTGATGAAACAACAGATCGCGATGATGCTGCAGGTACGCCGGCAACACGCCGTTCCAAACCAACTCCAACACGGCCGACGCTTGGATCGTGTCTTGAAACGCAGGGTTCTTGGCCGAGAGTTCGGTCAGCGTCTCGCGGAGCAAGGTCCCGACGCGCTCGTACAGCGGCGGCATCGGCAAGTTCCCCGGCCCCGGCTCGGCCGCGACCAGCGTGAAGATCGCGTTCAAGTTCCGCAAGAACCGCGGATCGCTCGTCCCCGACGAAAAATTCAAGTAGCCCAGCGCGTCGCTGAGTGCCGAAGGAGGCGGCGAATTGACGCGCGGACCGGACATGAGGGGGAATCAACTCCTATTAGCCCCCGGTCAATGACCGGGAGGGAATTTGTAGCTGAGGTCGTAAGACCTCAGAGGACTTTCGTGCAATCGTCGTCAACTCAAAATGCTCTGAAGTCTTACGACTTCAGCTACGGATCGCCCCAGCCCGCGAGGCAATCGTCTATCCTACCGTTTTGGGCCGGAAGGGCGGTAGGGGGCGAAATCCGTAGGCCCGGCTGTGCCGGGCAGAGAGCCGATTTTCTAAGTCAAGCAAGCATCGCAGGCAGCAAGCGCGGGCGAAGTTTCCTGGCTTGCAAGGCCGCTGCCCCGAACAGGCCGCTGCGTTTGTGCGGCACAGCCGCACCTACATCGAATTTCCTGCTAAGCTATCTTGAAACGGCGGCTCCCTTCCCCCGGGTTCTCTTCGCAGGGCAGACTTTATGACGCAGCATTCCTTCACGGGTCTCGTCCGTTGTGGCCTGGTTCATTGCGGCCTCTTCCTTGCGGTGCTTTCGGGTTCGGCGTTGCTCTCGGCCGAGCCGCCGCCGCAACGCCGCGGCGCGGAGGAACGGACTCTCGCGCGGAAGCGTTACGGCGCGGCGGAGAGCACGCCCGACGCAGTGCAAAAAGCGCTGACCTGGCTGAAGAAGCAACAGCAGCAAGATGGCTCGTGGAGCTTGACGGGTCCTTACAAAGGCGATGCGGCTTACGAAAATCCGGTCGCCGCCACCGCTCTCGCGCTCTACACGTTGCAGGGCGACGGCAACTCGGACCGCGCGGGTGACTTCAAAGACACCGTCCGCCTGGGTTGGCGGGCGCTCCTGAAAATGCAAGACCAGGACGGCCTCTTCACCCATGACAAGGTTGGGAATCATAATCATTTGTTTTACAGCCAAGGCCTCGCCCTCCTCGCCGTGACCGACATCTATTGGCTGACCGGGGACGAGCAATACAAAAAAGCCGCGCAGCTCGCCGTCGATTACGCCGTCAAGAATATCGACAAGCAAAAAGGAGGCTGGCGGTACCTCCCCGGCAACGACGCCGACACGAGCGTCACCGGTTGGGTTTGCCTTGGATTATTGCAAGCCAAAAAAGCCGGCCTCGACGTCCCCCAAGCGACGCTCGATCAAGTCAGCGCCTACTTGGATTCCGCGCAAAAGGAAAACGGCGCAGTGTATGCCTATCGCCCCGGACATGGCGGAGTTACCGCCGCCTTGACCGCCTCAGGCTTATTGATGCGGCAGCATCTCGGCTGGAAGCAAGATGATGACCGCTTGAAAACCGGCACGAAAAAAATTCTCGGCAATCCAATCACTAAGGACGACTGGCGGGTTTACTACTGGTATTACGCGACGCAGCTCTGTTTCAACATGCAGGGCGACACGTGGAAGACGTGGAACGCGGAGTTGCAAAAGATCGTGCTCCCCGCACAAGAGACGCGCGGACCCGAGACCGGCAGTTGGGATCCGAGTCTGGATGAATGGGGCTTGCAAGGGGGCCGAATCTACATGACCTGCTTCTGCACGCTGATGCTGGAAACCTGCTCCCGCGAACCGCCGCTCTATGAAGCGAAGAAGTAGCCGAGGGCGTGAGACCTTGGATCGTGGCGCTACGGTAAATCGTCCAAGGTCTCACGACCTTGGCTACGAATCTGAAAAACGAACAGAGCTGTTACATCGCTGCGCCGCGTTTCGTTTTCTTGCGCCGCGCGGCGAGACTCAAGCCCAGTAGACTCAACGCCCCTAGGAACCAGGTCGACGGTTCGGGGATCACCGCGTAGTCTAGATAGATATTGCTCCCGTACGCTCTCCACGAAAACGTTCCCGGGGTCAAGGCATTGCCTAGCGAATCCGCCGAAACATGAATCGTTTCGAAGATTGAATCTGTGCTTAGGGCTGGGGCATTGAAGTTGATGTAAACGAGCCAAGTTTGGTTGCTGTCCCAAAACGGATTGTTCCAATCAACCGTCGAGCCGGCCGTGTTGAAGATCAAGTTCGACGTCACGTCGGGTTGGATCGAGAGAACGCCCGCGCCGATCACATTCACGCCGTCGAAGTTCGTGCCGCGCAAACCGAGCGGGTAGCTAGAAGCATTGACGGCCAGTTCCCAATCTAATTGCGCTCCGCTGCCGTAGGTCAGGTTGCCGTTCATGGTTTGCAGGCCGGGGCTGTTGCCGGGGGCGTGCGTTCCGAGAATCTGCGTGTTGCCGTCAATCCGGCCAATCCCCAGCAGGGTTTGCGCCGCGCCCACGGTGAACCCGCCGGTCTTGCTAGAAACATCCAGTTTCGCGCCGCTGGAACCAGCGTCGCCGACGATGATGCGGGCGCTGTTGGGCATACCGCCAGCGAGGTCGAGCTTCAACGTCCCGGCCTTGATGATCGTGTCACCGCTATAGGTGTTTGCGGCTCTGAACGTCGTCGTGCCCGTGCCGGTCTGTGTCACGGAACCGCTGCCGGTGATGGCCGCAGTGCCAAAGTCCATTCCTTGAGTTGTCGCGACCGAGCGATTGAATACAACCGACCCATGATTCGTGATGACGCTGCCGGCCGAGAGCGTGCCGGTTGATCCGCCGGTGCCGATTTGCAAGATGTTGCCCGAGTTGCCAACAGCTCCAACGTTGATTTGCGTAGCTGTGAGTGTTCCGGCGATGATGAGACGATTGTTGTCGGACCCGGCATTCTGGCCGATGAAGACTTTTTTGCCGCTGGCGTTGACCGTGGCTGCATCGCCGGCCGATAGAGTAACTTGATTCGCGTCGGTTGTCTGGCCGATGATCCAATCGTCTTGCGAGATGAAGCTAATCTGGGAGATCGTTTTGCTCGTGCTGCCGGCGTCGAGCGTGGTGAGGGAGCTGACGCTGCCGGTGTAGGCTTTGCCGGTATACGAGTTTTTCCTGGCGGCGCCGATAATGAAATAATCGCCATCTAAACTGACAGAGCCGCCCAAATAACTATTCGTCGAAGCATCTGAAGCGAGAATTTTCAAGTTCTGGATGACCGTTCCAGTCGCGGTATCGAGATTGCGATAGAGATACGCCGAGCCTTGCCCAAAGCTGGTCTCCGCATTGTCAAAAACAGCTCCTATCAGTGCCGTGTTCCCCGAGAGACTCACGGAATTGCCGAAGTAGTCATCCGCGGCGCCGTCCGAGGCGATCAGCTTGACATTCTGCGTGATCGTCCCGGTCGCTGTATTCAAATTTTGAAAGAAGTATGCGGACCCCTGGTCATTGTTGGCCCCAATGTTGTCCAGTCTCGCCCCGAGAAGAGCATTGTTGCCCGAGAGGCTCACAGAACCGCCGAATGCGTCTTGGGCTGCGCCATCGGAGGCAATCAACTTCGCATTTTCCGTAATGGTCCCCGTCGCGGTATCCAAATTGCGAAAGAGATACGCCGAACCTTGTTCGAGATTGGACCCGATATCGTCTTCTAATGCCCCCACGAGGCCCATGTTCCCGGAAAGACTCACGGAGCCGAAGTAATCACTCGTCCCGCTGTCAGATGCGACCAGTTTTGCATTTTCGACGATCGTCCCCGTCGCTGTGTCGAGATTGCGATACAAATACGCCGAGCCTCTCCACAGATTCTTGCCAATTGCCCCGACCAAGGCGTTGCTCCCCGAGAGGCTTACGGAACCTCCGAACATGTCATTCTGTTGGCCATCCGAGGCGAGGAGCTTCACGTTCTCGGTGATCGTGCCCGACGCCGTATTCAAATTGCGATAGAGATACGCGGTGCCGCGGTTAACGAATTGCACATTTTTCGAGGAAATCCCCACCAGACCCGTATCGCCCCAGAGACTGACGCTCCCGCCGAAATGATCGTTCGCAGCGCCGTCAGACGCGATCAATTTCACATGCTGCGTGATCGTTCCCGTCGCCGTATCCAGATTGCGAAACAGGTAGGCCGATCCTTGATCGATAGCAGCAATGTCATCACGTCTAGCTGCGATAAGGCCGCTGCCGCCGGAGAAACTAACTGAATTCCCGAAATAATCATCCGTCATGCCGTCGGAAGCAATGAGTCCCGCGGCATGTAGTTGCGCGGGTCCGGCCGCCGTCAGTAACGCGGCCAGCAAACTGCCACGCAACATTCCAACGACACGCCGGCCGCGCAAGCCCCGGTCTTGATTTGCGAATCGAGTTGTCGAATTCTTCATTAGCGTGCCTTTCGAAGTTTGTCGCCGTTTCTGAACTTGACTAAGGACCTATCCCATTTAGCAGCCCGTCGCGTCAGCAAGGGTCTCTTCCTTAGCGACACTCCCTCGCTAACGCGTCGGGCTGCTAAAGACTCTGCCATTTTGGGATAGGCCTTTAACTTAACTGCTCGCGAGGTGACCTTTTTCGATAACGCAGGACAACAAATCCCAGCAGCGTCAGACTCACGCCCGCGATGGTCCCCGGCTCGGGGATCGCCACTGGCGTCAGGAGATAGCCATAGGCCGTCCCGTTGGTATGCCGCGCCATGCCGACAATCTGACCGGCATCGTTGATGCCGAAAGCATACTCCAGAGTCAATTCGGGAAGCGGGTCTTGTAGAAGAAAGTTGAGGTCCATGACTTGATTGTTCTCAAACAGCACGGCGCGTTCACGATTGTTCGCGTTGAACGACCTACCGACGATCTGGCCGAGGTTGTTGATGTCGTGCGCCTCGCTCCCCTGGCCGCCGAGGGTGCCGAGACTTTGGAATACCCCATTACTACTGTAGAGAAAGGCCGTCCCGACGATATTCCCCGAGGTGCCTACGACTTGATCCAAGTCATTGATGCCCCGGGCAATCCCACCGGCGTTTCCCGGCGTCGGGATCGCTTGCATCACGCCGTTCTTGTAAATGAACGGGCGAGACGTCGATGGCTCCATGGGATTGTTGTAAAAGAGCCCGGCCACCGTCCCGAGATTGTTAATGGCGTACCCGGTGCTGGGGAAGCCCTCGGTTCCGCCCAACAGCGTCAACTGATTATTTTGATAGACAAAGGCCTGATACTTTTGGCTAAAGGGATCGACTTGCGTCGTGCCGGTGATGGCCCCCGCGTTGTTGACCGCGTAGGCGCTGTTGTTGCGATTGTTCAAGAGCGGCAGACTCTGATAGCTGCCGTTCTGATAAGCAAACGCTTTCGTTTCGGAACTCGTACGATTTTCGCCGACAATCAACCCGGCATCGTTTAGCCCAAAGGCGTGACCGCGTTGGTATGTATTGGGCAAGGTGACGAAGTTCCCATTCGTGTAATGGAACGCCGCGGTCGAGCTCTGACCGGTGCTGATGTAGCCGACGACATTACCCGCGGCATCGATGCCGTTGCCGACGGTATTGGCTGGCAAGATGATGGCGCTGTATTGCAGCGGCGCTGCCTGCGCCGGATTGTGCCAAGAGCACAGCCCGACGATGGTGAGCAAGACTGCAACGGCGTTGGTGAAGTTCATTAGCGTGGCTTAGAAAAAGTCAGGTCGAGAATCGGGTGAAGACTGTTAAACCATCAGAGGGGGCTTATGTCAAATTAGGAATAGATGTGCTCGCGATCGTGTCGCACGGCAGAGCGTCCAAGGTCTGACGACCTTGGCGACATGTAGGTCGCGCTCTCCGAGCGGGACCTTTGGCGGGCGTGGTCTTTGAGGCGGGGACGAATTCTCAGGCGGAGTCAAACGTCACGCGA
Source organism: Pirellulales bacterium (assembly GCA_041736895.1). Classification (GTDB taxonomy): domain Bacteria; phylum Planctomycetota; class Planctomycetia; order Pirellulales; family JALHPA01; genus JANRLT01. The sequence continues at coordinate 23,306 of JBGSSS010000133.1, forward strand.
GGTCCCGGTCGGAGACCGGGACCTAAAGCTCGCCAATCTTTTTAGCTTCGCGCCCAAAAAGGGGTTTGATTTTGGGCCAGCCGGTATGGTCGATTGGAGGATGGCGCACTCTTGTTGGAGAAGGCGACCTCGTAGGTCCCGCTCTCCGAGCGGGACCTGGGGCGGCGGTTGGTGACGCGCGAGGACAACGCCGGAAGCGGCGGTTGCTCCACGCCCTAGATCCCGCGGAGGACCGCGGGACCTACATGGAGCAGACGCCGAAAACTGCCGAAAAACCCCTGCGAGTGTTGCCTTTTAGCGCAACAGCAAAATTGCTGTTGCGCGCACCACAACAACCCGAGGGTCGAGACGGAAAACGAGGTTTTCCCGCGGGAATGATGCCGATTTGAGGTCCCTGAGCGCGCCCAAAAGTGCGCGCGCGAGGGCGCGTTTTTTTCTGTTCTTTTTTTGATTTTTTTGCGCTTTTTTTGGTTTTTTTGTGCGTTTTTTTGATTCCTTTCCCGTATTTTGCGGGGAAATCGTGCGGAAAACCCGGGTGTTGCCTCGAGGCAACACAAATTTTTCGTTGATGTTGCGCGCAGTGTTTTGAGACAAATGCTTTGCCGCTTGATCGATAAACGCTCCGCTGAATTTAAAACGCTCCTCTTCGAGTCGCCGCTAAACGGCTGAATTTTTCGCTTTTCCCCAAGCCCGAATCCCTAACCCCCAATCCCCATCCGTCCGCTCTGTCCCCGCAACAAACTTTTCCCGTAAAATACGACCATGGCTACCCTTGCTGACAGTCTGAGCAGTTCCACCGCGCGGCCGCTGGCCGTGAAGAAGCGGCCGGACCTGGTCGTCGAGCGGCATCGCTACCAGGGCCAGCCGTATTGGATCATCAAGGATCCGCTGGCGCTGCAGTACTTCCGGTTTCAGGAGGAAGAGTATTACCTGCTGGCGTTGCTCGACGGGAAGAATAGTCTCGACGAGATCAAACGGCGGTTCGAGGAAGAGTACGCGCCGCAAAAGATCACGCACGAAGAACTCGGCCGCTTGGTCGGGATGTTGCATCGCAGCCACTTGGTGATTGCCGATCTGCCGGGTCAGGGAACGCAGCTCCGCAAGCGGCACGGCGAAAAGGTCAAGCGCGAGTGGATTGGCAAGCTGACGAATGTCCTGTCGCTGCGGTTCAAGGGGATCGATCCCGATCGGATGTTGAATTGGCTGCTGCCGTGGTTCGGGTGGCTGTTCACTTGGATCGGCGGAGTCATTGTGCTGGGACTGGCGTCGGCGGCGCTGCTGTTGGTGCTGGTGCAGTTCGATGTCTTTCAAGCCAAGCTGCCGACGTTTCATGAATTCTTCGCGGCCAAGAATTGGATCTACCTGGCCGTGACGATGGGTGTCTGCAAGATCTTGCACGAGTTCGGGCACGGCTTGTCGTGCAAAAAGTTCGGCGGCGAGTGCCACGAGATGGGACTGATGCTGCTGGTCTTTACGCCGTGCTTGTATTGCAACGTCAGCGATTCGTGGATGCTGCCAAACAAATGGAAGCGGGCGATGATCGGCGCGGCGGGGATGTACGTCGAGCTGCTCATCGCGAGCATCGCCACGTTTTTGTGGTGGTTCAGCGAGCCGGGGTATTTCAATTATCTCTGTTTGAGCACGATCTTTGTCTGCTCCGTGAGCACGGTCGTGTTCAACGCGAATCCGTTGATGCGGTACGACGGGTACTACATCTTGTCGGACATTTTGGAGATTCCGAACCTGCGTCAGAAGGCGACGAGCATCCTGGGGCGGAAGCTCGGCAAGTGGTGCCTGGGGTTCAAGGAGCACGAAGATCCGTTCTTGCCGAAGCGCCATCAGTTGCTGTTCGCGTTGTATAGCGTGGCGGCGACGGTTTATATGTGGATCGTGTCGATTTCGATTTTGTTTTTTCTGTATCATGTCTTTGAGGGGAATGGGCTGCGGGTGTTGGGGCATCTGCTGGCGGCCGCGGCGCTGGTGAATTTGTTGGTGGTGCCGCTCTGGCGGCTGGGCAAGTTTTTCTTTCAGCCGGGAAGGATGGACCAAGTGAAGTGGCCACGGTTTTTCACGAGCTTGGCGATCGTCGGCGGACTGGGCGCGGCGTTTGTCCTGGTGCCGCTGCCGTATCGGATTTTCTGCCCGATCGAGGTTGTGGCGCAGCGCGCTGATAGCGTCTATGTCGATGTGCCGGGGACGCTCGAAGAGATCCTGGTCAAGCCAGGTGATCAAGTCGTCGCGGGCCAGAAATTGGCAGTGTTGTCCAACGAACAGCTGGAGTTGGACATCAACAAGCTCGAGCGCAAGGCGGAGGAAAAGCGAGCGGAGCTCCGGTCGTTGATCCTCGAGCGGCCCTTTGCCGGCAGTAACGCCCACAATCAAATTGGCGCCGTGCGGCAGCAGTTGGATAGCGCTGAAAATGAATTGAAGCTGAAGCAAGCGGACCGCAATCGGCTGATCCTGACCGCGCCGCGCGCCGGCACGGTGCTCGCGCCGCCGGCGCAGCCCGAACGCAGCGATCAGGAGGACGAAGTGCTCACGTCGTGGTCCGGGACGCCGTTGGACAAGCGGAATGAGCAGACGATGCTGACGCGGGGGACGCAGTTTTGCCTGATTGGCGAGCCGAACCAGCTCGAAGGCGTACTCTTGATCGACCAAACGGCGATCGACTTTGTCCGGCCCGAGCAGAAGGTCGAAGTGATGCTCGATTCGCTGCCGGGAATCAAGTTTGCGACGACGCTCAACGATGTCTCGCCCGAGCGGTTGCGGGAATCGAGCAAACAGCTCGCGGTCAAGGCCGGTGGCGAGCTGGAAACCAAGACCGACGAGCGCGGCATCGAGCGCCCGATCGGCACGGTGTATCAGGCCAAGGTGGCGCTCGTCGACGACACGCGGACACTACTGCCGGGAATGCGCGGGCGAGCGAGAATCCACGCCGCGCCGCAAACATTGGGGCAGCGCACGTGGCGGATGATTATGGAGACCTTCAATTTTTCGCTGTAGCAGCCCGACGTGTCAGCGAGGGTGTGAGATACAAACCACGGAGTTACGAGAGCATGGAGAAGAGAAAATAAAACTGGTTTGGTCCCCTCCCCCTCGCGGGGAGGGTTAGGGAGGGGGGCTAGTGTTGACGATGAATAAAAGTGACTCGGGGACTTTCGTGAGTAGTATTTGTTAAAAGTGAAGTATTATCCTCACGAAGAACCCCCTCCCCAGCCCTCGTGCGCAAGGGGGAGGGAGCCAGACAGGGTTTTATTGTGTGACGTTTAAGCTGCGATCTTGAGCGCATTTGGATCAGCGTAGTGCCGATTGATCAGATCGTTTTGCAGCCAGAGGAGTTTTTGGAAGGCGCGGATTGTCCGGATTTCCGCTTCGTGCTCCAGTCCGAGTGACGCGATCGTCGCGGTGAGGGCGTCGGCAACGAAACCCATGAGGGCGTTCATTTGCACAAGCGGGACAAGGAGCGTTTTGGCACCGGCCTTGGGCGTGTGGATTTTGCCGACCATGTCCAGGTACTCGACCATTTTCGTGTTGTACGGTTTGGTGACAAGCGAAACGAGGTAGCGGCCGAGGTGCTGTTTACGGAATTGGATCATTTCATGGTCCAGCTCCAGTTTGTCGAGGCTCTCGGGGACATTGCCTTCGTAGCCAAATTGGCGCGGAACGAAGTGCCGTTTGGTGGCATCGTATTGAAACAACTTGACATAGACCGCATCGACCAAGTTTGGGACATGCGGGGCCAAATGCGCGGCCGCGGCGTGGATGATCTCGATGTCGTCCGGGGAGAATTCCATGAATTCGGCCAAATACCCAAAGCGATATGCCAAGTCGGTTTCGAGGCGCGGTTCATCGATGCGCTGCAAGGCGGCAGGCGAAGTGTTCATGAGAGTTCCCTTTCGGCGGGGCGGCGAGTATAACGAGAGGCGGGTGAATTGGATGACTGTATCCAATCCATGCTTCTTTTGTACGCTCCCATGAATTGGATGTCAAGGTCCACTCGAATCTACTTTTTTTCTCGCAGATTGCCATGTTTTCGCAAACCGTCGAATACGCCCTCCGCGCCGTCGTGCATCTTTCGTCCGTCGCGCCAAAACCGCAAACGACCGATCAGATCGCCGCGACGACGCTGGTGCCAAAAGCCTATCTTTCGAAAGTGCTCCAGGCCCTCGTGCGCGGCGGGATCGTTCATTCGCAGCGCGGCGGCGCCGGCGGGATGACGCTGGTCAAGCCGCCGGCCAAGCTCTCGATCCTCGACGTCGTCAACGCCGTTGAACCGATTCAGCGGATCAAGACATGCCCGCTGGGACTGAAAGCGCATGGTCACAAGCTCTGTCCCCTGCACCGGCGGATGGACAACGCGCTGGCGTCGATGGAGAAGGCGTTCGCCAGCACGACCCTTGCCGAAGTCCTGGCTGACCCGTCCAAGAGCAAGCCGCTCTGCGAAGTGTAGGAATGCAGGGAGACAGGAGAACAGGATGACAGGAAAGACTTGCTTACCGCTGTATTCCTGTCATCCTGCAATCCTGTCTTCCTGACTACTCGATTCTGGCATCGCATTTGCTCATAGACCTCTGCATCGAATATGGGGTCTTATTGGCAATTCAATTCACGAGGTGTTGCGATGTTTACGATTCTGGGTTGGATGTTCTTTGGTCTGTTCGTCGGCTTGATCGCGCGGATGCTGTATCCCGGCCGCCAGTCAATGGGATTCATCGCCACGATGGTGCACGGGATCATTGGGTCGCTGGTCGGCGGAGCGATTTCGTATGCGTTTGGTTATGATCCCCAAGACGGTCTCTTCCAAGGTGCCGGTTGGATCATGTCGATCGTCGGCGCGATGATCGTTGTGTGGACAGGGTTGTTCGTGTCCAAGGACGGCAAGATGACGCGGACATAAACCGTACCGCTGTCTATGTACACGGCCGCGTTCCGATCACCGCCTGGATCGGACGCGGTCGTTTCATGATTGAAACCCGCGGTGTGACTCAGGGCGTCTAGTTGATCGCTCTGCTTTTCAACAGATGCTCCCAGGGGATAAATCCCTGGGCTTTGGTTTTGACTCGATGTCTTCCCTCGATCACGTTACCGCTGGGGCTTGATAACGTGGGGAACTGCTAATCCCCCGTCGCGGGCAGCGTCGCCGCCGCCGGTTCACGCACTTCGGCCTTCACCCGGTCGCCGCTTTTGAGTGTTGCTTCCGGCGCGAGAATCACTTGGTCGCCTGCGGTGAGTTTACTCGTCACTTCGACGAAGTCGTCGTTCATCAGCCCGACCGGGACTTGCAGCGCTTCGGCCTTCCCGCCGCGCACGACGAAGACTGTCCAGTTCCCATCCGCGCCGCGAAATAACGCCGAGCGCGGGATCACGAGAGCCGTCGGTTTCGAGTCCGTGATGATCCGCACGCGGACGCGATAATCGACGCCGAGGCCGCGCGTCCCGATCAAACGCTGCAAATCGTCGGGTTGGAACTCGACGATCACCTTGACACGCTGCTGCTCGACGCCGAGTGAGCTGACCTTGGTAAAGCCCGCGGGGTAGATCCGCGTGACCTTGCCCATGACGGGTTTCGGTCCAATGGCCGGTCCGACGATTTCGGCGTCGTCGCCGATGGCCACGGTGCCGACGTCTTGACTGAGGATGTCGACTTCGACTTCGAGTTCCTTGAGGCTGCCGAGCTTCAATAGCGTCGCGCCTGCGGCGAGGTACTGCTCGTCGACGACTGCCCGTTCGAGCACCACACCGTCGATGGGGCTGGTGAGTTGGCCGCGTTTCATGTCGCGGTCGACTTCGTCGAGTTGGACCTTGACTTCGTCGAGTTGCCGCTCGAGAACCTTGGCCGAATCCCCTTTCTTGCGGTCCATGTACGAATCGATGATGACCGGAAAAAGCTTCGTCGCGGCGAGCATGGCCTGGAGCGAGGCGAGGACTAGCTTGTCCTGCTTGTAATCAACGTCTCCCTGGACGAATTGGAGCTGCGCCTGGTCGGCTTCGTCTTCGCTTTTGGCCCGCGACTTTAATAGCGACATCGTGCGCTCGAGGTTCCGCTGGTAGTAGTTGTATTTTGCGAGCCCCGCTTCGAGGCGGTTGGTGGCCGCGGCGACGGTTGATTCCATCGAGCGGACGATCTCTTCGGCTTGCTGTTTGCTGACAAGTTCGACGCTGACGTTGTTGTTCTCGACGATGGACGCTTCGAGGCGGCGCTTCGTGGCGACGACCGCTTCCTTGCGAAGTTCCAAATCGCGCGGGACGATTTGGGTGAGAAGCTGTCCTTGCTTCACTTCGGTCCGTTCGGGAAACGCGGCGAGCGATTCGACGCGCCCGGCGAACGGCATGCTGATGCTCCAAGTGCGCGGCAGCCGCGTCTTGCCGCGGTCTTCGACGATCTCGCGGATCGGCGCGGTGCGAACCTCGGCGACCTCGACCGGTTGCCCGCCGCCGCAGCCGGTGAGCGTGAGCAAGCACAGTAACGCGGCAGCGAAGTAGTACTTTATGTTGCGAGTATCTTTTGTTGTCGTCATCGGACGTTCCTCAAATAGAAATTTGCATTTTGCACTGCAAAAAATTATTAAGTGCAGGTTGCAATGTCTTCTCTCTTCTCGAAAGCCTTGCGTCGTTCACGTTACCAAGCGGGGGCTTGAGGGTATCCTGAATTATAACAACGGAAAGTCAAAACTATTCAGATTTGCTATCGTGCAAAAAGCAACATGGTTTTAGAGCGATAGCAAATAGTGCGCAAGGGCTGAACTTTCTACGGTTTTTGATGAGTTTCTAATCCAGCTCCGACTCTAGCTGGGGTTTGGTAACGAGGTATTTATTCCCGCCCCACCTTGTACATCTTCTCGTGCTTTGTCGCCGGGATGCTCACGGTGTAATTCTTCGCATCCGGCGCGACTTTTAAGTGGACGAAATTCCCCGCGCACTTCTCGCCCGAGTCGTTGGCGATGTATTCGCCCTCGGTGTTGTTCTTGTCACCGTCGGGTCGTTCGTTGCGGTGGAGTTGGTAGATCGATTGCAGGCTTTCGAGTGTTTTAAGAGTCCCGTAGGTCCCGGGCATGCAGCCTTTTTTCGGGCCGTTGTTGATCACCGCGACCCGCGGCTTGAGCGACTTGATCAAGACCGGGTTGTTGCTCACATCGAGCCCGTGGTGATTGACTTGATAGACATCGACGTTGCCGACCAGGTTGAACGGGCAAACGAGTTTTTCCTCGGTGTTCCACGTCAAATCGCCGCCGTCAAAGAATCGAAACCCGCCGAACTCCACGAGCAACACGATGCTATTCGCGTTGTCGCTCGTGTCGTCCGGCTTCTTCACCGCTTCGTCGGTCAGCGGGTTCTTCGCCAGGCGTACATTCGCCGGCGGACCGACGACCTCCTGACGAGCACACATGCACTTGATCGTGACGCCGGGTGATTTCTTGTCGGTGTTGCCGGCGAACTTCATGACTTCACCGACCTTGATCTGCTCGCGCTTATCGGCTTTGAACTCCAGGTATTCTTTGCTCGGTTTTTCCTTTTGGCCAAAATCGCCGTTGTCGTGAACGACACCGATCGGAATCGCCTTTGATAGTGTCGCCGCGCCGCCGAAATGATCGCCGTGATAGTGTGTCGTCACCAGATGGTCGATCTTTTGGAGCTTCGCCGTCTTCGTCGCGACCTGAAAAATCCGGTCGGCATCGCGCGCTCCGGGATTGCCCGTATCAATCAGGATCGATTCACCGGCCGGCGTGACGATCAACGTCGCGGCACCCCCTTCGACATCGATCCAATAGATATCGAGGGTGCCGTCACTGTTCCCGGCTTGCACCGTCGTGAATGAACAACAGGACAACACCGTCAGCAAAAGAAAAAACCAGCGACGCATCGGAAACTCCCCCAATAGAAGCCTTGTGGAGCAATTCTCCCCGCTGGCAATGTCACAGACTCACCACGCGAAGTCAAGAAACTCGCGGGCAAATTTGTTATCTTGCACGGAGTCTTCGTGGTTCACAAAGCCCAGGGGTTCATCCCCTGGGAGCATTTCTCCCTCGCTTACGCGTCGGACTGCTAACTCATGCCAAACCGCCTTGCTCACGAATCGTCGCCGTATCTCTTGCAGCACCAGAATAATCCGGTGGACTGGTACCCGTGGGGCGAAGAGGCACTGACCCGCGCGCAGACCGAACAGAAGCCGATCTTTCTTTCGATCGGCTATTCGGCGTGTCACTGGTGTCACGTCATGGAGCACGAAAGTTTCGAGAACCCGCATATCGCCGCGCTGATGAACGAGCACTTCGTCAATGTGAAGGTCGACCGCGAAGAGCGGCCGGACCTGGACGCGATTTACATGCAAGCGGTGCAGATGATGACGCGCCGCGGCGGCTGGCCGATGTCGGTGTTTCTGACGCCGGATCTGCAACCGTTCTACGGCGGGACGTATTGGCCCCCGACAGGTCGCCAAGGAATGCCCGGGTTTGATCAGGTCTTGCTCGCCGTGAACGATGCCTGGACGCATCGCCGCGCGCAGGCTCGCGAGCAAGCGACCGAGATCACCAAGTACCTGCAAGAGGTCAGCACCAACGAGCCGAGCGACTACGAACTCAGCGAGCAACTTCTCCGCTCGGCCGAGATGTCGCTGGCCAATAGCTTCGACCCGCAGCACGGCGGTTTCGGCCAAGCCCCGAAGTTCCCGCACCCGATGGACCTGCGGCTGCTCTTGCGTCTGCACGCGCGAAACAAGAACCCGCGGACGTTGCAGATGGTTACGCACACGCTCGACAAGATGATGCGGGGCGGAATCTACGATCATCTCGGCGGCGGGTTTGCGCGGTATTCGGTCGATGAACGCTGGCTCGTGCCGCATTTCGAGAAAATGGTCTACGACAATGCGCAACTGGCCGCGTGCTACATTGAAGCGTTTCAAATGTTTCATCCCACGAAGCATCCCTGTTCCGAATACGCTGCCGTCGCGGTAGAGATCTGTGACTATGTGCTGCGCGACATGACTGACAAGGACGGCGCATTCTATAGCACCGAAGACGCCGACAGCGAAGGCCACGAAGGCAAGTTCTATGTCTGGACACCAGCGGAACTCGAAGCCGTGCTTGGCAAGGAAGAGGCCGAACTCTTCGCCGCTGTCTACGATGTCACGCCCGGCGGGAACTTTGAGCATGGGACGTCGATCCTGAACCTGCCGCACTCGATCCAGGAATTTGCCCGTGAACGCGGAATCGAGTGGAGTGGCCTTGCTGATCGACTTGCAGCGGCACGTGCGAAACTCTTCCAAGCCCGGGAGCAACGCATTCATCCCGGAAAAGACGACAAGGTGATCGTCTCCTGGAACGGTCTGATGATCGATGCTTTGTCGTTGGTCGCAACGGTGCTCGATGATGGCAAGTACCTCGATGCAGCGCGCAAAGCGGCTGACTTCCTCTGGGCGAATCTCCGCCGTGAAGACGGGCATTTGCTCCATACATGGCGGCATGGCAAGGCCAAACTCGCCGGTTATCTCGACGATTACACAGCCTTCGCCAATGGATTGGTATCGATCTACGAATGTCAGGGCGATGCTCGGTACCTCGAACACGCGATCCATTTGATGGACGTCGTGCTCGAGCGGTTCAGCGATCCGGCCGGCGGGTTTTTCTTCACCGCCGACGATCACGAAGCGCTGCTCGTCCGGCACAAGGATCTGCAAGACAACGCCGTCCCGAGCGGCAACTCGCTCGCAGCGACAGTACTGCTGCGGCTCGCGAAACTCACCGGCCGCGCGGACTTCCGCCGCGCCGCCATCGGCACGATCCGCGCCGGCCAGAGCCTGATCGAACGCTATCCCAGCGCCGCGGGCCAATTGTTGCTCGCGCTTGATTACTATTTGGGACCAACGCCGGAGATTGTGTTGGTTGGCGATCGCAAACATGACTCGTGGGTTCGCCTCTCGCAAGGCCTCAGAACGATGTGGCTGCCGCGGCGAGCGCTGGTCATCCACGACACCAACGAAAGCGTGCCCGACGATTCGCCGCTCGCGGAAATTCTGCGCGGTAAAGGGGCAGTCAACGGCGAGCCGACGCTGTACATCTGCGAAGGTTTTACTTGCCAAGCACCGGTCGTCGGCGAAGCGGCGATCGTCGAGGCACTGCAAAAGCTGTCTACAATTTGAAATTTGCATTTTGCACTTTGCAATTTGCAATGCCTTTCCAGAAACGCTCCGCTGTGTTAATCGAACGCTCCTCTGCGAGTCGCCGCTAAACGGTTGCTTCTTGCGTTCTTCCCCAATCCCGAACCCCCAATCCCCCACCCCTAGCGAATGCGAATTCTCGGTATCGATCCCGGCTTGAACATCACCGGCTACGGCTTGCTGGAAAAAGTCTCCGGCAGCCAGGCGCCGAAGCTGCTCGAAGGGGGCGTCGTGCGCGGCGGCGGGGCGGACGAGGATATGCCGTTTCGCCTTCGTGAAATCCACAATGGCATCGCCGAGGTCATCGCCGCGCACAACCCGACGGCCGTCGCCATCGAACAGCTCTACTCGCACATCGAGCATCCGCGCACCAGCATCCTCATGGGTCACGCGCGCGGGGTCATCATGCTAGCAGCCGCACTCGCGCGGATCCCCGTCTTTAGCTACAGCGCGACGCAGATCAAAAAAACACTCACCGGCAACGGCCGCGCGCCCAAGACGCAGATGCAGCAAGCGATCCAGCGCGAGCTGCGCTTGGCAACGCTGCCCGAGCCGGCGGACGTCGCGGCTGCGCTGGCGATTGCGATCTGTCATTTTTATGTGGGACAGAAGAGCTAGCACGCTGGATGAATTTCTCCGCTCTCGCAAAGCCAAGGGATTTACTCCCTTGGAGCATTTGCT
>JBGSSS010000193.1:0-15321 GCA_041736895.1 Pirellulales bacterium
GTTCGTCGGGCCGGCCCCCGGTCGGCGGCTTCGGCGGGTTCGGCAAAGGGGGCAGCAGTTCCTCGGGCCGAGACTCGCGCGGCTCATCAAGCGGCAGCAGCGACCCTCGCCGCAGCTTTGGCCGGCCAGGAGGGAATTAGAAGTCTCCGATTTGCAGGTCCGCAGGACCGACCGTGAATAGCCCGGCCCGGCAGGGCCGGGTTAAGTCGCAAATGAAATCGTTAGGCCCGAAGGGCCGGCCGAATTCTCCAAGTGACAACGCTGACGGCCGGTCCTTCGGACCTGCAAGCAGCACTCACTGCGGCGGCAATTCTTGAATAAAAATTCCGGCTGTTTCTTGGCCTGCATTCATTTTTCTTCAGGCGAAGTCGATGCGCCGCGGCTTGCACTCTAAGCTAGGCAAGCTATGCCGTTGCTAGCAGGTCGAATTGTAGGGTTCTCGGCCAGGTTCCGATGAAGAAAGCATCGCCCTTCGGCAGCGGTTTGCGCCCGCTCTATGCCCCGTGTTGTCGCACGGAGTATCGGCTCGGCGCAGGGCAACTGGCCGAAGGGTTCTTCTTGCTCGACGACTGTTGCTTCTCGCGGATCAATGCGCATGCCCATTACAACCACGCGTTCGTTGCTGAGCTCTGAACGACGCCCTGGCTGGTTCGTTTGCCTGACAATCGTCGGCCTCTGTCTAGGGCATACGCAACAAATCGCTGTCGGTTCGGAACTGCGCAATACGCCGATCGTCAAGGCGGTCGTCAACGCCCGCGCCGGCATCGTCAACATCCACGGCCAGAAAACCATCACCGCCGAGCAAGATCCGTCGCTCCGCGGCGAAGCGCCCAAAAAAGTCAACGGCATGGGGACCGGCGTCTTTATCGACGAGCGCGGGTACATCCTGACAAATCATCACGTCGTCGATGGCGTCAAGAAGATCGAAGTCACACTCGCCGACCGCACTTCGCACATCGCCCGCTTTATTGCCAGCAACCCGAGCGAAGATCTGGCTGTTATAAAAATCGACGCGCCGCACGACTTTCCTGTTCCGGCGATTGGCACTTCGCGCGACCTGCTTGTCGGCGAGACAGTGATCGCCGTTGGCAACGCTTATGGCTATGACCATACGGTTAGTTCGGGGATCATCAGCGCGCTGCACCGCTCGGTCCAAATCAACGAGACTCAAAGCTACGAGGACCTCGTCCAAACGACGGCCGACATCAACCCGGGCAATTCGGGCGGACCGCTCATGAACATCGACGGCGAGACGATCGCCATTAACGTGGCCGTGCGAGCGGGTGCCAATGGAATCGGTTTCGCCATTCCGATCGACCGCGCCCTGGGCATTGCGGCGGAATTGTTGAGCGTTGCCCGCCTGGAAAACCGCTGGCACGGCATCACACTCAAGGCCCCTAGCGACGAAGGCGTTGTCATCCAAGCCGTCGAGAAGAACAGCCCCGCCGAACAAGCCGGAATCCAACCGGGTGATGTGCTCCAAACCGTCGAACGCCGCCCGGTTGCGCGGCAGCTCGACTTGGAACGCATATTACTCAGCCGGAAAGGCGACGCTCCGATCGAATTTCAAGTCAAGCGGCGTTCCGAACAAGTTACGGCGAAACTGGCGCTGGCCGCGAAGCCGAAGACGGCCGAAGACAGCGACAAACATTGGCAAGTGCTCGGCCTGAAGCTCACGCAGATTCCCGCTCAGCAGTTCAAGCAAGGCACCTCGCGCTATCGCGGCGGCCTGCAAGTAATCAATGTTCGGGCCGATAGCCCCGCCGCGAAGCAAGGCATCCGCCGGGGCGACGTCCTCGTCGGCATGCATGTCTGGGAAACGATCACGCTCGAGAACGTCGACTATGTCCTGAGCCGCGACGACCTCGAAGAGTTCGCCCCCATCAAGTTTCTCCTGCTCCGCAACGGCGAAACACTCTTCGGGCATCTGCCCGTGACGATCAAGCGCTAACTGGAGTTTGCTGCTTTTGCGATGAATCGATGCTAAGCAGCAAGCCGATGGGTACCGCAGTGGGAACCACCGGCTTGCTGCTAAGCAATTCGCGCTTTTTTTCGTCATCTCCCGCGGGAGTCAAGATCAACTTCGCAGGATTCTTGCTTAAAATCCGCAAAGTCTGTTATTGGGAGAATCAGGCCGGGACGATACTATTCCTAGGCCCAACAGATCCTTTTGCCTGCTTGATACCTGACTGTCATAATGGTGTCTTGCGTCATCCGCGAGGTTTGTCAGTGACACCAGTCTACGCCACGACGCCGCACTATCCCTGTCCCAGCGGCACGTCATGGAACTTGAATTTCTCCAGTGGCTACGGTCCCGGCTCCGCCGCCACGCGCACCTACGCGTGGGGCCCGGCGATGATGCCGCCGTCGTTCGCCTGGCCTATGGCGCCGATGGAGTCGTCACCAGTGACCTCCTCAGCGACGGAGTCGACTTCCATCTCGGCCGCGTCAGCCCGCGCCGCATAGGCCACAAAGCCCTGGCGGTGAATCTCAGCGATCTCGCGGCCATGGCCGCGCGCCCCGTCACCGCAATTGTCTCGTTGCTCCTTCCGCGTAATGGTGCGGCGGAACTCGCCCGCGAACTCTACGAAGGAATTCTGCCGCTCGCCACGGCGCACAACATCAGCATCGCCGGCGGTGACACGAATACTTGGGACGGCCGGCTCGCGATCTCGATCACGGCATTCGGCGAGACAACGGAGCAAGGCTCCTTGCTCCGCAGCGGAGCAAAACCGGGCGATCGGATTCTGGTGACGGGCAAGTTCGGCGGCAGCATCCTCGGCCGGCATCTCGATGTCGAACCGCGCGTCCAAGAAGCGCTTTGGCTCCATGCGCATCATGAGCTTCATGCCGGCATCGATTGCAGCGACGGTTTGGCGCACGATCTGTGGCAGCTTTGCGAAGCGAGCGATTGCGGCGCGGTCGTAAATCTGGATCAGGTTCCGATATCAGACGCCGCCTACGAGCTGGCCAATGCCGAACCGGACAGTGGCTCCGCGTTGGAGCACGCCCTGCGCGATGGCGAAGATTTTGAGCTGATACTCGCCGTGCCAGCCAAGCACGCCGAGCAATTGATCCGCGACCAGCCGCTACGCTCGATCTACGGCGAGCCGGTGCTGCTCAGCGACATCGGCGAGTTCGTCGCCGAGCAAGGCTACTGGTCAGTGGAATCTGGCAAAGGACGCAGCCCTCTCTCCTCAAAGGGCTTCGAACATTGAGTGCTTTCCATGAAATAACGATCACGCTTGCCAATGAAGACGCCACGCGCTCGCTCGGCGCACGCTTAGCCGGCATGTTGCCACCGGGCAGCGTCATCGCGCTCAACGGCACACTCGGCGCCGGCAAGACGCGCTTCGTCCAAGGTCTCGCCCTCGCCGCGGGTGTTCCGGCCGATGCCGTGCTGAGTCCGACGTACACGCTGATTCATGAGTACCCGCTGCCGCCGGGCTCAGCCGTCGAGAAGATCTATCACCTCGATGCGTATCGCGTGCGCGACGAAGACGAATTCTGGGAACTCGGCGTCGAAGAACTCTACGAGCAGCCGGCCTGGGTCATTATCGAGTGGGCCGAACGCGTCCCGCGCTGTTTGCCGCGCGAGTATTTGGAGATTCAGTTGAAAGTCACGGGTCCAGATAGTCGCACTGCGACGCTGATAGCGCGAGGCGAAAAATACATGGCACTTAATCAAGCACTAGATACAAGCGGGTTCATGAGTTAGTTACGAATTCATTATTACTTAGCATAACTTTCAATATCGCGACCTCCCCTTCACTGAGTGTGGCACCGTGATCCGCAAGAATGTCATCAGGAAGATTTGCCCGAAGATTATCCAAACATGCGACTAACAAAGTAATCATCCCAACAGCATCATAATCGGGTGCACCACCTATATTGCACCAGTTACGAAGTCCTTGCTCCAGCTGTTCAAAACTACGGATGGACGTTCCTATAAGTAGTTGTTGCATGAGATACTCCGTTTCAATGATCGTCTTTTTACAAAATAAACCGGCTCAAATCCTCGTCTTGCGTCAGCTCTTCCAAACGCTGCCGCACATACGCCGCGTTGATTTCGACGCTAGACGTCCCCATGTCGGACGCTTCAAAGCTTAGCTCTTCGAGCATTCGCTCCAGAATCGTGTAAAGCCGCCGCGCACCGATGTTTTGCGTTGCTTGATTGACTTTGAACGCGTATTCCGCGAGCAGATCAACCGCATCAGGAGTAAAGTTCACCGACACATTTTCGGTGCCGAGCAGCGCCGTGTATTGCTTGGTCAACGCGCTCTTCGGTTCGGTCAAAATGCGAATGAAATCGGCCTTGGTCAGGTCCTGCAGTTCCACTCTGATCGGGAAGCGTCCCTGCAACTCCGGCATCAGCTCGCTCGGCTTCGTCTTGTGAAACGCGCCGGCCGCGATAAACAGAACATGATCCGTTTTCACATAGCCGTGCTTCGTTTTGACCGTCGTTCCTTCGACGATCGGCAGCAGATCGCGCTGGACACCCTGGCGCGAAACATCGGCCCCGCGGCCTTCGCTGGCGACGATTTTGTCGATCTCGTCGAGGAACACGATACCGAGATTCTCCGCCAGATTGATCGCCTGTTGCGTGACCGATTCATGATTGACGAGCGCTTCGCATTCCTGCTCGAAGAGAACCTTGCGCGCTTCGGCGACGGTCAATTCGCGGCGGCTGCTATTCTTGGGCATGAATTTTTCGAGCATTCCTTGCAGGTCCATGTCCGCCTGCTCCGCGCCGATACTGCCGATCATCATCGGGGGCAGCTTTTGCTCGACGCTGATCTCGACCTTGCGCTGTTCCATCTCGCCGGCCTTGAGCATCGCCCGCATTTTTTCGCGCGTCCGCTGCTGCCGCGCCGCCGTTTCTTCGTCGGGCTTGTCTTCGTCGTCGTATTGGATCGGCGGCGGGCTCAGCAAATTCAACAGCCGCTCTTCGACCTTTTTATGCGCTTCGGTCTCGACCGTTTTCTTTTCGCGCTCCATGACCAGGGTAATCGCGCTGTCGAGCAACTCGCGGACCATGCTTTCGACATCGCGGCCGTAGTAGCCAACTTCGGTGTACTTCGTTGCCTCGACCTTGATGAACGGCGCGCCGGTCAGCTTCGCTAGCCGCCGCGCGATCTCGGTCTTACCGACGCCCGTCGGGCCAATCATCAGGATATTTTTCGGCGCGATCTCCGGCTGCATCTCAGCCGGCAGCTTCTGCCGCCGCCAGCGATTGCGGATCGCGATCGCAACGGCGCGCTTGGCCGCGCCCTGGCCAACGATGTGGCGATCCAATTCGGCAACGATTTCGCGCGGGGTCAGCTCTGGCATTCGAGTTCCTCAACCACAATGTTCGTGTTCGTGTAGATGTCGATTTCGGCCGCGATTTCCAGGGCTTTGCGCACGATCTCGGCGGCACTCAAGTCCGTGTTTTGCACCAGCGCCTTGGCCGCGGCGATCGCGTAGTTTCCGCCCGAACCAATTCCCAGAATGCCGTCCGTCGGATTGATGACATCGCCGTTTCCGGTGAGCAAGAGCGTGTTCTTGCCATCGACAATCGCGAGCAGCGCTTCGAGTCGCCGCAAAGCGCGATCGGTGCGCCAATCCTTGGCCAGTTCCGTCGCGGCGCGCGGAATGTTCGACGGGTAATCCTTGAGCTTCGACTCGAATCGCTCGAGCAAGGCAAAGGCATCGGCGCTCGCGCCGGCAAAGCCGGTGATCACGCGGCCGTCCATGAGCTTGCGAATCTTGTTGGCATCGGCCTTCATCACACTCGTGCCGAGGGTGACCTGCCCAGCGCCGCCGATCGCGACGCGGCCGCGATGGCGCACACTGAGGATCGTTGTTGAATGCGATACAAGTTTGGGCATGAGAAACTCGAAAAGATGGCTCGTGTGTGAACTTCCAATATGGCTGGAAGCGGCTTCGGTTGCCAGGGGGTTCAAGGTGGGGATCGAATTGGGTGCCACTGGCGTTGCCAGTGCGAATACACGCAAGACGCGGATCAACAAGACACTGGCAGAGCCAGTGGCACTCATGGAGTAGGCTATCCGCTTGAATTCGCACTTGCGTTTAGCTCTTCCAAGATCGGCCCGCGCAGTTCTTCCTCCAAAAGTCGGAGCGCTTCGGCAGCGTCCGCCCCGTGGATCACACGATGGTCGCAGATCAAGGTGCCGATGCAGTCGCCCGCACGATCAAGCGGTGCGAAACAAAGACTTGTCGTTAGCAATGTCTGGTGATCGCCGTTATTCGCCCCTTGGCCGGCGAGCGTCGACTGAGTGAATGTGCCATAGCGTGTGACGCGTTTCCTGCCCGAAAAATTCAACTGCCACCACAGCAAAAACAGCCGCAACGGATTGGGAATCTTTGTGTAGAGGATTTGTTTGTAATAGATTTTTTCAATAGGATCATTTTGAAAATGGTACAGCTTTTCCTGCAAAACGGCCAACGTTTGTTCATGCGGCGCGTAATATTGCGCATAGCACAGCCGTTGATGTTCGCCGTCTTGACGATTGACAATCAAGGAGCCGACGATCTCATCCGATTCCATGAAGTGCGGCCATGGCCAACGCAGATAGACCGTTCGCAATAACGGCAGCTTTGCACAAACGGCCGCATACGCCTTGAGCCAAACGACGCTCCACGATATTCGCGGTCCCGCAGCATCGCGCGCGGCGGCCACTTCGGCCAACGGCATCACCCGCTCGACCGAAAAATAGACATTCCGAGGGACGAGGCTCAATGCATCGTGCGTAAAACGACGCGCGGCGGGTATCCGGCGACGGCGAAATGGCATTGATGTCCTTCGAGAAGTGCTGTTCCTGAACTTTGTGACAATTTTCCTTCGGCGATAGACATTCGACAAGGGGGAAGTTGGAATGTTAACCCTAAGCCCAGGGGGTTCATCCCCCTGGGTCCGTAACCCAGGGGGACAAGCCCCCTGGGCTTAGGAGATTGCAGCCATGACTTCGTAAGCACTCCCCCAACTGCACTGTTTCCGTTATCCTCAACAGCATGGACACCAATCTTACTCCCGCCGTCTGGCGCAGCCCGCTGTTGCTCGATCGTGCGCGTGCCGTGCTTGTTGTGATCGACGTGCAAACCAAACTCGCACCGCTGATTGACGAGCCGGCACGGCTGGCGTGGAACATTCGCCGGTTGATCGACGCGGCCAAGCTATTCGGGGTTCCCGTCCTGGCCACGGAACAATATCCGCAAGGGCTCGGCCCCACGGTCCCCGAATTGGCGGAGCCGCTGACGGCGCTCGGGGTGACGATTCACGCGAAGCAGAGTTTTAGCTGCTGCGGCTCGCCCGAGTTTGTGGCGGAGTTGCAAGCGACCGGCCGAACGCAAGTGATCCTCGCCGGGATGGAGACGCATGTCTGTGTCCAGCAAACGGCGCTCGATCTGCTGGCGCAGCAATACGCGGTGCATTTGCCGGTCGATGCGATCGCCGCGCGGGGAGACCTCGACGACCAGACCGCACTCCAACGCATGGAATGTCACGGCGCGACGATTACTACCGTCGAAACGGCACTCTTTGAGCTCTGCGAAAAAGCAGGCACGGCGGAGTTCAAAGAAATCAGCCGTCTGGTGCGCGAAAAACCACCACAAGAACAATAGTGAGTAATGGACAATTGACAATTGATAATTGACAATGAGATGCCACCGAGGGGGGATCTTTCGATTCACCTCATTGTCAATTGTCCATTGTCAATTATCAATTGCATCATGAATCCGCCTGTTCGCATCCTCATGGGTCCCGGACCGAGCGATACGCATCCGCGCGTCCTCGAAGCACTCGCGATGGGGACCGTTGGGCATCTCGATCCGTACTATCTGGCGTTGATGAACGAGATGCAGGGGATGCTGCGGCAATTATTCTGCACCAAGAACGAACTCACGCTCGCGGTGAGCGGCACCGGTTCGGCCGGCATGGAAGCGGCTGTCGTCAACCTGATCGAACCGGGCGACGCGATGCTCGTCTGCGTCAACGGCGTCTTCGGCGCGCGAATGGCCGACGTGGCCGAACGCGCCGGGGCGAAGGTCACGAAGCTCGAAAAGCCCTGGGGCCAAATCTTTGAGCCAACCGAAATCGCCGCGGCCCTCAAGCAGTATCAGCCGCGTGTTGTCGGCATCGTGCTGGCCGAAACATCGACCGGCGCGTGGCAGCCGGTCGAGGAGATCGCCAAGCTCGTGCACGAGCACGACGCGCTCTTGATCGTCGACGGTGTCACGGGTCTCGGTGGGATTCCGGTCGAGACCGATACATGGGAATTGGATTGCGTCTACAGCGGGACGCAAAAGTGCCTGAGTTGTCCGCCGGGTCTTGCGCCGATCACTTTCGGTCCGAGGGCCGCGGCCAAGATCAAGGCGCGCAAGTCGAAAGTCCAAAGCTGGTACCTCGACATGACGATGATCGCGCAGTACTGGGGCCAGGACCGCGTTTATCATCACACGGCCCCGATTAACATGACGTACGCACTTTGCGAAGCGCTGCGGCTCGTTTTAGAAGAAGGTCTCGCCGCGTGCCACGCGCGTCATCTGCGCAATCATCGCGCGCTCAAGGCCGGCCTCGCCGCGCTCAGCATCGAATATGCCGCCGCCGAAGGACATCAATTGCCGATGCTCAACGCCGTCAAGATTCCCCCCGGGATCGATGACATGAAAGTGCGGAAGGGACTGCTCGAACGCTTCGGCATCGAAATCGGCGGCGGGCTCGGACAATTCAAGGGCCAAGCCTGGCGCATCGGCCTGATGGGTTACGGCTCGCGGCCGAATAATGTGTTGCTGTTCCTCGGCGCGCTGGAGCAGTTGCTCGCGGAGCAGGGTTTAAAGTTCAACGCCGGGTCGAGCGTTGCGGCGGCGAATCAAATTTATGCAGGTTCAATTCCCACGAGCGGAGGACGTTAGTCCTCCGGTTCTTAACGCGGCGACAAGCATTGGGACAGTGCCGTTCAACTTTTTCATCGATATCATGAGCAATTCTCGCTTACAAAAAGCGCTCGAAAAGATCGACGACGTGCATCGCCAAGATCCGCGTTGCGAACTCACCGCGCACGACGACATCCCGGCCGAATTGCTTTACGCCCAGCGGATGACCGAGTGGCTCATGAAGCTCGAACCGGCGGCGAGCGAGGCCTTGCAACTGGCCGTGCGAGGGCAGCACCTGCGGCGCTGGCAACTGGCGCGCGTTTCGTATCCCATGGACCGCGTCGGGTACTTGCGTTGGCGGACGGATTTGAAGAACTTGCACGCCAAGGAGCTCGGCCAACTGATGGCGGACGAGGGCTATGACGAAGAAACAATTGCATCGGCGCAAGCGCTCGTGAAAAAGGATCGTCTGAAACAAAATCCGGAGGCGCAGTTGCTCGAAGACGCGGCCTGTCTAGTATTCCTGGAACACGAACTGCCCGACTTCGCGGCGAAACATCCCACGGACAAAGTGCTGGATATCCTGCGCAAAACCTGGCCCAAGATGTCCCCGCGGGCACAAACAATCGCGCTGGAATTGCCGCTCGCCCCAAAGGCGAAAGAGTACATCGCCGCGGCACTGGGATAGAATGCTCTCCTGCCGATGGGCATACCATCAGCAGGCTTGTGTTGGCGCTGAATACAGTTTTGCGAAACATATCTCGAATCGTTTTGGCAGACGTTCTCGTAAAGCATTCCCCCCAATCCCGAACCCCGAACCCCCAATCCCTCCCCCTGCATGCGTGCCGAAGTCATTTCCATCGGGGACGAACTTACCAGCGGCCAACGCCTGGACACCAACAGCCAATGGCTGAGCCAGCGGCTAGGCGAGCTTGGCATTCGCGTGATGTATCACACGACGGTCGCGGACGATCTCGCGGCGAACGTCGATGTCTTTCGCGCAGCGCTCGCCCGGGCCGAACTCGTGATCACGACGGGCGGACTCGGTCCGACGGCGGATGACCTGACGCGCGAGGCACTCGCCGCCGCGGTCGGCCGCGAGCTGTACTTGGACGAAGGGGCACTCGCCGACATCACGGCGCTCTTCACGCGCCGCGGCCGCGCGATGCCAGAGCGAAATCGTGTGCAGGCATTCTTCCCCACCGGAAGCCGAATCGTGCCGAACCCGCACGGCAGCGCGCCGGGGATCGACTTCACCCTGACGCGGCCGGACCAAACGACGTCGCGCGTCTTTTGCCTGCCCGGCGTGCCGGCGGAGATGCGCGAAATGTGGGCCGGGACGATCGTGCCGGCGCTGCAGGGAATGCTCGGCACGACGCGGATGATTCGCCATCGTGTGATCAAGTGCTTTGGCGTCGGCGAGAGCGATCTCGAGGCGCTGCTCCCGGACATGATCCGCCGCGGCCGCGAACCGCTAGTCGGCATCACCGTCCACGCCGCGACGATTTCCTTGCGCATCACAACCAACACCGAAACCGAAGCCGAGGCTGCGGCCATTGTGCAGCCGACACTCGAAACAATTCGCGAATGTCTCGGCACGCTCGTTTACGGCGAAGGAAACGACGAACTCGAACACGCCGTGCTGCGGCTGCTGGCGGAGCAGGGGACTTCACTCGCCACGGCCGAATGGGGAACCAACGGGTTGATGTCGCATTGGCTCGAGAATGCGGCGCAGGATCGGCCGATGTACGCCGGCGGAACCGTACTCAATGGCGTCAACGCACTCAAGCACATCCTCGGCGAACACGCGCCGCCGGATGAAGAGTTGCAAGATCGCAAGACCCGCGTCCGCGCGATGGCCGAACATTGCCGCCGCCAATGGGGGGCGACGTGGGGCTTGGCCGTGAGCGATGCCCCAGCAAAAGACGAAGGCGACGCGCCGCGCATCTGGGTCGCGCTGGCCGGACCCGATGGCACCGCGTGTCACCCGTTCACTTACGCCGGGCATCCGGACATTCTCGTCCCGCGCGCGGCGAAGCAGGCGTTGAACTTCTTGCGGTTGAAGCTGATTGAGTAATACGCTTTCTATCGAATAGCAACGCGGAGTCAGGAGCAACTTCCGGCCCCCTCTCACGAGAGAAGGCTTCCCATGTCGTTTGTTTCCCCATCGGGAGAGGGTTGGGGTGAGGGACAAAACTTTTCAAACAGCGTCGCTGAACAACAGTTGCCCTCACCCAAGCCCTCTCCCCGAACAAGTCTTTTGAAGTGGCGAGTCAACTCCGGGGAGAGGGAACCAGAGGAGCTTGCGTCGAATCCGCGCTGGATTTCATTAGAATGCGTATAACGATCTGCTTCGCAGAGAACGCTCCTCTGCGAGTCGCCGCTAAACGAAAAATTCAGGCGCGAAGCGTTTAAACCTTCGCCCGCTTTTTGATGCTGGCAGTACTGAGGAACCCGCGGCGGCGTTCGAGGCTGTAGCGCTCCAGCGCTTCTTCGATCGTCGGCAGGGCGGCGCTCGCCGGCTGCATTTCGTCGACTTCGACGGCCTTGCCTTCGAGCTGCTTGTAATCCTGGAAGAACCGCCGCACCATCGTCAGGCGATGATTCGGCAGATCCTTGGCGTCGTGGATGCCGTTGTACTCGGGGTCGTTGATCGCGACGGCGATGATCTTGTGATCGCGTTTACCGCCATCGATCATCGTCATCAGCCCCACCGCCCGGGCTTGCATCATCGTCAGCGGCGCAACCGCTTCTTGGCAGAGCACCAAGACGTCGAGCGGATCATCGTCTTCGGCATACGTCTGCGGGATGAACCCGTAGTTGGCCGGATAGTAGACGGCCGAGTAAAGAATTCGGTCCATCTTCAACAGGCCCGTCTCCTTGTCGAGCTCGTACTTGATCGACGAGCCCATCGGGATTTCAATGATCGCGGTGAATTCGGTCGGAAGATGCTCTCCCGGGGTAACATCGTGCCAGGCGTGGGTCATCGGTTCGCTTGCGGGAAATGGCGGAAATCAATGAGGTCGTCAGAGACGCGTGCAACAGCGTGGTTGCCAAGATTGGGTTCATGTCATGGTAGAAAGCAGGGGCCGACTTCGCCAGGGGGAACTCTGGAAAATGCGATCTTTAGGGGAGAATGGAACACTGATTTGACTGATGTTACGGATTTTCACTGATCAGAAAGTACAGATTTTATTATATGCGCTATTCCCAAACTGCTTAAAACATAAAACGCAATTGATAAAAAAAGTCCTGAGTGATGCCGATTAGTTGCCCATGAGTTTCACACTTCTTGGAGAAAAGGCAAAAGAATGAAGGCAGGAGAAGAAATCCGTATTATTCTTCTGCCTTCATTCTTCTGCCATGCTCCCCCGAGAAGACACTGTGCATTAGGAATCTGTTTTTCCGTAGATGAGAAAACTTGCGAATGGGGAGGCTCGAAATAAAATTCCAGCTCACGCGTTTTCGCTGCACTGCACCAATTCCACTCGATGGCCATCGGGATCAATCACCACCGCGCGTCGGCCCCATTCGGAATCGCGCGCTGGGGAGAGGATCGGCGTACCCGGGGCAACAAGTTTCGCCGCCAAGCAATCAACATCGGCAACGGCGAAGCCGAGACGCGTCGAAGAGGACACAGGCTGCTCTGCCGTCGCAAGATATAGCTCAAAGACGAAGCCCGGCGGTTCGCAGGCGTAATGCTCCGGTCCCGAGCCGTGCGCGTGCTTGACGAACTCGAGTCCAAGCAGGCGATAGAAGCTTGCCGCGCGTTCGAGGTCGGCGACGCGAAGCATGAGTAGGTTGAGACGGGGGGCGTTCATTTCATGAGTTGAATGCAACTAAAAAAATACAATTACAATTTGAACAGAAGGATGCAAAGGAAGCAAAGGAAATGCAGGGGTGAGTGATGAATCTTATCATTCTCGGTGCCGCTCTGACTTTCCTCTGTTGCTCCGAGTTTTTGGCTTTAAAGATTTTAAACTCAACGTCCCGATTGCCCGCTGATTCCATCGGCGGGTTTGTCGTAGGCCCGGCTGTGCCGGGCAAAGAGCAGACGATCCAAATCGATTAAGGCTGGCAGACAGAACGCTCAATCGAAGTCGCGATTTCTGCCAAAGCCATTGCTTCGAACAATCCGCTACATTTGTGCGGCGGAGCCGCACCTACTTCTTCGAGACATCAAGCACGCGCGCCGGGTCGTTTTTCGTTCCTTCCCAGATGCGAAGAATGCCGTCTTGGCCGCCGCCGACTGTGATCTTACCATCGGCCGAGGTTGCCGCCGAATAGAGAAAATCGGAACTGCCGCCAAGGCTCCGTTCACTGCCGCCGCTATCGGCATTGATGATCTTGATCACGTTGTCGCCGCCGCTGGCAATCAGCCGCAAGCTATCGGCTACAAAACAGAGCGCGGTGATTTCTTTACTGAACCCTTGAATGGTGCGCTTTTGTTCGCCGGTGCGGAGATCCCAGACCTTGATCGTGTTGTCGGCGCTGCCGGTCGCGAGAATGCGGCCGTTTTGATGCCACGCCACGGCCAGGACATGATGCGTATGACCTTCGAACGCGCGAATCAATGTGCCGGCGCTGGCGTCCCAGATTTTCATGAACCGATCCGCGCCGCTCGTCGCCAGCTTGTCGCCCTCGGGCGACCAACGCACGGCAAAGACGGTGTCACTGTGCGGGTCGGTGAATGCCTTGACGAGCTTGCCGTCAGCCGGGTTCCAGATTTTGACTTCGCCGCTGCGCGAGGGTTCGCCGCCGCCGCTGGCGAGGAATTTGCCGTCGGGGCTGAATTCGAGCGACAAGACGCGATCGGCCAGCGTCGTCGGATCATCGGCGTTGCCGATCGTCCGTTCGAGCGTCCAGCCCGCGGCCGGGTTCCAGTGCGTGAGCTCCTTCTCCGAAACCGACACGATTCCGTTCGCCGTTTGCGCGAGCGCCGTGACCGGTTTGCCGGCCGCGGCTTGCACGCCGAGCGTGCCGCCGGTTTCGGTGGACCAGGCTTGAATCAACCCGTCGTCGCCCGCGGTGTAGTACAGCGCGCCGTTCGGCGTGAAGGCAATCGCGCGGATCGGTTTCTCGGCGGCCGTCGCGGCCGCTTTGCCCTCGTTGAGTTTCGTCTCGGCCGTCTTGATCGCCGCTTCGGCGTCGGTGACCGATTTTTTTGCCGCTTCGACTTCTTTGTTCGCCTTCACGACCGACGCATCCGCCGCTTCGATCCCGCGTTCCGACGACTTGAGCGCGAGCTCGGCTGTGGTCAGCTCATCGCTCGCTTTTTTGTACGCCTTGCCCGTGTCGTCGGCCTTTTTCTTGGCCGCGACGAGCTTCGCTTCTTCGGCTTTGAGTTCAGCTTGCGCCGTCTTCAGCGCCTTTTGCAGGTCGGCGTTCTTGTCGTCGGCTTTCGCGACTTCTTCCGCCTTCATCGCCGCATCTTGCTTCGCTTTGATCGTTTCCGTTAGCGTGGCCAAGTCCTTGTCCGCTTGCTCTTTGTCGGCTTGCGGCTTCTTCTGGGCTTCTTTCTTTTCGGTGACGACCTTTTCCGCGGCCGTCTTCGCTTCTTTGGCCTTGGGCACGGCATCGGTTTCTTTCTTGGCGAGTGCTTCGCCTTCGGTGACGTCCTTCTTGCGGTCTTCGAGACGCGCCTTGGCCAGACTCAACTCGCGTTCCAGCTTCGCCACCTTGAACAGCTCACGGCCGTCCCCTTTGATCGCGGGCAGCGGCTTGTTGTCGGCGATCGTCACGACCTTGGCCGTGTTGTTCTCGCCGGCGCTGGCGACGTACTTGCCATCGGCGGAGAGTGCCACCGCGGTCACAGGTCCACCGTGGTTGTATTCGATCTTTTGAGTCTTGCTTTCGATGCTAAACACCGTCACGTTGTTTGACTTGTCCGCGACGGCGATGTACTTCGATGTCAGGTTGCCGGCCAGTTGCGTCGGGTCGGCCTTGAGCTTGATCTCGGCCAACGGTTTCGGCGCTTCGGCCGGCGCAGGCAGCACTGGCAAGGCCCAGAGACGCAGGTTCTTGTCTTCATCCGCTGTCACAATTTGCGTGCCGTTCGTGACGAGCGCCAGCCCCACGATCGCGGCGGGCGATTCGAACTTACCCGCTTCGCTGCCATCGGCGACCTTCCACGCGCGAAGTTGCTTGTCGTTGCCGGCCGTGTAGAGCGTCGCGTTGTCCGGCGAAAACGCGAGCCCCGTGACGGCTCCGTTGTGCGCGGCGAGTGTCTGCGTGACCCGGTTCGTGGTCAGATCGTGCAGTTGGACCTTGCCCCCGTTGTCGCCCACGGCGAGCCAATGATTGTCGGGCGAAACGGCGACGCGCTTGATCGCATCGCCCGCCGCGGCGAGGTCCGGATGCTTGCCGCCGCTGGGCTTGCGCCAGAGTTTGATTTCGCGATAGCCGCCGCTGGCGAGGAGCTCGCCCGACGGATGAAACGCGAGCGCT
>JBGSSS010000220.1:0-13153 GCA_041736895.1 Pirellulales bacterium
GCTGCGTCCCGAGGTCACCGAAACGACGGCGCTCGGCGCGGCGTACTTGGCCGGGCTAGCGACGGGCGTCTGGCGCGATCCAGCGGCCCTCGCCGCGCAGCCGGAAAAGATTCACCGCATCGAGCCGCAGCACGATCCGAAAGCAGCCGCCGCGGCCCGCGCACGCTGGCAAGAGGCGGTCGAGCGCGCGAAGAACTGGGCCGAGTGAAGACGGTGTAGGTGCGGCTATGCCGCACAAACGGGGGACGTTGTCCTCGCAGCAACTGTTGCGCAAATAAGTGCTTCGTTCAATTAGTTTTTCCTGCAAAACTTTTTCGTTTTGGATTGTCTGCTCTTCGCCCGGCACAGCCGGGCCTACGAAATCCCATGACCCGCGCCGAAATTCTTGACCGCTTGTTCCACACGCGCGAGCCGTGGGACATCGTGATCATCGGCGGCGGCGCGACCGGCATCGGCATCGCCGTCGATGCCGCGACGCGCGGGTACAAGGTCGCGCTGGTGGAGCAGCATGACTTCGGCAAAGGAACCTCGAGCCGGAGCACGAAACTGGTTCACGGCGGCGTGCGGTACCTCGCGCAGGGGAACCTCTCGCTGGTGCGCGAGGCGCTACACGAGCGCGGTCTCTTGCGGCAGAATGCGCCGCACCTGGTCCATGACTTGCCCTTCGTGATTCCTTGTTATCACTGGTGGGAGCGGACGTATTACGGCATCGGACTCAAGCTTTATCAATGGCTCGCGGGTAAGCTCGGTTTCGGGCCGACGCGCTGGTTGAGCCGCACCGAAACGCTGCGGCGTTTGCCCGGCGTGCAGCCCAAGGGCTTGCGCGGCGGCGTGGTTTACTCCGATGGGCAGTTCGATGACGCGCGGCTATTGATTAATTTGGCGTCAACCGCGCTCGCAGCCGGCGCGACAGTCGTGAACTATGTCCGCGCGGTGAAACTGCTGCATGATGACGCGGGCGAACTTCACGGCATCGTGATTCAAGATCAAGAGACCGGGGCCGAGGCCGAACTCATCGCCCGCGCGGTGATCAACGCGACAGGTCCGTTTTGCGACGAGGTTCGGCACCTGGACGATCCGAGCGCGCCACCGCTGCTCGCGCGGAGCCAAGGCGCGCACATCGTCCTCGACCGCTCGTTCCTGCCCGCCGAGAACGCGCTCATGGTGCCCAAAACGAGCGACGGCCGCGTGATGTTTGCGATCCCGTGGCACGGTCACACGCTGATCGGCACGACCGATGTCCCGCTCGCAGGCGCGCCGCTCGAGCCGGTGCCGCTGGAGCAGGAGATCGATTTCATTCTCGAAACCGCGGGGCAGTACCTTGCCAAGAAACCGACGCGGGCGGACATCCTCGCGCAGTTCGCCGGCATTCGCCCCTTGGTCAAGGCAGGCAACGCGAAGAACACGTCGAAACTTTCGCGCGATCACACGATTCACTTCGACCCCTCGGGCCTGGTCACGATCACCGGCGGCAAGTGGACAACGTATCGCAACATGGCCGAGGACTGCGTCAATCGCGTGATCCAGCATCACAGACTGCCAGAGAAAGAAAGTTGCGTTACCAAAGACTTGCAGATTCACGGCTACGAAATTGATTCCGCGCGCTTTGGTTCGCTATCGATCTATGGCGCGGACGCGCCGGCGATTCAGGCGCTGGGGCAAGAGCATCCAGATTGGCAAGCGCCGCTGCATCCCGAGTTGCCCTACACCGCGGCCGAAATCGTCTGGGCCACGCGCCACGAAAACGCGCGGACTATCGAAGATGTCCTCGCGCGGCGCACGCGGGCGTTGTTCTTGAATGCGCGGGCGGCGGTAGAGATGGCCCCGTGCGTGGCGGAATTGATGGCCGCGGAGTTTGGGAAAGATGCGACCTGGCAAGCGGAGCAAGTCCGCGCGTTTACGGAAACGGCGCGGGGGTTTTTGCCGTAGGCCCGGCTGTGCCGGGCATAGAGCAGACAATCCAACATGCCAAAATGCTGCTGGCGGTAAGCGCTATCGAAGCTCGACTCCTTTGCATCATTTGCTGCTTCAACGAAGCTTGCACTATGTGCGGCACAGCCGCACCTACGAGCTATCGGTTAAACAAAAACGCCGGCGTGTTGATCAGCGCCCAGACGAGATCTTGCGCCCCGATTAAGCGCGGATCACTTTGCATTTTGGCGTTTTCGGCAAGCGCCGTTTCCAGCCGTGCGAGTTCGCTGTCGTTGGCGCGGAAGTATTTCGCCAAAGCCGCGCGTTGCTCGTCGCTACGGTCGTCGCTCGGCACGGCGAGGATCGCCGCGATCACGTCCGGCGGACCCGTGAGCGAAAGTGGCGGCGGACTCGTCGTGCCCGAGATGCGGAACCGGCCGAGATTGTGTTTCCCATCCGTGTAGTTGAATTGCATCGTGACGGTGACGCGCGACGAACCCTCGACCGGCCAGCGCTCGATTTCAAACGCCGCCGCATGGCTTTCGCCCAACCGCGGACTGATGGCCCAGCCATTGTCGGGTTTGCCATCGATCGCGAACTTGACATTAAATTGATCTTGGAAGAATGTCGCCTGCGCGCCGCGCAATTTCGCCGGCTGCAACTTGGTCGGATCAGCCGCCGGCGCCGCCTTGAGCGTAAGTTCACTGAGCACAAAGTTCCCGTTCGGTGCGCGGCCGGGACCCTTGCTCGGCAACCGCTCATCGCTCAACGCTTCGAGCCGCAACCCGGTGAGGTTCGCTTGCTTGGTGTCGAACGTCAGCGTGTATGTATCCTTTTCTAAGGGACCTTCGACGAAGAGCGAGCCATCGTCTTGCTTCACGAACTTGGCTCGTTTGACCGAGGTTCCCTCGACAAAAGCCAGCGGCTGCCACACCAATTGGGTTTGGCTGGTTTCCCATTGTTTTTGCCGTTCGGCGAGCGACGCTTCGCGGGCTTTGAACTCGACGAGGAGCTTGTCGCGGCTGTCGTCGGTAATTTGTAAGGCCGCGATGCCCTTCGCTGTTTCCTTGGCGGTCGGATATCGATTCAAGAGGCGCAGGAACAACTCCTCGACCAGCTTCGCATCGTCCTTTTGCTCCTTCACAAGCTTCGTCAGTTCGTTGCTCGGGTCGGCAATCGCCGCGGCGATGGTGGGACCGGTGACCAGGTTCAACGTCTGCCCCAGCATGACGCCGCTGACGCGTTCGCATTCGCAGGAACTCTCGCGCGCCGGCCGGCCGAAAAGATCGAGGAAACTATCGGGCGAGTTGTTGCTCGAATCGCGTTGTGTCGCCGCGCGCGAACCGCTGGGCAGGCCGCTGAGTTTGCGCGTCGTGCCGGTCGCTTGATGGACGGCATCGTACAAAACTTCGGCCGGCAAACGACGCGCCGCCGCGTGCGAGTAGTTCATCGAATCGTCGTCATTCCAGCGATTACTGACGAGCGAATGCTGGTAGACGCGGGACTTGCAAATCAGCTTGATCAAGTGCTGCACGTCGCAGCCGCTGGCCAGAAACTCCTTGGTCAGGCGATCGAGCAACTCGGGATTCGTCGGCGGATTGCCCGCGCGAATGTCGTCTACCGGTTCGATGAAGCCGACGCCGGTCAGGTAACTCCAAACGCGGTTCACGTAACTCTTGGCGAAATACTCGTTGTCACTGCTCGTTGCCCAATTGGCGAATTGCTCGCGCAGTGCATGCGGTTCCTTGTCCTTGCTCGCGCCGACGGTCGACTGATACGGCACCGACGGCTTCATCACGGCGTTGCTGTTCGGGTGCTTCACCTCGCCCGTCGTGCCATCGTAGATCACTTCGACGAGCGGCACGGCTCCTTCGACCGCGCTGCCGCCGATCTTTTGCCCGGCGAACTGCGGATCTTCCTTGCGCTGAACCTGCGCAAAGTAGGCCGCGAGCTGCCAGTGTTGATCCTGGGTCCAGCGTTCGAACGGATGATCGTGGCACTTGTTGCAGCTAAACCGCACGCCGAGGAAAAGTTGTGTCGTGTTCTCCATCACGACGTCGGGCGCGCGAAGTGTTTTGAAGTAACCAGTGGCCGGGGTTTCGACGGTTGATCCCTTGGCGGTGAGGACGTCGTAGACGAACTTGTCGTAAGGCATGTTCGACGCGATCGCCTGGCGAATCCAGTTGCGCATCGCCCAAGCACCTTGCTCGCCGAGGAACTTGCCGTTGACTTGCAACATGTCGGCCCATTTGTTGGTCCAGTGTTCGACGTACTCGCTGCTGCCGACCAGTTTGTCGATCAGCTCTTCGCGCTTCACGCGGCTGTCGCGCGGATCGGCAAGGTACGCTCGCGTCACTTCGCTCGTCGGCGGCAAGCCGGTCAGGTCGAGATAGACGCGGCGCAGAAATTCGTCGTCCGTACAGAGTTCGCTCGGCAGGACTTTGACCTTTTGCAGCTTCGCGTAAACCAGTTCGTCGATGTAGTTGTTCGTCAGCGGGTTGGTCCAGACGAAGCCAGCGCGGTCGCCCATCACCGTGACGGTCGTCGCGGCGTAGGCTCCTTCGTAGCGGACCAGGATCGGCGATTCGCCGCGGCGGAGGGCCGTGACGAGGCCCGCGCGGTCGGCTTCGAGGACTTCGATGTTGCCGCATTCGACGAACGCTTCTGCGGTAACGTCGCGCGTCGTGTTGTCGGCGTACGTCGCAATGACGCGGAATTGCTGCTTCATTTTCGGCAGCGGAATCGTGGGGTTTTGCGGCTCGACGGCGATCTTGGTGACCTTAGCCGCGTCGGGTTTGAACGGCAAGCCGTCGGCGATCCACGCGCGGAGAATTTCGTAACCCGACTCGCCCGGCTTGCAGAGGACGCCGCCGACGTGCGGCACGACGCCCGACGGCTTGAGCAGCATCAGACTCTGATCCGGCATGACGCGATTGAAGCGCCGGCCGGTGAGGTCGTCCGTGAGCGAACGAATGTCAAAGACCGGATCGTACCCGCGGAGCGAAAGTTTGAACCCGTTCTTGCCCTGCGCGCCGCCGTGGCAGGTACCTTGGTTGCAGCCGAACTTCGTCATCACCGGATTGACGTCGCGGATGAAGTCGGGGTGGACGGCTTCTTCGATGCCGGTAACCTTGATCGGAATCGTGACTGGCTCGAAACCTGTACCGGACAAACTTAGGGTCAATTCGGCGCTGCCATTTTTGACCGCCCGCAGCAAACCTCGTTCGTTCAATGTCACAGCATCTGGCTGTGCGCCGGTGAATTTGCGAAAGGCGTTACGCGTCACGTCGATTCGATCGCCCGTCTCGCTAATCGCGGTGATGAGGAGCTGACGATAGTCGAAACGATTCGTCAGCGCGATCTCGCCCGCGGGTGTGACTTCAATCCGAGCTAGCTTCATGCCGGCAGGAATCGGTTCTGACAGCGTCTCTTTCTCGGCCGCAAAGACGGAGAGGTTTGCTGCAAGGAAGGCCAGGAGTGTGAATAAGGTTCGCATATGGATCATTCGTGTTGAGTTCTGAATCTCTCTCAAAGCCCAGGGGTTCATCCCCTGGGAGTATTCGTGTCGTCTTTTCACTTCGTTTGCCACTATCGGAACCTGATTTGACTTTGCAGGGCTCGCTCGAAGCATGGCTTCGAGCTACGTTTCCACACGGTCACTTCTTTGCGATCTTTGCGGCCTTCTGTTCAATCTTTCTTTTGACTCCCTGGCTTACGCCGCGGGCTTTCAATATTTTTTGTCGCCCTCGCTAACGCTACGGGCTACAGAATTTACTTTCTCTCCATCAATTCCACCGGCAGTGTTTTCTGTTGCACCGCGCCGCTGGCCGCGTCGAGCACATACACCGTGCCGTTGTAGCCGCCGGCGATGATTGTTTTTCCATCGGGCGAAAACGCGGCCGCGTAGATCGGGCCGAGCGGTTCGCTGGATTTGCAGATCTGTTTCGCATCGTCGGTGTTGTACACCCGCAACTCGCCGACGCCATCGTTGCTGCTGCCGACGACGAGTTGCGAGCCGTCCTTGTTGAAGCGCGCGGTGTAAATGCGGCCCGGGAGCGCGTCGAAGTTGCGGAGCAAATTGAAGTCGTCGCCGATCTTGCGGTCCTTGCCCGCCTCGCGGTAGATGCGGAACAGCTTCGGCGTGCCGTCGGAGCCGCCAACGAGAACCTCGTCCTTGTCCGGCCGGCGTTCGACCGCGGCGAGGCCGCCCTTGAGCGCGCCCGGCGTGATGCTCGTAATGTTGTCGACGAAGCGTTGCGTCGCGACTTCGATCAGCTTCAACGAACGATCGCGGCTCGCCGAGATTAGGTGGCTGCCGTCTTTGCTGAACGTTGTCGCGAGAGCCCAATCGCTGTGCGCGCCTTGGAACAGGATCTGTTCCCCGCTCGCGGCGTTGATCGCACGGACCGAGTTGTCGGCGCAGCCGAACCCGAGCTTCGTCCCATCGGGCGACCAACTGACGCCGTAGAGCGTATCGTACGTCGAGGTCACGGACAGCTTGAGCGACTGATCCTCGACGTTCCAAACCTGAATCTCGCCCATCCGTCCCGGCGAGCCGCCAGCAACGGCGAGCAACTTTCCATCCGGCGAAAACCGCACCGATTGAATTCGTTCGCTGAGTCCGATCAAGCGGCCGGCGAGACTTTCCTTCGGACCCTTGCCCAAGTCGGCCGTGCGATGGATCAAGACCTCGTGATAACCGGAGATCGCGACGAGCGAACCGTCGGGCGAGACATCGAGCGCCGTGATCAGCGGCGGCTGCGGATACTTCGGCGGGTGGTCCGCGTCGAACTGCGCCTTGGCACTTGCGGGTGTGTCGTCCGTGGCCCCTTCGCTGATCCACCGCGCGATCAGGTCGCGTTGCGTTTCGTTCAGCGGCTTCGCCTCGGCCGGCATCTCGGCGTGGCCCTCCTTGTCAGGTGTGATCTGCTTGACGAGGTTGCTCTTGGCCGGATAGCCAGGCGCGATCGCCGCAAGCCCGCTCTCGCCCCCTTTGAGGAGCTTGCCGAACTCGGTCATGAGAAAATCGCCGCCGCGCTTCGCCGGCTGATGACAGCCCTGGCAATGTTCCTGAAAGACGGGGCGGATGTCGCGGAAGTAGCTCGCGCGTTCTGTCGTCGGTTTCGTAGAGTCCTTCTTGGGTTCATCGGCGCGTGTGAAAGAATTGCTAAGCAGCAAAGCTATCGCAAGCGCGGTGAAGCGACACATCGTAGCCAAGGACGTAAGTCCTTGGACGCGCGTCGCAAAATACCGTTTCATAAACGCAACGTAGTCAACCGCGTGAAGCATCGGAAACAACCGTGATAGACAACGCTGTATGAAACAACGTGGCGGACACGGGGATAGAGCAGACGGGTTCGTCGGACGCAGCGGTTGGGCCTGCTGCGGCTGACGACATCCGGCTCGGCATCCGTCAAATGCGGTTCCCCTTACACCCGGGCCGAAAATCTGTAGGTAGGACGGTCCGCCCGGTCGGACTTTCTTTAGTTTAACCAGGGATGGGGGCAGCTGGCAAGAAATTCGAGGAAGGGGCCAGGGCGATTGCAAAGTCGAAGATTCACGGTTTAGCAACGCTGGTGCTGGAAATCGAGGGTTCAGGCTTGATGAAGAAGGGGGCTAGGGGACTACGGGATTAAGGGATTAAGGGAATAAGGGAACATCGATGCGGATGTTCGTCGATCCCTTGATCCCTTAGCCCCTTGATCCCTTAGCCCCAAGCTCGCCAACCTGAACTTTGCAATTGTCCTGAAGAAGGGGCGTGGTTCACTTGGAGGAAAAAACGTGGGTGGCACCCCCTGACCAACGGGAAGGGTGTGGTTTCCCGACGCGCAATGAAGTCCAATCATTTCCCCAACAAGTCAAAAATCGCTTGCAGCGTCTTGCGGGCGGCGGCTTCTTGTTCGGTTTCGATGCCGGTAATTGGCTTGGCTGGCTCTGCTCCTAATGGAACGACACGCCGCAGTTGGTTTTTGTTGTTCAGCATGTGCTCGCGATTACGAACTTGCCGATCATTGCCGTTTTGAATATGAATCCACTCGCGCGGATTCCCGGGTTGGCCGCGGAGTTGCGGCGCAAACGAGCGGCCGTGGATTTTCTGCTCCGGCAGTTTCGCTCCGCTGAGTTCACAGATCGTGGGAAATAAATCCGACAGATCGACGAGATCATCACAGGTGCTGCCGGCCTTGATCTGCCCCGGCCAACGCACCAAAAGCGGCACATGGGTGCCGCGGTCGGTCAGCGTTCCTTTGCCGCCGGCGATTTTTTTCCCGTCACCCCAAGTGTTGACCAGATCGGCATCCGTGCCGTTGTCGGCCGAAAAGATGATGATCGTATTGTCGGCGATGCCGAGATCGTCCAGCGTTTTGAACATCAGCCCGATTTGCTTATCAAGGTACGCAACCATATCCGGGAAATATTTTGGATCCCCTTTGTGAGCCGCATTGGGAGCGCGGTAGCTCTGGTCTTTGCTGTCGGGCGTCGGTTCCCAGGGGTAATGCGGCAAACAAGTCGAGTAGTAGGCAAGGAACGGCGTCTTGCTCTGCGCGCTGGCTTTGATGAAGTCGAGATAGATTTCGAGATTCACATCCGGTCCGTAGCGGTGCTTGACTTCAGCGGCGATGGGCTTGCCGTCTTTGAGGAGATAGGGGTTCCAATAACGAGTGGTCTTCGCGCCTTGCTCATCAAAAATGCCCCAGGTTTGATAATGGTCGAAACCAAATTCTTGAATGGTGTTGTGCTTGTGTTCCAACGAGACATGCCACTTGCCGACAAGCTGCGTGGCGTAGCCGTGCTGTTTGAGTTGCCGCACAAAACTGGGCTGCTGGGGACTGAGGAAGATGTTCTCCTGGTTCTTGCTATGCAGGACCACCCTGAGCCCGTTCTCGAAAGGATA
The DNA here is from genome assembly GCA_041736895.1 of Pirellulales bacterium. Taxonomy (GTDB): domain Bacteria; phylum Planctomycetota; class Planctomycetia; order Pirellulales; family JALHPA01; genus JANRLT01. The sequence continues at coordinate 8,804 of JBGSSS010000220.1, forward strand.
CCGGCCAGTGAGCAACTGACCGCGCGAGGGCGAACAGAGCGGATTGGAAAAACAGTGCGTGAAGCGCATGCCATCTTTCGCCAGCCGATCGAGATTCGGCGTCTGGTGCGACGTGCCGCCATAAGCAGAAAGACACTCGATCCCCAGATCGTCAGCCAAGATGAGCACGATATTGGGCTTCGGCGGCGCAGCAATTCCCGTTGCTGTGGTCGTCAGGAAGATGGCCAGGACGATTACTGCTTGAATCCACTTCATCGATTTTTGTCCTGTCGGAAATTTTTATTACTGGGCGTGTTTCAGCACAAAATCGATCAACTCCTGGCATTCGAAGAACGCCGGCGTGACTTCGTGGCGGCCGCCGGGGATCAGTTTCAACTCCAACGTGCCGCCGGCGGCTTCGTACTTTTCCTTGACCAGTTTCGTGTTGTCGTCGTAGGGGACGAGCGCATCCATGTCGCCATGCACGGCGAACAAGGGAACCTTGGCCTTGGCCAACGCGGCGAGGTTGTCGGGCGGATTCAACTCGGCCAGCTTCGCGCGCAGTTCCTCCTCGCTCAGCGCAAAATCGGCGAGCGTCTCTTTCTTGGAACTCTTGAGCGGATAACTAGCGATGTTGCAGACCGGATAGATCCCGGCCCAGGCTTGGACCTTGTCCGGATTGCGTACGGCCCAAGCGAGCGTCATGAGTCCGCCGCGGCTTTGTCCTAGGAGCAGCGGCTTGGCCGAGTAGCCGCGTTTGAACATCTCGTTGTAAAAGAGCGTGAACCGGGCCGAACTGGCGGGCGATCCGCGAGCCTCTCCCTGATCGAAGCCCGCCACGGCAATGCCAGCGTTCATGAACGCGTCGATGTATTTTTTGTGTCGCATGATGATGAAATCGCCTTTGACAATCGGCGCGTACCAGATCCAGGGCTTGCCCGCCGCCGGTTCGGGCGCGGCGTAGATGAAGCCTTTGTTGCCATCGATTTCAAAGGTCTCGACCTTGGGCCGCGCCGGTTTTTGCTCCGCCGGCTTTTGCTCTGCGGGCTTGGGTGGTGCAGGCTTCGACTCTGCTGGCTTATTGGCCTCGGCTTTTGCAGGTTCTGCTTTCGCCGGCGCATCAGCCGTGGCTTTCTTCGCCGGCGCGGGAGCTCGTTTCCAAGCCTCGGGCCGCGCGATTTGCTTGGCCGCTTCGAGCTTCTTGAGCAGTTCCTCGTACGGCACGTCTTGGACACTGACGTTCTTGTCGAGAGCCAAGCCGGCCGCAATCGCCGAGCTTTGGCTCAAGGCCATGAAGACCGGTTCCATGCGAATCGATCCATGCGCGACGTGCGACGCCGAAAGACAAATCGGCGAGAAGAGATTCTCGCACTCGCCGCGCTTCGGAATCAGCGACCGATACGAAATCCCATACGGCCGCGGCGGCGTGCGCCAGATGACGCCCTCGTTTTGCACCTTGCCGTTGGCGGTGACAATGTGCTGCACGCAGTGCGAATCCATGCCAAACGAACCCAGCCCCACCGGATCGGGCGCTTTGCGCTTCCCTTCACAATCCAACTGCGTCATGACGTAGTCGGTCTGCATGCGCCGTGCTTCGCGAATATAAATCATCCACGGCCAACCGCCGTTGTCGGTGAACTCATCCTTGGGCAGGCCATAGCTCGCCGTGCGCTCGCGAATTTTTTCCGGCACGCGCGGGCTGTGGGCCATCGTCCAGAGAAAACCGCGGATGTAGGTCTGGTGCTGCTGCTCGATCTCGCGGCGGCGCTCGTAGCTCGCTTCGGGATAATCGTAATTCACGCCAACATAATCCGAGCCAACGGCGTGCATATTGTTCCAATCGACCTTCTTGCCCGGACCGGCCAACGGCTCGACCAGCGCCGGCAAGCGCGGATCGCCCGCGTCGAAGTTCCGCAGCAACAACTCGTGGTCAATTTCGCGATACCCAGCGGGCTTTTCCAGCGGGATCCGATTTGCCGGATCGGACGTCAAGCAAACGCGGTAGTTGTAGGCTTGAATCTTTTTGTCGCCTTGGCCGTTTTTGAGCTCGGGGATATTGTTGATGTGCGGCAGCAGTCCGCTTGCCGGGTCGCCTGGCTTGATGTAGGGATCGACTTCTTTGATGAAGTGATCCTTGTCCTTTTGACCGTAATGGACACGCGGATTTGTGTCACCGCGGCGCACACCGGCCATGTCTTCGCCGTATTGGCTCTCGGGTTCGCGCCCCACGGTATAGGTCACGCCGGCGGCCGCCATGAGATCGCCGACGTAGGTCGCATCGATGAACATGCGGCCGTGATATGTCTTGCCGCTGAGGGTGGTGATCGACTTGATCCGCTTGCCGTCCATCGTCACGCCACGGTTCGGCGTGCGGTCGAGTCGTTCGTTGTACAGCACGGTCACGCCGGCAGCGGCGAGCATTTGCTCGAAGACCTGCTTCCCGACATGCGGTTCGAAGCTGCGGACAAAGTTCGTGCCATAGGCTTTGGCCACGCCGTCATAAAACTCCGACGCGATGCCGCCAAACGTATTGCGATAACCCAGAAAGTCCGTCGCGCCGAGTCCGCTGGAACTCATCCCGCCGGCAAAACTCGTGGGGTTGATCCAGATGACGGAGCGGCCCTCGCGCTTGGCCGCGATCGCCGCAGTGACCGCCCCGGACGAATCGCCATAGACAACAATGTCATAAATCGGATCGGGCGCGAAGTTGGCGGCATGCGTGGTTTGTTCAGGCCAGAGCAACGCAAGACCGATCACGGCCAGGGTCAGAATTTTGTTCATCACAAACATAGATGGAGTTAAAGAATATTTTTTGGCGCACAGGAAGTTTGGCAAAGTGTTTCTGATTGCCAGCAGAAACCGCGACCTTACCTACCTTGGTTATTGTACTGAATAACGGCGGTTATCCCGAGTTTTTTTCGCTGCGATGATTTCCATGGTTTCACCTTGTTTTTGCGTGAGGTTCGATGATTGCTAAGACCTGCACATAAGCACACTTCTTTGCTAGGATGATTTGGAAGCTGTTTTGTAGTCGGCTTGGCAGGATGTACTCCTTTCAATTGACTCGCCTAGCCCTACAAAATGCTCGCGGATACCATCCGCGGCTTGATGAGCTGCAGCATTCTTCCTTCTTCCTCCTGACTTCTTCCTTCTCACCCGATGTTCACCGCCCCTGACATTCTCGGACCCGACGGACGCATCGCGGCACGGTTGCCGCGGTACGAACAGCGGCCCGAGCAATTGCAAATGGCCGCGGCGGTGACCGACGCGATCCGGGCGCGGGAGCATCTGCTCGTCGAAGCGGGCACTGGCGTGGGGAAAAGTTTTGCGTACTTGGTCCCTGCGATCTTGGCCGTGTGTCAGGATCAAATGGCCGATGCGCCGCGCGATGCGGCGCGGCGCAAGGATGCCCCGGCCGACGATGACGAGGAAAAGCCAACGCGACGAGTTGTCATCAGCACGCACACGATCGCGCTGCAGGAGCAGTTGCTCAAGAAAGACCTGCCGCTATTGCAATCCGTGATCCCGCTCGAATTTTCGGCGGTGCTTGTTAAAGGCCGCGGCAATTACATTAGCCTGCGCCGGCTGCAAAGCGCAATGGCCCGCGCAGGCTCGCTCTTTCCCAACGACGAAGAGCTTACCGCAATCAGCGATCTCGCAGCCTGGTCGAAAACGACGCCCGACGGCAGCCTGACCGATCTGGCGGTTCGCCCGCCGTCGGCGGTGTGGGACGAAGTGCGCAGCGACAACGGCAATTGCCTTGGCCGAAGTTGCTCGACGTACAAAGAGTGCTACTACTACGCCGCGCGGCGGCGGATGCAAAACGCGCAGGTCCTAATCGTCAACCATGCGCTCTACTTCAGCGACCTCGCCGTGCGCCGCGAAGGGGGCGCGCTGCTGCCCGCGCATCAGTTGGTCATCTTCGACGAAGCCCACACCGTCGAGCAAGTCGCGGGCGAGCATCTGGGTCTCGGCATCACGTCGAGCCAGATCGAGTACACACTGAGCAAGCTTTACAACGATCGAACGAATAAGGGCTTGCTCGTCCAACCGGCGTATGCCGCGGGTCAAAAAGCCGTCATGAGCTGCCGGTTCGCGTCGGATGAGTTCTTTGGTGATGTGCTGGAATGGCTTGATCGCCGCAATGGCCCGACGGGGCAGAGTTCGTTCAACGGCCGCGTCTTGATTCGCGACATCGTCGATAACAAGCTCTCGCCGGCGCTCACGAAGCTGTCGAAGATGCTGCAGCAGCACGCCGAAACATTGCCGCGCGACGTTGAGAAGATCGACTTCCGCAGCGCGGCGGAGCGGTTGAATGCGTTGGCCGGCGGGATTGAGACCTGGCGGCAGCAGCAACTCGAAGGGACGGCC
>JBGSSS010000221.1:0-27476 GCA_041736895.1 Pirellulales bacterium
TCGGGCCCGATGCGATCCTGGGCCTCGGCGGCGGGAGCAATCTCGACCTCGCCAAGATCACGGCCGCCGTCCTCGCGCACGGCGGCAGCGCGCGGGACTACATCGGCGAAGACAAAATTCCCGGACCTGTGCCACCGTTAATATGCATACCAACTACCGCCGGCACCGGCAGCGAAATCAGTTGCTCGTGCGTCCTCACCGACGAAGAAAATCATCTCAAGGTCTCGGCCCTCTCGTGGCATCTGCGGCCGCGGCTCGCGATCGTCGATCCGACGCTGACGTTGACTTGTCCCAAGCAAGTCACCGCCGACTCCGGCATCGACGCGCTCGTCCACGCGATCGAAGCGCTCACGGTGATCAACGCCCTCGACTTTCCCGTACCCGACGAAGACGCCTCGATCTACCAGGGCCGCAACCTGCTCAGCGACAGCCACGCCGAAAAGGCGATCCGCCTCATCGGCCAGCATCTCCTCACCGCGCATCGCGAGCCGGAGAATCTCGCCGCGCGCACGGGCATGTCCCTCGCCGCGGCCCTCGCCGGCATGGCGTTTGTCAACTCGGGCCTCGCGCTGGTCCACGCCCTCGAGTATCCGCTCGGCGGGCTGGTCAAGATTTCGCACGGCGCGGGCAACGGGCTGTTCCTGCCCCATGTGATGCGGTTCAATCTCCCGACGCGTACGGCCGAATACGCGAGGGTCGCGGAACTCCTCGGCGCGGACACCAAGCATCTGACCACGAGCGCGGCGGCGAACCTGGCGATTGAGCGGGTCGTGGAGCTCCAACGCGCGCTCAACATCCCGCAACGCCTCCGCGACGTCGGCGTGACGCAAGAGCAGCTCCCGATCCTCGCGGATCGCACGATGGGTATCCGCCGGCTGCTACGGCTGAATCCAAGACCGGTGCGCGGGGAGGATGTGCTAGGAATTCTGGGGGCGGCGTGGTAGTGGCGTGGGTTAGAAGTTATGGGCGATAGCTAGCTTCGTCGGCTGCCGTGGGCTTTGGGAAAGGTCCGCTGATTTGCGATGGGGTTATTTTTGCAGCTACTCTTTTTGCCCAGCCCTGAATTAATGCGGCTTTATTTATGTCTGCATCGTAGTCAGTTCGATTGACACTTAGTAACTCACAGTGTGCCCAAGGCTCACCAAAGCGATCATCTAGAGAGTCGGGGCTATTTCGATATCCACGACTGATTAACTTTGGTTCTTCAGAATCCAACGCGCTAGCGTTTAGTCTGATGAGCATAAATCTAACATCTACTCTTTCTGGCCTATAGGCAGCCCACAATTCCGATCTCAAGTGCTTCCAAATGAACGATAGCCCTGAAGTATCGCATTTGTTTGGCAAGAAAAGTGTCCAACCAATCTCGCCAGTCCTACCGTTGTAAAACGGAGGATTGCTGCCACCACGAGGATTCATCTGCCGATAAACATGGCGTTCGACAGGATTTTCAACACCGCTCATGCCCGCTCTCGATAGTTAATCGTTGGCCGCGTATCGTTGGCAGTAAACAACTTCGTCATTTCTGCAACAAACGAAATCTTGGGACCCATTATTGTAGAACGTAAAAATAAACGAAAATCTATCGCCAACATTATTTGCGACTTCATACTCGATGATAATACCTCCTGATGGCTCACGATCTAAGTAGATAGGAGGCATTGTGGGCCGCGTTTCTTTTTGCTTCCGCAAATGCTCCGCGGCAATAGAAATCGTCTTTCTGTAGGGCTCATCTTCACGATCCTGAGAGGCCCTCCCAGCGTCAAGCAATTGGTTAAAACAAATATCCCACACCTCACTGGGCTTTTGTTGCGTTACGGTAGCGATAGACGACTGATCCTCGCATGGCACGGAATAGTCTTCGGTATAAGTTGCGTCGGCGTAGCTAGTGAGCATGATGTCTCCAAATTGCTCTGGCTTGATCAGAGATCAGCCGGTGAAATGTATTTACAATCATATCTCTGCCAGACCCAATGGCCGGAGAAATTATCTCCCAAACACTCTCGTCATAAATATCAATCCCCTGCGGAGCTTGCCCCAAAGGACCGCGGGCAATGAAATTCAAGAAAGCCGAAGATGCGCCTTGCGGTGTGCGCCGAAACGGCTTCTGCTCTACATAGAGTCGAACACGAGGTGATTGAGATTCCCAGATCCATTGACTGTTGAGGCTTGTTAGCGACGCATTAGGAATCCCTTCGAATCCCGTCGCAAACAATCCAGGAACGATTTTCGGCCAATCATTGGAAGTTGTCCAGGCTGCATCTTCAACGCGGTTTATGTAGACAACTTCCCATGACCTTGCATTGCAAGTTGTGGCTTCAAAGTTTTGCCTAAGGAAATTAACCCAGCCACTTAGTGCGCTTCTGAAGCGTTCCGAAGTTTGTTCATACCTCGGATAGTCCGCGTTTCGCTTTCGCCAATTGATAACGATGCGATCACGCTGAACCTGACACATCCACTCATCGTCGGCCGATGCCATTTGTAACCGACATTCCGGGGAGGTCGTGTCCATTACAAAAGAAAAAGGAGCGGGAATCCCGAACAGCTCATGGGATATAGGAATCGGATGAGCCGATTCAACGCGTGGGTAGATGTCGCGAACCGTATTCCAGTACGCTCCCAAGTGAGCAATGTTCAACCCTTTAGGTGGGTCGAACTGAATGGATATGGCAACCTCCACAACAGGAGCGTTGCCATAATCAATTGGTTGTGTAGTGCCGGTGCTCAAATCCGTGTCCTGCCTGAAACGCTCTATTCACCGGGATAACTCCGTTGAACAACTTTTAAGATATATCGTTCATAAGGTCAACGCAACTTATGGACCGATGACTTAATCTGCAATAATTAGCTAGCCAAATTCTCCTTTATCTCAAAAAATGCATGAAGTAATTCATTTCAACTCCCGACGGATCACCATGCTCAACGCCGGGTGCCAGGGTTGATGATACGCCCCCTGGTCTTCTAAAACGCCGAGCTGACGCTTGGACGACCAACGAGAGGCCCCGAGAATTACGGGTTCCCACTTCGTTCGTCCCCCGACACCCGGCACCAGCCGCATCACGGTTGGCATCAGAATTGACAAAAAGCTCGCTACATCTTTAGTCTTACAGCCACGAAACCCCGGTCTGATCCGAAAACGTCGAGCGAGCATCCACCCATGAAAAAAATCCTCCTGCTGATCTTGGTGATGCTTTGCGGCGGCACGCCGGCTCCGGCGGGCGAGCCTGCGCCGAGTATCGAGGGGGCACTTGAAGTCACCATCGGCAAGGGGCGTTCGATTGTCGCGCCGCCGGGGAGTGCCACGGCCGGCAGCCGGTGGATCGAGCATTCGATCAGCTACAAGAACACGTCCAAGGCTTCGGTTTGGATTGTGGGGTATGCGGAAACGTATCCGTTCATTGGCATCCAGACTCGAGCCAAGGCCGATGAGCCTTGGCAGGACTACCCGACGGGCTATTGCGGCACGGGGGCCGAGGCGTTTGAGATCGCGCCGGGGAAAGCCCATACGTTCATCCGAGCGTTGCCGGAAAAATATGCCGGCCAAGAGTTTCGCGTCTCGCTCCCCTTCGGGCTTCCCGGCGGCAAGCAAAAAGGGGAAGCGGTTAGTCCGCCAGTAAAGCTCCATGCGGATTGAGCGTTTGTCCCTGGTTGCCCGCGACCACTGTTCCGGGTCCTCCGCTTCGCTACGACCCGGCCACCCTGGCGTTTTGATCTTCCGCGGCCAGAGACCCAGAAGCCCTGCTCCCTGAGCAAACGAGTTCACGGCAGCAGCATCTTTAGCAGCGGCGCGTTCGCCGCGGGAAAATCGTAGCTTTCCAGTTCGTTCGCGGTCACCCAGTGGATGCCTTCGCGCGGCGTTGGCATGCCATCCGCCAGTACACAGCGGATAAAGTGCAACTGCACCGTCGCGTGTGCATACGCATGCCGCAGTTCGAGCAGCGTTCGTTCGGCGCGCACGGCGAGACCCGTCTCTTCGAGCGTCTCGCGCACCGCGGCGGCGAACGGAGTTTCGCCCAGTTCGATCTTGCCGCCGGGGAATTCCCACTTGCCGCCGAGGACTTGCTCGGCGGCGCGCCGCTGCAGGAGATATTTTCCCTCGCGGACGATGACGGCAATCGCGATGGGAGTGAGGGGACGCATATTTTTTTAACAAGTTGTGTTAGCTTAAAACACCAACATCATGCTGATAATCCCGCCGACGAGCAAAATCCCGAGCAGGATCGTGATCACCAAACCCGCTGGCAGGCCCTCGAATTTCACGATCTTGAAGCGTTCGGGCATCGTCTGCAGCAGCGTCGCTTCGAGCGCATCGACAAAGTCCTTGCTCTCCTTGAGCCCCGCGCCGGTGGCTTGGCGATAGATCTTGATCGCATTGAGCTTGTGGCCGAGGAACAGCAGTTCGGTCATCGCTTCGCGTTGTTCGTCGGTTAGTCCCATGATTGTTTTTCTGAGATTGTTTGCCACGGATTATCACGGATCAATAACTGATTTTCACTGATCCGAAATTCAAAGGCAATGCTTGGTGAATTTCAAAAGAAGTTCTCTGATCAGTGAAAATCAGATCTTTTCAGTGTTCATCAGTGGCAAAAACTCACCGCACCGCTTCGTGCAGCATCTTGGTATTCGGAACGATCCGCTGCGCGCCGGGGACGTCCACCACCGTGCTGACAGGTCCGACTTCGCGGACAGTGCCGGCGATGTCGCCGACGCTGACGCGATCGCCTGCTTGGAATCGTTTGCGGACATAGTAACCGGCGAGGATGCCGCTGATCACGTCCTTGCCGCCGAGTCCGACCGCGAGTCCGAGGCCGAGCATCAGCCCCCCAAACACGATGAGGATCAAGTCCGTAAAGAGTTTGAGTTCCAAACCCAACTGGTTGCTGATCTGGTGCAGCAGCACCACCACAAACGCACAGTACACGACATTCGCGAGCGACTGCGCGTAATTCAGTCCCATCCGGTCCGCGCCGGTCGCGATCACGCCGCGGAGGAACTTGCCGAGCAGTAACCCCAGCACCAAGATTAGCAGCGAGACAATCAAGCGCGGGAAGAATGCCAGGATTTGTTTGATCGTGTCGTCAAAGTCCTGGATGTTCAACTGCTTCACGGCCAGCATCAGCGTGAGCGTCATGAGCATCCAGAAGACGACTTGCCCGACGATCTGGGGCAAGGTTCGCACGATGCCCGCGTCGCGCATCGACTCGGCCAGGCCGCTCTGTTCGGCGGCACGCTGCAAGCCCGTCTTTTCACAGACCAAGAGCGCGACTTTCGCCAGTACCCAGGTGATACCCGAGCCGATCACCAGCACAAGCAAGAAGCTGATCAAGTTCGGCAGGTAATTGACAAAACTCTGGTGCAAGCCCGACAGCGTTTCGAGCGTTTGTTGTGCGTAAAGCAGGGGGAAAGTCGTCATCGTGAGTGTCTCCTGATCAGTGACAAGTCTGTGTTATTGTGAAAAGTATTCGTTTAGCGGCGACTCGCAGAGGAGCGTTCTTCGCTACTTAAACTTTTATTGCGCCGTTCATGCTGCAAGCTCCACGCCGCGCCGCCGAGCAGCGCCTGAAACAATTCCCACGCTGCGCCGGGCAAGCCGCTGACGACGCTGTCGCAAAGTTGTTCGGTGACGATCGCGCGGTTGATGCCGTCGTGCAGTTGTTTGCCAAAATCGCGCGGCACCGGCGGCACGGGCATGTCCGACAGCGCGGCGAATTGATCATCGTTCCATTCAAACGATTCACTCATGCGGCACCTCGCTCGACGTTGGGTGAAGAGTCTGGGTGGCCGGGGACGCAGCGCAGCGGAGCCCCCGGATGAGTGGTCGTTGAACAATATAGAATTGGTTTGGCTCCCTCCCCACAGTGGTACTTGGGGAGGGGTGATTGAGTGACGTAAGACTCAGTTACTTTGAAAGTACTACACAAGGAGGATTCTTGGGATTGGAAGAGGTTTGCTTCCATCCAGACCCCCTCCCTAACCCTCCCCGCAAGGGGGAGGGGACCAGACAGATTTTGGGAAGTCGTGCGTGTTTCTTGTACACGACGATTATTTTTACTTCGCAGCATTCCCCGCTCCTTCCTTGCTCGCCGGCGCCGCATCGCCGAAGCGTTGCTGCAACTTCTCGCGCGCGCGGCTGAGCCGCATCTTGCAGGCGCTTTCGCCGATCTCAAAAATTTCGGCCAGCTCTTCATGACTGTAATTTTCCGCGTACTTCAGGATCATCAGCGCGCGGTCCTCGTCGTCAAGGATCTCCAGCATCTGTTCCAAATCGAGCTTCGCTCCCTCGGGGGTCGCCGGCCGATCCGGCACGCCGGACCAGAGTGTTTCGCTATCGCTCGCGGACTCGTGCTTCTTTCGGCGGCCGCGGCCGCGGCGAATCGTCAAACAAGTTTTCACCGCCACTCCATAAACCCACGTCGAGTACTTGCTCAGTCCGGCGAACTTGGCTCGATGCAGAAACAGCCGCAGGCAGACCTCTTGCGAGGCATCGCTGGCGTCTTGTTCGTGCGAGAGCAAGCGGTAGCAAATTCGCCAGACCCGCGTCTGGTACCGGCGCAGCAATTCCTCAAACGCGAGCCCCGCCGAACCCTCGCGGGCAGCGATTTGAGCCAGCTCTTCATCACTGGATTGGGAATACCGCGACACGAAGCTGAATTGGTCCCGAGACGAGGGGCGGGAACATTCCTGTTCCCGGATATAAGTAGCCGATTCGGCCCGCAGCGTCACAATCGCCGCGTTGGCCCTAGGATAGCAACCGCAACTCGTTTTGGCATTAGGAGTTGCGGCCGGGGGCGAATTCCGAGTCGAGGGCTAGGATTTAAGCCTGTTGCGGGGAGCGGCAAAACGCCGATTTAAGAGCAATGTACGTCGCAGTGAGCTAGAGTTTTGCATCTTTACAGTGGTTCTTTTCTGGCGGTTCCGTCTTTCTACTTATCTGAGTGTTTGATGCGTCTTTTGAATCTTGCGGTCGTGGCGGCCGAGCCGGTGATTGTGCGCTCGATTTCGGTCGTGCTGAATCGGAGCGCGGACCGTGAGCAGTTCGACGTCCATTATTTTACGTCCGGCCTCGAAGCGCTCGATTGGATTCAGTCGAGCGACTGCGATCTGGTCATCACGGCGCTCGACATGCCGGGCATCATCACGGGCCAGGAGCTGACGCGCGCCGCGAAGCATTGCAACGCGCATGCGCAGGTGATCGTCTTCGCCGCGCAGCCGACGGCGGAACAGCTTCACGAATTGGCGGAACTCGGCGCAAGCGATTTTCTCCGCGAACCGCTCGACAAGCTGGAGCTGCGCGAGTTGGTCGAGCAAAATGTCGCGCGGCTGCGGCGTTGGGATTCGGCGCTGCGCATGACGCGGACGCATTCAAAGCAGCAAGAGTTTGCGCTAGTGTAGAAATAGATTATTGGAGCATCTCGTTTAGCGGCGACTCGAAGAGGAGCGTTAACGCTGTGTCAGCGCTCCACTGCGTATATTGAGCTCCGCTCCGAGTCGCCGCTAAACGTTCAATTCTTTGTGTGCGCGCAAAAAAAGCTCCCGGAAAGCGCGGGTCCCAGGGGGGCAAAGGACGCCAAGATTTTCCGGGAGCGATGTTCGCTCGCGAGTCGAATTGTACTGCCGAATTTTTCTGCGGACATTTCCCCCCACGCGGTTCTCCCGAACACGGCGTGCGAAGGTCTTCCAACTCGTGCGTGACTTGCGGCATCCGGCGACTGGGGATTCGATCGAGATCGAAGCTCCAAGCATCATCCGGACGCTCGTGAATCGTTGTAATGACTATCAGCTCCACTTCAGAGGGCGTCGGACAGCATCCTTGCCGTCCTATCCCTCCGTGGTCCGCGAAACAAACAGCAAGCTATTTGTTCCTGATGCAGACCCATTCACCGGTGAATCGCGTGGATTCGTTCTCGTGCGGTTGGTGTCCCGTCCAAGAGTGCGAGGAAGATATTCCGAGTCCAATTTTCGGTCAATGCCGGTTTGAAAACTTTCCGAAAAAGATTTTCCGACGCTAGCGGGGGCCGCGAATTTTGCTCATGCGGCGTGGCCGCAAAGAAGTGCAAAAGAGTAAGGAAATGCAGGGATTTTGCCGCAAAGAAAGCAAGAAAAGCAAAGAGAAGATGGCAGAAGAAAGAAGGCAGATTGAGATGCATTCTTGCTCGATGCCAGCAGCAAGCACGCTCGTATTATTTGAAGAGCTCGTTCAGCGCCAACCCAAGCCTACTGATCGTATGCCGATCGGTAGGAGCTGCGCGCCAGAAGAAAAGCGAATAATTCTTTCTCCCTTTTTTGTTTTCTTTGCTTTCTTTGCGGCAAAAATTGTATTCGAATTTTTTGCGCCTCTTGCGTCTCTTTGTGGTTAAAAAATTATCCCCACGACTTACAGATCAACTCCGGTTTCAATTCGCCATACCGAAAGCTCTTGCCGCTTTTCAGATTGCAGAACGTCACGGCCGCCGGACTGAAAAGGTGCGGGTCGATCTGATAAAAGTCGCCTTGGTAGTGCTCGAAGATTTCTTGAAACGGCCGGCCGAAGTCGTCGCTCGCGCAGCTCGGCACGCGCGGGCCGATCTCGGCAATCAAATCATCCGCGCAATCGACGTACAGCGTCACTTCGCCGCCGTACAAAATCGCGTCGTTCGTCCGGCCGATCGCCACGAGGTCGTTCTTGCCCGGCGGCGGGAGCGGCGCGACGCCGTACCCGCTGACGATCTTCGACAGATCGAACTCGAGTTCGAGCAGCTTGTGCAGCGCCGTCTCGACCGACCGCGCGACGATCTGGACTCCGCCCGCGAGGCTGGCTGTCGGGGCGAGGAGCAGCGTGACGTTTTCGGGCTCGACCTGGCAGTCGGCGGCGATCTTGTGGATGAGCGCCGGCGGCGGAATGTCGCGCGTTTCGAGGACGCCGACGACCGCTTCGGCTTCTTCGCGCTGCCATTTCAGTTTCTCAAAGAGCGGTTCCTTCGCCGCCGCGAGCCGCATTGGACCGGAGCCCATTGCGAAGAATTTTCCTTCGCTCAACTTCCATCCGGCGTATTGCGACGCGAGGCACGCGGTCATCGGCTGATCGGTCTGCACTTGCACCGCGGCGCCGCCGAATTCACTCCGCGCCGGCACGAGCCGAATGTCGCCGAGCGTGCTCATGCAGATTTCAGCGAGTCCGCGGCCCGCTTCGAGTCCGCCGGGGACTTTCACGCCGCAGTCGATAATCGTCGCGCTCGTTTCGGCGCAGTTCTCGGCCGCGATCCGCAGCGTCATGGCCTGGTCCAGCAGAAACTCGGCAAACTGCTGGGCATTGGCGTTGAGTTCAAGATCGCGCGGTTGCATCATATTAGCCCCCGGTCAATGACCGGGGGGAGAAATCGTTGATTTGGAACAAAGCCCAGGGGTTTACCCCCTGGGAGCATTTCGTGATTTTACTTCGCCGGTTCCGGCTTTGCTTCAATGACGCGTCGAAACGGCTTAAAGGATTCGTTGTTAAAATCGCCGCCGATCAACAGCAAATCGTTTTCCTTTTTTTCCGCAGGGGCCACGCTGACGTTCATCGATTCCGCGTCGCCGTAGAGTTCCCCGTTACGTTCGCGGAACCACACGACGTGCGGATTGCCATGATTTTCGATCAGCAAGAAGGGCTGCTCCTGATTTTTCTCGCCATGAAAGGTGCAGATCCCCGCCATGTAGATTTTTTTGTCTTTCAGGAATTCTGCAAATTTTAATGGCAACTTATCCAGCACCGATGAGTCGCTCTTGAAGCTGATCGCCGGCTTGGTCGGTTCCTCGGCCAACTTTTTGCCGGTCAGACGTTCGGATAACGAAGCATCTTTGCACCAACTTCCTTCGAGTCGGCTGGCGACAACATTTTCCTTGTCGGCTTCGACTTTGAGTTCGGCGAAGCACATCGAAGGTAAGGAATAGAGGCAAGCAAATGTAAATAGTGGAATCAAGAACTTCATGAATGATGCCCTTCTGATTGATGTTGAATTGAAACAGGTTGATCTCCCTCGCTTACGCGTCGGGCTGCTAAAGGCACGCCCTCGCTCACGCTTCGGGTTGTTATAGTCTTCCCACCGTTGTCTCCGCCCGTAACTGCTCGATCATGTCGCATGTCGCCGCTTCGACGGCTGCTTGCCAGCGGGCCTCGCCGAAGCGGTCCTTATATTGCTTGCTCGCGTGGGCGAAGATGATGCCGCGGCTGTTGTTGACCACCGCGCCGAGACCTTGTTCGTCGAAGCCCGGGGCGACGTCGCGGGCTGTGCCGCCTTGAGAGCCGAAGCCCGGGATCAAGAACCAGGTATGCGCCATCGCGCTGCGCAGCTCGTGCAGTTGCTCGGGGTAGGTCGCGCCGACGACCGCGCCGACGGAGCCGTAGCCCGTCGGATCGTTCTGGCGGGCGGCGGCCGTTTCGACCCAGGCGGCGACGTATTGATAGAGCGTGGCCGATTCGGTGCGGAGGTCTTGGAACATCCCGCCGCCGGGATTGCTGGTTTTGACGAGGACAAAGATGCCGGCTTGGTTCTTGTCGGCGACATCGACGAACGGTTGCAGGCTATCGTCGCCAAGGTACGGACTCACCGTTAGAGCATCGGCACGCCACGGCGCTTTCGCCGCGCGATCGAGGTACCCTCGCGCGTACGCTTCGGCCGTGCTGCCGATGTCGTTCCGTTTGCCGTCGAGGATCACGAGCAGCCCGGCGTCGGTCGCGTATTTCATCACATTGGCAAGCGCCATCATGCCCGCGGGTCCGAGCTCTTCGAAGAACGCGGCTTGCGGTTTGACGAGCGGCACCAGCGGCGCAACGGCATCGATCACGCCGCGGCAAAACGTCTCGAACGCCGCGGCCTTGCCCGCCCAATCCGCCGGCTCGACCGATCCGCGCAGCGCCGCCGGCAGCGAATCCCAGCGCGGATCGAGCCCGACGACGACGGGGTTGCTTTTGTGGAGGATGGCGGAGAGCATCCGCTGGGAAAAAGAACTCATGCGATCAGTAATCTCAATTCAAAAATACGAGCCGCCGATAGACACCGATTCACACAGATAATACAGGGGACTTATCTCCTTAGTAGCCCGCAGTGTAAGCAAGGGAGTGTCATGACATCCGAAATTCCCTTGCTTATGCGTTGGGCGGCTAATTACCGGCTCGGCAGGAGCCTCGCTCTCCCAAAATGCATTGCAAATCTCTGCTTTTATCTGTGTCCCATCTGTGTTTATCTGTGGCTAAGAATTTGTATTTCAAATCACCAACGGCAATGTACCTGCTAAGTGTTTGCCAGGATAGCCGCCGGAATTGCGGCAGTAGCTTGCCTGTTTTGCCAAAATTGCCGGGAAAACCGGCCTGATTGGGTTTGAGTCGGCCTGGGGAATTTGGTAGATTGCGTAGTTCTTTGCGGGAGCGTCTTTCGATCCGTGTGGGTCGGCGTTTGCGCAGAGCGTGTCCTCCTTTTGGCCGGACACTGGGACGGTCCCAGCACGTCTAGGCAACACCCACAAGGTATTTTTTTACATGGTTAATCGGAATCTTATTCGCGGTCTGGATTATGACGACGAGTTGATGGAGCAGGAGCTAGAGAAATCGTTTGGCGATATCGACCCGGAAGATTGGGGTGCGGTATCGGCCAACATCTCGCTGAACTCGATCGTCGAAGGCAAAATTCTTCGTGTCGACGACGAATTCGTCTTGCTCGACGTCGGCTATAAAAGCGAAGGCCAAATCCACCGCAACGAGTGGGATGAACACGAACCGCCGCCAGAACCAGGCCAAACCGTCCGCGTCTTGATCGAAGACGTCGAAGACGCCACGGGCATGGGCGAAGAAACACGCGGCATGATCGTCTTGTCCAAGCGCAAGGCGAAGAAGATCGACGATTGGACAAACGTAATGTCCAAAATCCACGAAGGCGACATCGTCAACGTGGTCGTCCTCCGCAAGATTAAAGGCGGCTTGTTGGTTGACCTCGAAGGCGTCAACGTCTTCTTGCCCGCCAGCCAAGTCGACGTCCGCCGTCCGTCGGACATCGGCGATTACGTCGGCCGCACCGTCGAATGTATCGTCCTCAAGATCGACGACGAACGCCGCAACATCGTCGTCAGCCGCCGCGCCCTCATCGAGAAGGTTCGCGAAAAACAACGCGAAGAACTCCTCAAAACCCTCGAGATCGGCCAAATCCGCAAGGGCGTGGTCAAGAACATCGCCGACTTCGGCGCGTTCGTCGACCTCGGCGGCATCGATGGTTTGCTCCACATCACCGACATGAGCTGGGGCCGCATCAACCATCCGACCGAGATGGTCGCGATCGACCAAGAGCTCGAAGTGCAGGTCCTGCACATCGACCACGAACGTCAAAAGATCGCGCTCGGCTTGAAGCAAATGCAGCCGAGCCCGTGGGACAAGGTCGCCGAGAAATATCCGGTCGGCTCGATCCACAAGGGTTCGGTCGTCAACGTCATGTCCTATGGCGCGTTCGTCAAATTGGAAGAAGGCATCGAAGGCCTCGTCCACATCAGCGAAATGTCGTGGACCAAGCGCGTCAGCCATCCGAACGAGCTGGTGCATATCGATGACGAAATCAGTGTGGTCGTCCTCAAGATCGACGGCGACAAGCACGAAATTTCGCTCGGCATGAAGCAGACCCAAGAGAACCCGTGGGACCAGGTCGCCGACCGTTATCCGGTCGACAGCGAAGTCAGCGGCACCGTCCGCAACTTGACCAACTACGGGGCCTTCATCGAAATCGAAGAAGGCATCGACGGCTTGCTCCACGTCAGCGACATGTCGTGGACCCGCAAGATCAGCCACCCAAGCGAAATGGTCGAGAAGGGCCACAAGCTGACCTGCCGCGTGCTCAGCGTTGACCAACAGCGCCGCCGTATCGCGTTGGGCCTCAAGCAACTCGACCAGGATCCTTGGGCAACCGAGATTCCGGGCAAGTACCAACCGGGCCAGATCGTCAAGGGCAAGGTCACCAAGCTGACCAACTTTGGCGTCTTTGTCGGACTGGAAAACGGCCTCGAAGGGTTGCTGCACATCAGCGAACTGGCCGACCACAAGGTCGAGAACCCCGAAGACATCGTCAAGGTTGGCGAAGACATCGAGGTCAAGATTCTGCGCGTCGACACCGACGAGCGCAAGATCGGCCTGAGCCGCAAGCGTCTGGATTGGTCCGAAGAAGAATCGGCCGCCGCGCCGGACGAATCGGCCGCCACCCCGGCCAAGCAGCCGAAGAAGAGCGACGAAGATCTCAAGGGCGGCGTCGGCCAAGCCGGCCCGCTGTTCGGAACACCGGACAAGGCGTAGTTGCTTTGGGAGGGTGAGGCTCCCGCCGAACCGCAATTTGTTAACCACACTAAGCCCAGGGGCTCCGCCCTGGGCTTTTTCGTGCACATCGAGCTCGCGTAACATCATCACAATCGCACTCGACTGAAATAACCAAAGCCCAGGGGTTCACCCCCTGGGATCTCTCGTGCGCCCCGAAATAAGTTGCCTCGCCTCTTCCCGATGCCCTAAGATGATCGGGATTCTCGCTCGGGGGACTATTCCGCTCTCTCCGTTCGTTTTTCCATCCAGGGGACAGGCCCATGCGCGCCCGCGTTGCCGTTGCTTTCATCGTTGCTTCTTGTCTCACCGTTTGCAGCGCGGCCTTGCGCGCCGAGGATCCTCCCGCAACACCCGCTCCGCCGGCCGCTCCGCAAACCCTCCCCGTGAGCAGCTTCCAAATCGTGGGTCAGAAATTTGCCGCCGATCCCCAGCGGATTCCCGGCGAGCTGCCCGAGCAGGTAAAAAGAGCCGCGTACTCGAAAATGTCGCAGACGTTCCTGCCCGATCTTTTGCAACCCGCGGCCAAGGATTGCGTCCCCGTGTTGATCAAGATGTTGCAAAGCGACGACAAGGAGCAGCACTATCCGGCCAGCGCCGGCTTGAGCACGATCGTCGACGCGGCGCGTCCGGCGCTCGAGGAGTTGGTCACCGCGGGTCCAACTCGCGTGCGGGCCGAAGCGATTCGTATTCTCGGCGAGGATCGCAAAGCCACGGCCGTGGAATCAACGGTCGTCAAGCTGAAAACGGTGCTCGCGGATCGCGAGCAAGAACTGCAAGTCGAAGCGGCCCTCGCGCTGTTGCAACTCAAAGTCAACGAACCCGCGGTGACCAAGACGCTCGAACAAAACTTTCCCAAGTTCGGCGAGCGCATCATGCAAGATGTGCTGCGCGGCAATGCGCCCGCGGAAGCGTTTCGCAACATTCTGACCCTCGCGCTCCAGCAAAAAGAAAATCGCCAATGGCGCATCGAGTCCGGGCTTATGCTGGCCGGGCTTGATAAAAAACTGAGCCCGCCGGTGCAAGCCGCGCTCATCGAAGGGCTGCACAAAGATCCGAAAGATTCCTATCGGCTGGCCGAAAAGTGCGCTGCCATGCTCAGTCTACCGAGCGAAGATCCCAAGATCGCCGTCGAAGCGTTGACGGGTGTCTGTCACGATCCCAACACAACACTCGATATGGCCGCCGCGGCCGCGGTGACCTTGATCCAAATCGACGCGGAACACGCGCCGGCGTATGTTCCCTCTCTCTTGACCTACATTGCGCGTCCGCGTTATCGGGCCGAGAAAGGCAAATACCTGGGCCTGATCGGCAAGCTCGGAAAACGCAGCGGCGCGGCCGCGGCGCTCGCGGAACTGTTGCCCCGCGAAGGGGGCACCTGCGATCAGCTCATGGCGATTGTCCTGTTGAACGTCGATCCCGAGCATCCCGAAGCGGCGCACGACTTTCTCCGCGAAGCGCTCGCGGGCAAGCGAAAAACGGGCAGCATCGGCTTGAACCATTTGAGCGGCGTCACCTTGAACTGCGCGCCGTTGCTGCCCGATTTTCTCGCGGCGATTGCCAGCGACGACGCGGCGCGCCGCGATGCGGCTTATGATCTGTTGAAGTTTGGCGGCGCGTCGGCATTCCCTGCCTTGCCGGCGCTCGAGAAACGCCGAGGCACATTGGACCGGCTCGAAGAAGCCGCGCTGCTAACCGTGATCGACAAGATCAAAGCCGCGCGGCCATGACGCAACAAGTGCGCGCCAAGGCACCACTCAAGATCATCTTCCGCGTTTTCTTGTAGGCGCGTTGCGTTAGCGAGGGCGAGAAAAAACGCAGGACAGCCCAGGCCACGCATCACGTGTTGGTGGGCAAGGAATGATGCAATCCAACAGTCCCCGGGTGGCTGGGGACGAACACGCGGTACTCCGCGCAATAAACACAATGAGCACCGGAGTGACTTACTTGGCGTTGCGCAAAAAAACAACCTCGGTCCCATGAGGGACCGAGGTTGTTGGGTTGATCGAATTGTCGTTCGTCCGCCAGTCCTTAGACAGGCGTCACGTTTTCGGCACAGGGACCCTTGGGGCCGCGGCCTTCGGTGAAGTTGACTTGTTGACCTTCGTGAAGGTCATCAAAAGTCACGCCTTGCACGCTCTTGGAGTGAAAGAACATGTCTTTGCCTCCGCCAACGCTGATGAATCCAAAACCCTTGTCCGTCAGCTTCTTAATCGTACCAGTCGACATCCAAACACAGCTTTCTGAAGCCGAGTGACGCTAATCACCCACGGGCTTCACACAAAAAATGGGAAAACGATCGCGAGGGGAAAAAGACCCCTGAGCCGGAGAACACGCGATTCAAAAGAAACACAGTTCAGGCGACTCTTGCGAAGCAACTCCCGGAGATGACACTCTAGCAGTCTTCGATCCCCGGGACGAGACAGAAACCGCAAAACGCTCAAGATAGACCAAAATACTCTGCCAGCACCCCGGATAACCGGCATTTCGAGAGCGAGCAGAGTTCAAATCTCGCGGCACCCCGCCGCGGCTTACGGCACGTTTTTGAGAACTTCAGCAATGTCCGCGCGGCCCCCGTGCGTCGTGCTGATCTTGGCCATCACGATCTTGCCCGCGCTATCGAGCACAAACGTCGACGGGTACGCGGTCTCCTTGGGCGCATCCCAGCGCAACCCATACGCTTTGATCATGCTGTAATCTGGATCGATGACCAGCGTCACATTGGCGGGCAGCGTCTTGCCGCGGACGAATTCTGCCGCATGCTCCTTGAGGCCGTCGGCCGGACCAGGATAGACCAAGAGGACCGACGCTTTCTTCTCGGCCAACTCTTTGCTCTTGCCGATCAAGGTGCCGACTTGCTTGCTGCAGATCGGGCATTGATACCCTGGAAAGCCGCGCAGCACCACGAGCACGACGGGCCCTTGCTTGAGCATCGTCGCCAGTTGCACCTCGTCGCCGCCGGGCGTCGTAAGTTTGAAATCCGGCGCCGTGTCGCCCACCTTGGGCGGTATTGGCGGTTCCGCCGCGTGCGTTCGCGTCGTCGCCAAACCCAGCAGACCGGCAAACAAGATCCCCACCACCACCAACGCCCGACCAGGATTCCAGCGCATATGACTCTCTCCAAAAAAAGATTCAAGCCCGACATCACGGAACGAAGCCCTATTTTCTTAGATGCCGGAGGCCCGCGATGGTTACACGGCCAAGATTTTTAGTGTATGTGTAGATTGCGTGCAGGTCAGCAAAATTCTTAACCCTTCGACCGGCTCTCAACCCTTCGCCTTCTCCGTCAGCATTCCCTTGACCTTGTCCTTGATCGCTTCCGACCAGATCTCATAGCCCTTGGGGGCCAAGTGCAGATGATCGGGCATGACGTCTTTGCTAATCGTGTTGTCGGCTTCGAGGAACTTGGCCGAGATGTCCATGTATTCAATCGGTCCTCCCTGAAATTTCGAAATCAGCCCGTTGATCGCCGTCCGGGTTTCCCGACCCGGATTCGGTTTCTCGCCCACGGGTAGGATGCTCAAGAGCAGGATCTTCGCCCCTGGTTGCTTCTTCTGGATGAGGTCGAGAATCGACTTGACGCCGGCGGCCACGTCGGCGGGCACGACGTTTTTCCCCCAGCAGTTGTTGGTCCCGATCATGACCACGAAGACGCGTGCCTGATAGCCATCCAACTGCCCGTTCTGCAAACGCCAAAGAACATTCTGGGTCTGATCACCGCCGATCCCCATGTTGACGGCCTTGTACGAACCCCAGTATTTGTCCCAGACCTGCTTGTTCCCCTCGCCGCGCCACCGCCGCGTGATCGAGTCACCAATAAAGGCCAGATCGACCTTCTCGCCCAACTTTTTCAGATCGGCGTTAATCTCCTTGAGCTGCGACTTGCCCAGGTCATCGGTTCGCTCCAACGGCGTCGTCGGACTCTCTTCGGCGGCATAGCAATTCACCGCACACAACGTAATGACAAGAATCGCAAGAAATCGAGTGAGGGAAAGCATGATGGCGAGGAAACTCCTGGCAAAGAGTGGCGTTCAAGGTTGGGGATGTCACGAGGGATAGCTTAGAGCAAAAACCGCTTTCGGAAAACTCCACCACCCAAAAGGTTCGGCGTCCAACATCCCTAGCGGCATTCACGGCCCTCACTGCTTGTCCGCCACCTCGACCAGCGTCACGATCAGCCGCACCCCCAACGCCCCGGCCAGCCGTTCCAGCGTGCCAATCGTCGGGTTGGTCTCGATCTGGTTTTCGAGCCGGCTCAAGCGGCCGCTCGTCATGCCCGTCGCCTCGTACATGTCCCGCATGGTCAGCCCGCGGGCCTCGCGTTCCGCACGGAGCCGCGGAACCACCTGCCACAACTTCAACCCCTCGGCGAGCACTCGGCCCGAGACCGCCTCGGCTGCCGGCGCGGCTTGCGGCCAGGCTTGTAGCTCGGTTTGCATCTCAGTTTGCATCATGGTGAGCGGCGGCAGCGGAACGCGCTTCGCCCGCTGGTCCGGACCCGCGCTGCCGGTCGGGTCGCTAGGCGGCGGGTTGAAGCTCTGACGGTCCATTTCGGCAAGGAGCTGATCCAAGTAACTGGCCGTCGCCGGCGTCTGCCGCCGG
This sequence comes from Pirellulales bacterium, assembly GCA_041736895.1. Taxonomy (GTDB): domain Bacteria; phylum Planctomycetota; class Planctomycetia; order Pirellulales; family JALHPA01; genus JANRLT01. The sequence goes on from JBGSSS010000221.1 coordinate 17,903, forward strand.
GGACTCTGCTTGGCCAGAAACTCTGCTGCCTCTCTCATCGTCGCACGATCCAACATGGTTCCCCTCCTCCTCAAAAAAAGTTCCGCCGCAAACGTTCTCAACTCGTGATCAAAAGCCTTTTTGCAGCCCCAACACGCGCCGCGAAGTTTTTTCGTTGCTGAGATATATGTCAACAAACTTCCGAGGGCCTGCCGAGAAAAAACGCTGATTTCTGCAAGAATCCGGCCAATAACGCCTGTTTTTCACGAAGAAAAGAACGAAAAAGAATCGAAAATAATCAGAAAAAAACGCAAAAAAACAGAAAAAAAACGAAAAAAATTCGCATACGTGTGCGCCTCCATTGTTGCCCTCCAAGGCAACAGCCGCCGGCCCTTTTCACCAGCCCCGCCGCGCAACAATCTCAACCGCCGCACTCGGTTCCTCGCGCTCGCCACGCGCTTGCCGCGCGAAACCGGGAGCCTGGCGCAGTAACTGTTCATAGTTACACTGTGTTGTGGCACAAAATCAAACCCCCTGGCGGCAAAAAATACCCGCGTTTTTTGTCCCCCGATGCGTAAGCGAGGGCGACAAACCCGCAGGGATAGCCGCACTAATGGGGTGTGTGGCCGGGGATGAGCGCGCGGTCCTTCGCCCCATAAAGACAGCGAACCCCCGGAACGAGCGATGTTGTTCTAGGGGACGCGCAGCTCAGCAGAGAACTCAACCCGGGCACCCGGGGGAACGAGCGGCGGCGGTGCAAAGTTTTGCGTTAGGTTGGCAGAAAGCTTAACCCGAGTACTCGGTACAGTCACCCCATCACAATATCGCAGGCCTCATTCCACGCAATTCGATGTTCGTACGCAACATCTCTATCGGAATTTATTAACTCCACGTAATTGGCGATGAAGACATCGATGTCGTTAATCATGCGTAGATAGTATTTCAGAGTTTCATAAATTCCGTTTACGATAATCTCACAACCATTAGTCCGGTAAAAATTCTTTACAGATTCAAGAATGGCTTGATTATCGGCTTCCAACATTCCATCAGTAGATAACAGGTAGTATCGCTTGACATCAGCCGACTTGATTTTTTCGATGGCATCAGACACATGCCGGCTATCAATCGGCATTTTATACTTAATTTCAACAGCTTCGAAAGCTCGTTTGCCATTCAGAACATCGATATCGCCAACCGATCCAGATTTTCTATTCGCGGCTTTCAATCGCTCTAATGGCAACAGGTGACAACCCTCGTATCGCTTCGATTCCCCGACTAGGCATTGATAGACTGCGTAAATAGCGATTTGCGGAAGCCTTGGGCCGCCTACAGAGAAATTGCCGTTAAAATGCGACATGATTAGCTTGATTGTTTTATCGATTGTTAGCGACTTGGGTTTGGTCAATTCTACAACTCCAATATTTCGTTCATTAATCAACGCAACGAACATCATGCAAAGAGCTAGCCGAACCAAATCGGGCTTTAACTCATTCACAGCTGAAACAAGTCGAGGAACAATTTCGCCGGCCGATTTTGGCTGAGTCTTGAGAATTTGGTCCTTTGTATAGGGAGCCCCTGAGAAAACTTGCGTTAGCCAATGTGTTGCAGAAGCATTTGAAAGTGAGTGGCTGCGCAGAAACGGAACCACAACATCTGTGTCAATACTGCGCGCATTAAATCCACCTGAATGTTCGGATTTGTGAGCTCGAATATCTTGGCTTGGCTTGACTAGCTTATAGACGGTCAATGTAAGTGCCACACCTCTGCCATTGTGTCGCCTGCTGAAAAGCTCTTTAATGTCTTGCTTGATATGCGGCACGAGCTTGTAAAAGTGATCTTTATCTGTCCCAACCTTAACAATGCTCTCTGCGCGCTCATACTCTTGTGACAAGGTGGATAAAATCAAATCACGAATCTCATTCTGGCTCATTGCCAAGGCCTTTCTTCAACTGAACACTTTGATGATTTAGTGTGGGAAATGGGTATGGAATCAGCCATTGATCAGTATTCATTTTGGGGTTTGTATTTTTATTTCGTATTTCGTAGCCAAGTTTTTTGAGAAACTTGGCAAACTCCGGGATCTGATTGGGAGGGATTTCCAGTTCATTTGACAATTCAAGAGTAGATAGCGGCTTACGCGCGCCGATTCCGGCAACAACATCACTTAAAGATTTCCACTTCCAATCAGTTCTTTGGTGATATTTAATTGAGGCAGAAATCGATGGCGAGTATTGATAATACCCATTAAGTTGCACTAAATCGGCTTTAAGGTTATTGATTTGCAATACATGCTCCAAAGCTTTCCAGGCGCTAATAAAATTGCAGTGATCTAATTTGCTTCCGGTAAGCAGTATTTCGTTGCAAGGCAAATTCCAGGTTTTGTTGTAAGCCGGTGTTACAGTGACGCTGTACTTTGGCTCGGCGAAGCTTTTATTCGATTGAATCTGGATTTGCCATTTTGTGGAATAGTCTTTGAAAACTACATATGCGCTGTTCGATTTGCTCCCGCTGGGCAAGAACTGGAAGTCGGGTGTCAATTCAAAATATTTTGCGAATGGCTTGGCTTTTTGCTTGCTTGAAACTACCGATGCAGAAGTGCTATTGTTTGCGAGATCAAGATAATACGCACTGCGCTCCCGTTTTAGTTTACGAAAACTCAGCGCGTCATTTGACAGCATTGTTGGCAATTCAACTGGCGGTTTAACGCGAAAAACTTGATCCATTATTGAAATCGCAAGCATTCGGGATAACTGCGGCGGAACCGAATTGCCGATTTGATGAATTACAGTCGTTCTTCCACCGGAAATGTTGTAATCATCCGGAAACGTCTGGAGCCTTTTTAATTCGTTCGTTGTAAATGGTCTATTATCCCAGTGAAATGGGCCTGTATATTGCCCTCCTTGAGCTTTGATTGTACGAACGGGTTTATCAGGATCTGCTTTGTAGAGAAAGTCAGAAAACTTTGAACGCCAAGCGAACAGCGGTTTGGGGTGACCCAGCTTTTCTGTAAAAAAGCTGTAATTTAACCCTGGAGGAATTTCTTTTAGCAAATGCCCGTAACGTCCATTCAAATCGGCTAGCTGATTATTCTCGTCTTTTGGAACGGACTTAAGTGCTTCGCAAGCTGTGAAGAATGGCCTGTTTTCAAAACTATCCGGCCCATGAGTGGGCCTCGGAAAATTGAAATCACAATTTTGAGTTCCAACAATGATCATTCTTTCTCGATGTTGCGGAACTCCGTAGTCGGCAGTATCTAAAATCCTGTATGTGACTGTGTAACCCGCGTCGGCAAATGACTCCTTGATCATTCGCCAATCATCGCCACCATTCGCACCTGTGATTCCGTAAACATTCTCATACAAAAATCCCCTTGGCTGAATTTGCTTAAGCAATTCAACGTAGGTTTGAAACAATTGTCCTCTGCTGTCTGAGGTTCCTAACACGCCACCAGCTCTTCGGCCTGCCGCAGAGAATGTTTGGCAAGGAGGACCACCAATGATGAAATCGATGCCTTTGAGAATTGAAGGTTTGAACTTTCGGATGTCCATGCAATGAATGTTGGCACCACCAAACATGCCAAACAAACCGCTGTTTGCGATGAGCGTAGAAGCAAAGCGATTGTCGATTTCCACCATTTCAAGCGAGCGAAAACCCGCTTGATGAAAACCAATGTCTAAACCGCCTGCACCAGAAAATAGGCTGAGAACACCGATTGGCTTAGCCAATGCTTCTTTGTAATAGCCCTCTATAAACTTGCCGAACTTGTCTGGCCAAGCTGGGCCGCTAAAGCTTGTTATTGTTTGATTTGTGGCACTTGAATTGCCTTTAGCCACGGCCATAGCGATACATCCTGCATGACTAATGACTCAATTATATTCAGCGAGGTGTATATGATAGCATGTACACCAGTTAGTGCAATAACAAAAACTCTTCTAGCCACAAAGACATGACCGCAGATGAAAATGAGTTTAACGGGTCAATTTCGGACTCGCAAGCTCCTCGCAATTACCCCGTCCGACGCTGGGATTTGGCGGCCGTTTTCGTTTTAGGCTGCGTTTTTGGTGGCGGCTTGGCGGTCACGCGCTTGGCGGGATCGGTGTTGATCGTGAACCGTCCGCCCACGACGGAGAACGCCCGGACCAATTGGTCGAGCGAGACATCGGGCGCGGCGCGTTCGATTTTGGCGACGCGCGGCTGGCTCGTCTTGAGCCGTGCGCCGAGTTGCGCTTGGGTGAGCTTCTGTGCTTCACGCTGGCGGCGGATCGCGAGGGCCAGTTTGACACGTGCGTCGAGCAGTTGCCGTTCTTGGTCATCCATGCCCAAAAAGTCTGCCGCGTCGCCGACTTTCCAGCCGGCCGCTTCAAGCGCTTTTTGTTTGGCAGGTTTCATGTGTTTACTTACTTCCGTTTCTGTTTCTTGAGCGCCGCCTTTACGGCAGCATCGTAGTGGGCTAGCCGCTGCTGGCAGCGGCTAATGACTTCATCGGGAATTGTGCGGGTTTTCTTGGGATAAACTTCGACGATCAGGATTGCATCGGCGTCGATGCGGTACATGATCCGCCAGTTCAGGTTTTCGTCACGAACGCGGAGCGCACCGCAGCGCGGACCGACAATCGGCAACGGTTCAGCCTGTGGCATGCCGAGCGTTTCGCCTTGTTGCAGCAACCGCAATAGCATGCCAGCTTCTTGGCGTGCTTCGGCGCTGAAGGGCGGGGTTTTTACTTCTCCATGCAGCCAGACTAATGGTTTGCGTGCAGGTCGTAGGGGTGCAATACTTGACGTCTTCGCCATCGATCAATTCCTTTGTAATAGATTGCCGTATCCATTAGGGTTCTCCGTAAAATGATCGTTCCAGTTGCAAGCAAAGGCTTGCAAGGTTGCTCAAACGATCTATTAACACATTATACCGTATAAGGTATAAAGTCAACATCGATATTTACGAAAAAAGCCCCGGAGTTGGCACTCCGGGGCTTCGGGTTTTCACTCCCTCGCTGACGCGTCGGGTTGGGATTTTTGTCGCCCTCGCTCACGCTACGGGCTACAAAAATTCTCCCTTGCTTACGCGTCGGGCTGCTAAATACTTACTTCCCCAACGCCGCTTGCGCGGCGGCGAGGCGAGCAATCGGCACGCGGAACGGGCTGCAGCTCACGTAGTCGAGGCCGACCTTGTGGCAGAAGCTGATGCTCGCCGGGTCGCCGCCGTGTTCGCCGCAGATCCCGCACTTGAGGCCGGGCTTGGTCGTGCGGCCCTTCTTGACCGCCATGTCGACCAGTTGGCCGACGCCCGTCGCGTCGAGCGTGACGAACGGATCGCGCGGTAGGATTTCTTGCTTCAGGTAGTCGGGCAAGAACGAGTTGATGTCGTCGCGGCTAAAGCCGAACGTCATCTGCGTGAGGTCGTTCGTGCCAAAGCTGAAGAAGTCGGCCTGGTTGGCGATCTGATCGGCGGTCAACGCGGCGCGTGGAATTTCGATCATCGTCCCGACCGGAATGTCGAGCTTCTTGGTGTACTTCTTGGCCGCGATGACCTTGTCCATCGTCGCGATCGTCAGTTCACGCAAGCCGGCCAGTTCCTTCTCGGTGCCGACCAGCGGAATCATGATCTCGGGTTGGGCGTCGATGTTCTTGTTGCGGCAGTTGATGGCCGCTTCGACGATGGCGGTGACTTGCATCTCGAGGATTTCGGGATACGTCACCGCGAGCCGGCAACCGCGATGGCCGAGCATCGGGTTCATTTCATGCAACTGGCTGACGCGTTGCTTGACCTTGGCCAAGGGGACGCCCATCGCGGCGGCGAGTTCCTTTTGCGCTTTTTCTTCGTGCGGGACGAATTCATGCAGCGGCGGGTCGAGCAGACGAATCGTGACCGGGAGTCCCTTCATCGCTTTGAAGAGCCCTTCGAAGTCGCTGCGTTGGAACGGCAGGAGCTTCTTCAAGGCCGCTTCGCGCGCCGAGCGTTCTTCGGCGAGGATCATCTCGCGCATCGCTTGGATCCGTTCGCCTTCGAAGAACATGTGTTCCGTGCGGCAAAGGCCGATGCCTTCGGCACCGAAGTCGCGGGCACGCTGCGCATCGGCTGGCGTGTCGGCGTTGGTGCGAATTTTCAGCTTGCGATACTTGTCAGCCCACTTCATGACGGTGGCGAAGTCGCCGCCGACTTTGCCCTCTTGGGTGGCGATGCTGCCGGCCATGACTTCGCCGGTGCTGCCGTCGATGCTGAGCGTGTCCTTGGTGGTGTACTTCTTGCCGCGGACGGTGATCGTCTTGGCTTTTTCGTCGATGTGAATTTCTCCGGCGCCGGCGACGCAGCAACGGCCCCAACCACGGGCCACGACGGCCGCGTGGCTCGTCATGCCGCCGGTGCTGGTCAAGATGCCGGCCGCGCTGCTCATGCCTTCGATGTCTTCGGGGTTGGTTTCCTTGCGGACGAGGAGAACCTTCTCGCCGGCGTGGGTCCGTTCGACGGCTTCTTCGGCGGTGAAGGCCAGCTTGCCAACGGCCGCACCCGGCGATGCGGGCAAGCCGATCGTTAGGATTTCGCCCTTCTTCTTGGCGGCGGGGTCAAAGCTTGGGAGCAAGAGCTGGATCAAGTCGGCGGCCGGGATGCGCTTGATGGCCGTTTCTTCGGTGATCAGTTTTTCCTTGACCATGTCGACCGCAATGCGCACGGCGGCCGGACCGGTCCGCTTGCCGTTGCGGGTTTGCAACATGAACAGCTTGCCCTTTTCGATCGTGAACTCGATGTCTTGGACATCTTTGTAGTGGGCTTCGAGCTTGTCCTTGATCTTCATCAGCTCGGTGTGGATCGCCTTGTTCCACTTGGGCATGTCGCTGACTGGCAGCGGCGTGCGAATGCCGGCGACGACGTCTTCGCCCTGGGCATTGATCAGGAACTCGCCGTAGAACTTGTTCTCGCCGGTCGATGGATTGCGGGTAAAGGCGACACCCGTGCCGCAATCATCGCCCATATTGCCGAAGACCATGGATTGGATATTCACCGCGGTGCCGAGCAGCCCGGTGATGTTTTCCATTTGGCGATAGGTGACGGCACGCTTCTGCATCCACGACGCGAAGACGGCTTCGATCGAGCCTTCGAGTTGTTCGAGCGGTGTTTGCGGGAACGGCTTGCCGTGGTGCTTCTTGTAAACGGCCTTGTAGGCGTCGCACAGTTCGATCAGGCCCTGGGTCGGGACATCGGTGTCGAGCTTGGCTTTGTACTTTTTCTTGATCGTGTCGAAGGCTTCTTCGAAGTGCTCGTGGTCAACGCCGACAACGACGTCGCCGTACATGTTGATCAGACGGCGATAGCTGTCGTAGGCGAAGCGTTCGTTCTTCGTCGCGTTGGCCAAGCCGACGACCGAGTCATCGTTGAGGCCAAGATTCAAGATCGTGTTCATCATCCCGGGCATCGACGCCGCGGCACCCGAGCGCACGGACATCAGCAGCGGGTCAGTCTTGTCGCCGAACTTCTTGCCGAGCTCTTTTTCCAACATGGCGATGGATTTCTTGACTTCGTCCATCAGGCCGGCGGGGAGCTTCTTGCCGTTCTTGTAGTAGGCGTCGCAGACGGCCGTGGTGATGGTGAACCCGGGAGGGACCGGCAGGCCGATGCTGGTCATGTCGGCGAGGTTCGCACCCTTGCCGCCGAGCAGTTGGCGCTGGTCGGCTTTGCCGTCGGTGCGGGTCTGGCCGAAGTAGTAGGTCATCTTGCCGGGCTTGGCGGCGCTAGAATCAGAAGCCTTGGGCTTCGACGGCTTCACAACAGTGGCCATGAAAATTCTGGGGTTCGGGATAAGGGATTGGGGATTCGGGTCAATGCAAAATGCAAAAGGCAGAATGCAAAAGTAAAAGGCGAAAGGAAGTGTCGCGTCCCATGTCGCTGAACTTGTGAGAGTTCAGACGCGGCGCGTGATAATGTAGCTGAGCTCGTGAGAGTTCAGAGGAGCATTTCTGAACTCTCACGAGTTCAGCTACAGGCGCAGCAGACTCCCCGCAACCCTCAAAGTTTGCGGAAAACGCGAATTCAGCAGTTTAGCCGGGGGATTTGGGGTGGTCAAGGCAGGTCGCGTGGCCACAAGCCGCGAAAATGGCCGAAATTGTGTGGTTTTCATCAGCGAGAAGATTCACGTCGCAAGGAGCGTTATCATGCGCTGAGCGGTGTTCAAGAACCTTGTTCATCACAATTTTCACTAGGGCTGGCGATGAAAACGATGACGCAAGCTATACGACGTGCGTGGGTCCACGGTTTTCTCCTGTTATTTTTGTTGCTGCATGCGGCATCAGTTTTGAACGCCGAGAGCGCCCTGGGCGTCGTCAGCGGCGCACCCGGCAAGATCATGGCCGGCGACAAGGTGCTGGCCGAAGTGCCGCAAGGGACACGGCTTTGGATCTTCAACAGCAAGCCCGGCTGGGCCGAGGTCAAAGTTCCCGACGGCGAACAGCATGGCTGGATGTCGGCCAAGGAGATTCAAAAAGAGGTCTATACTGACGCGCAGATAAAAATACTGAACGAAGCCCGGCCGCTCTACAAACGCTTCGACCAGGAGCGCCAAGCGAATCAATTCGCCGCCGCACGCCGGACGCTTGAAGCTGGATTAAAACTGGAGCGCGCGGCGTTGGGTGATGGCCATCCGAATGTGGCCGATACGCTCAACTACCTGGGTGGCATGTTGGCCGATCTAGGCGACATCGCGGCGGCGCGCCAATGTTATGAAGAAGCTCTCGCCATCCGCACCAAGATCCTAGGCAGCGATTATGTCGATACCATGTCGGTGGTCAACAACTTGGGCAATTTGGCCTTTGACATTGGTGACTATCCGGTGGCGTTAAAGCACTATGAGTTGGTCCTTGCGCACGCTCGAAAATCGGGACCGAACAATTCCGACTTGGCGAGCATTCTGAACAACCTGGCCAACTTGCAATACCGGCTGGGTGACTACGCCGCGGCGCGGAAAAAGTATGAAGAGGCGCTGGACATTTCGCGCCGGGTGGATGGACCACAGCACCTGAATACGGCTACCCAACTAAATAATTCGGCAGTGTTTCATATGGCAATGGCCGAATTTCCCCTTGCCCGCGAATACATGGAACAAGCGTTAGTAATTCGCCGCAAGCAATTGGGCAATAACCATGAGTTGGTCTGCAAGACGCTTGGCTCGCTGGGGGAGCTTCTGCACAAGCAGGGCGACACGGCCGCCGGACGCAAAATGCTGGAGCAAGCCCTGGCGACGTATCGTCAGCTCTACGGGAACCAGGATCGCCGCACCGCCCAAGAGATGAACAACCTGGCCAATTTGGTTTCTGCCCAGGGAGAACATTTGCTCGCGCGGCAACTGCTCGAAGAAGCGTTGGCCGTGCATCGTAAAATTTTGGGCCGCGACCATCAGGATAATGCTGCCATGCTGCATAATCTCGGATCAACGTCCGCTGCACTCAAAGAATACGACGCGGCGCGGCAGTACTATGACGAAGCGTTGGCGATCCGCCGGAAAAGCCTTGGCAAGGAACATTCCGAGACGATCGATGTCCTGGTCAACATCGGCAATTTGCTCCACGATCAACGCGATTTCGCCAAGGCTCATGCCGTGGCCAGCGAA
>JBGSSS010000021.1:0-13208 GCA_041736895.1 Pirellulales bacterium
TTCGGCTCGCGCGGCGGCCGCGGTGCTGGCAAGCGTCGGGAATTTGGCGGTCGTGGCGGCGAGCGGCAGCGCGGCCTTCATGTTTTCCATCAATAGCCCGCTGCCGTTGCGTAGGTCGAGCCCCGCGTACGATTCGATTAGGCGATGACCCGCGAGTTCTTCGGTCGGTGTTGCCGGCGGCTTGAGCTTCGTGAAGACATTCTTGCCGTTGGTCCACGTCGTGTTCGGCACGAAATGAATTCCTTCGGCTTGCATCAGCAGCGGCAAATCGTTGGGCAGACGCTGGACATCAAGATCGCCGGCCCACCAACCTTCGTCTTCGAGTTTCGTGAAGCGCTTCAAGTCGACGGCGTGTGCATCCTTGGCGTAGCGTTGGATGTCGAACCTACCCGAGCGGATCAACGACTCGGGCCCCTGCTCCATCGTGAAGAAATATCCGCCGAGCGGCAGTTGCAGCGTGATCTTATCTTGAAAGACGGCATGATCGCCGTGCTGGATCGCGCCGGGAATCTTGACCGGCTTGCCCTGCGAATTGACCAGATGAATCCGGCATTGCGTCGGCTCCATCGTGTCGCGATCGGTGACGCTGATTTCGAGCGTGCCGTAATCGGCGGCGCGGGCGAGCGCGGGAAAAACAAGCAAGAAAAGGAGCAAAGATTTCATGAGGTGCAGCGAATGATGAATAGCCCGTTTAGCGGCGACACGCAGCGGAGCGGTATCAATTGATTATAGGCAAGCGGTCTTTCTAGAATCTCGCTGCATGCGCGAAACCCGAAGGATTACTCGCGCTGCTGGCGCGATCGTTCCGAATATGACGGCAGAACTCCCTGGCTTACGCCTCGGGCTTTTACAAGTTCGCCAACCAGCCGCCGTCGACGGGCAGAACCTGGCCAGTGATGAAACGCGCGGCGGGCGAGGCCAAGAACACTGCCGGACCAGCTAAATCCGCCGGTTCGCCCCAGCGTTGCAGCGGGCATCGCTGTGCGACCCATTGCGAGAATTTCGGGTCGGCGACGAGACCCGCCGTGAGCGGCGTCGAGATGTAACCCGGCGCGATTGCGTTGACCAAAATCCCATGCGGGGCCCACTCGATGGCGAGGGCTTTGGTCAGTTGCGCGACGGCCCCTTTGCTCGCGGTGTAGGCCGCGGTGCCGGGGCGACTCGCAAAACTCATGAGCGAGGCGATGTTTACAATCCGCCCCGGCCGCTTCGCCGCGATCAGCTTCCGCGCGACGGCGCGCGCCAGTTCGTAGGTCGCGGTGACATTCAAGCGTTGCAGGTACTCGAAATCGGCCAGCGGTTGATCAACGGCGAACCCGCGTCGCGTCGTGCCGGCCGCGTTGATGAGAATATGCGCCGTGCCGTGCGCGGCGGCGAACTGATCGTACCAAGGCACGATCCGCTCGACTTCGGCGACATCCAACGGCGACGCGATGATTCGCTCTGGCGCGAGCGAAAGCTCCGCCAGCAATTCGCCGCGCGTCTGTTCCAGCGCCGCGCCATCGCGCGAGATAAGCACCACCCGCGCCCCGGCTTGCAACAATCCGCGGGCGATCCCGCGCCCGATGCCGCGGCTCGCGCCAGTGACGATGGCCAATTGGTTGTCGAGTTGAAAGTCGGTTGACACGTGGATTTCGCTCCTCTTCTATGATTGCAAAATCTCAATATATATCACTCGGCGCTCATTTGCTGATTGCTGTCAGCGAAGAATTGCTAAGCCGCAAGCGGGTGGGTACTTGAGCGGTAAATCTGCGCTCAGCTTGCAAATCCGAACTCGGCCATGCCGTGTTTTATCGCCCAGACGGCCGCCTGGACACGATCGGTGAAGAGCATCTTCTTGAAGAGATGCCGGAGGTGTTCCTTGACTGTGTCGAGCGAGATCCGCAAGGCGAGCGCGATCTCTTCGTTGCTCAAGCCCCAGCCGAGCAAGCGCAAACACTGGCACTCGCGCGCAGTCAGGTGAGCGCAACCTTCGATCGGTGTTACCGGTTGGACCAGGTACTGATAGAGCCGCCCGAGTTCGCCCCACGGCTGCGGCAGCGGCAGCGCGGCGATTTGTTTGAGGTCGAGCAGCATTTGCTCCGACGACTTTGTGCATGACAACAGGGCTGTGCAGCCGTAGAGCAAAGCTTGCATTCGCGCATGCGGCAATAGCGTGTCGTAGAGCAGCACGGTTTTGCCGGGATGCGGCAACGCTGTGAGCGCTGCAAGACACTTAAATACTGCTTCACCTTCGGGCCAATCGCAATCAACCATCACAAGATCAGGCGACTCGCGCTTCACGAGTTTCGGCAGCTCCGCCAATTTTTTGAGGATGCGAATCGGCTGCCATGGAATTTCGGCAAACAGTGAGCGCAGACCTTCGGCCAACACCGGGCGGGGCGTGGCAATGCAGACACTGACGTTCGACGAAATATCGTTGTCAGTAGACATGCCCTGGCCGCCGGAGAAGAAGAGACGCGATTCAAGCGAACCGCATCTTATCTGTAATGATCACACGAACTGCTGCAAGAACCGAATGTCGTTCTTGTAAAATTCGCGGATATCCGTAACGTTGTGACGCCGCGCACAAACGCGCTCCACCCCGAGACCAAACGCAAAGCCCGAGTAGACATCGGGATCGTAGCCAACGGCACGGAACACATTGGGATCGACCATGCCAGCTCCGCCCATCTCGATCCAGCGGTCGCCCCAGCTCATATCGACCTCAACGCTCGGTTCGGTGAACGGGAAGAACGACGGGCGAAATCGGATATGAACGTCTCGTCCAAAAAAGCTCGCGCAAAACAGCCGCAGTGTGCTCTTGAGATCGGCCATCGTCACGTGCTTGTCGACGAGCAGCCCTTCGATCTGATGGAACATTGGGTAGTGTGTCGCGTCGGCATCATCGGGGCGATAGACGCGGCCGAGCGAGATGATTCGCACCGGCGGCTTTTGATTTTCCATGACGCGAATCTGGACTGTGCTTGTTTGACTGCGCAGAAGCAGCGGCGCGGCGCTCGCACCTTTCCCTTCGAGTTTCGTCGCCGTTGCGAGATAGAAATTTTCTAGAATGTCGCGCGCGGGATGAGACAGCGGAATGTTCAACGCTTCGAAGTTATGCCACTCGTCCTCGATCTCCGGTCCTTCGGCGACGGTGAAGCCAAGCCGGCCCATGATCTGCTTCAGCTCTTCGACGGTTTGCGTGAGCGGATGCAAACGGCCGAGCACCGGCCGGCGTCCCGGTTCGGTGATGTCGAACGGCATCGCCGCGACGGTAGCGCCGCCCGATTCGAGCCGTTGCTTGGCCGCTTCGAAGGCTGCTTCGACGCGTTGCTTGGCCGTGTTAAAGTGCTTGCCGGCGGCCGGTTTGTCGGCCTTGTCGATCGCGCCGAGACCTTGCTGCGCCGACTTGAGCTTGCCGTTTTTCGCGCCGAGAAAATCGACGCGGGCCGCATCGAGCGCCGCGTCGTCGTTAGCAGCAGTGAACGCCGCTTCCGCCGCGGCGGCAAGATTTTCCAGATCAGCAGCAAATTCCGCCAGGGCCATGATTACTGAACCGGACGACGTTAGTCTCCGGCTGAACAATGTCAGACAGCGAAGAAAAGAAAACTAACAAACCTAGAACTAGCTGAGTCTTCTCTGGTTCACGTTACCAAGCTGGGGCTTGGTAACGAGTATTACAGACCAAGCTGGGGCTTGGTAACGAGATACTCCTAAAACACAACGTCCGAGATCAGAGACCGCCTGGTGCTCCAATCTCGGACGCCGGTAGACGAAACGATTCGCGTTAGGCCGTGGCAGCAACTGGTTTGCTTTCCTTGGGCATCGCGGCCTTGACGATTTCGATGAGCGCGCCAAAGGCAGGCGCGTCGCTGATCGCCATTTCGCTCAGAATCTTGCGATCAAGTTCGATTTGCGCTGCCTTGAGACCGTAGATGAATTGGCTGTAACGCAGGCCATGCATTTGGGCGGCGGCGCTCAAACGGATGATCCAGAGGCGGCGGAAGTCGCGCTTGCGGCGGCGACGATCGCGGGTCGCGTAAACGCCGGCGCGTACGAGCGTTTCCTTGGCCGTGCGGAGTAACTTGCGGCGGCCGCCGCGAAAGCCTTTGACCTTTTGAAATAATCTTTTCTTCCGCTTGTTACGCGGAACAGCACTTGTAACACGCATCGCAGTAACTCCTCAAAGTACGAATGCTCGAAAGCACTCGCGTGGAAGCAAAACCAGGCCCCCAGTCAGTGACCGAGAGTTCTAGCCCGTTTGCTTGGCAGTTTCCAATCGCAAGCGATTTGAAACTCTTCCGCGCTGCTTCTTATTCGCAGTGCAGGCGCGACCGAAGTCGCTTCTTTGTCGCCCTCGCTAACGCTACGGGCTACAAATGTTTTAGTAGCTGTTGTGATTCAGCGCGGTGATCATGCGCGGCGTGTCAACGGCTTCGAGCACGCCGGTGCCGCGGAGATTGCGGCGGCGTTTCTTGCTCAAACGCGAGTTCAAGTGGCTCGTGCCCGCACGGCGGTGTTTTACCTTGCCGGTGGCGGTCACGCGAAAGCGCTTCTTGGTCCCTTTGTGGGTCTTGGTCTTTGGCATCGCAGCATTCCCAATAAGTCTGGCAGTCCAATTAACAGAATCCACCAATATACAGACCCGCGAAGAGCTTGAAAAGCCGTGTTTTGGCAAAGAGTTAGGGCATTTCAGGGCAGTGCCGAATCATTTCTGCAGCCGATGCATTAACTTCCCAGACCTCGTGTAGGGCATCGAGGTACTTGGCTCCGGCGGAACCTTGACTTCGACCAACAGCTGATTTGAAGTTATCGTAGTCGATTTCTTCTGCCAATTGAGTAACGACTTCGCTCCAATCGGCTTTCGAGACAAACAATCGGTACGCGTAATCGGTTCGGAGAGAATCGAGGATTTCGCAGTCCTTTAGCTCCTTCGGAAAGCGCTCGGCTAAATTCACTAGATGCTGGCGGACTCTGGCACGAACGATGATTCGCGTGGCATCGATCGGTTGAAGCTTTCTCCCATCGCCTTGTCGTGTACAGACCGCGCTAAAGAAACCGTGCCTGGCAAGCATCTACATGCGTGGATGCCTTGAGATTTTTGTAGACACTTGCGGATTCCCGCCTTAGAATCAGCAGCGTCTTGAGCGAGTGGGGACTTGTCTCAACGGCGGTTGGATCTGTTCCACTTTTTTTCTAAGGAGCCGCTCGTGTATCGTACCACATTTCGGTTGGTTGCTGCATTCGCAGTGATCGTGAGTTTTTCATTGCGGGGATTGCATGCGCAGATCAATTCTATCGTCAATGCTGACGTGCAATCCTATTTTGCCGCCAACAGCGAAGCGCCGGGTTCACAGCAATCGGATCCCTTGGCGCTGGCACCTTGGGGCGGTTCGGCCGGCTTCGGTCCTTATCCCGCAACAGGTCCAGGCAACGTCCCCTCGGGTTTAACGCTTCCGTTCTTTCCCTTCACGATGCCCGCGTCGAACTCTTTTGCCTCGGGGCCGTACAGTTCTGGTTTCTTCGACATCCCCACAACGACCACCTCGCTATCGACCATCACGGCGAATGCGCCGGGTGGCTCGAATGTGGCCGATGGCAATGTGCAAGTGAACTTCACGATGGTCAACCCGTCGTTGACGTATTCCTATCATCAATTGAACTTCGAACTCGACTATCTCTCCACGGGGAGTTTGGGCGGCGGCATCGCCGGCGCGCCGACATTGTTCGTCAGCGGCTCGACCACGGGTGCCACGGCGTATGCCCAACTCGCGGGGACACTGAACTACTATTGGACTTCGGTCAACTCGGCGGGTATCGTCGGCGCAACAACAAATCTCGGGTTCCTGGAATACAACTGGTCGATAACGGGCAATAACCCTTCGTTTCTCTCGATCCCCGTCAATCCCACTACCTCTTCTAATCTCGCGGCGACGCCCGCGGGCGGTGGCGTGCTCTCGATCGTGGGGGAACTTTTCGTTGCCGGCGATCCGGCGAACATCAATGTGAGTACGGTTCCCGAACCGGGGACGTGGGCGTTGATGACGCTCGGGTTGCTGGGTGCTGCCGGCTGGCGATTTCGCCGGCGTGCGGCTGGATCAGTGAATTGCTAGTTCATTGAAAAAAACTATTGCAAAAAGCCCCGGACATGCTGATGTTCGGGGCTTTTGCATTGGGTATACGAGGAGATTTGAAATGTAGCCAAAGTCGTGAGACTTTGGCTGCTATTTTCGCCACGATCGGAAGAGTCCAAGGTCTTACGACCTTGGCTACAGATTGCGTTCCCAAACTGTAAACACAAATCTCTGTGCCCTGCTATACTAAACGTCTTGCCTGCCTTCAAAGGAAATGGGGATTTCCAACGGAAGTTGCACGACCGTGTGCACGCTTCTTTCTGACGACTGCTGCATCATCTCGCCATGATCCAATCCATGAAATTGTTGACGCTCTGCGGCCTCGGCTTGTTTGCCTTGATCACTGCGGCTGCTGCCGCGCCGATTGCGAAGTGGGAGTTCAGCCAAGAAGAACAGAGCCAGCTTCTCGCCGTCGGCGGGATTCATCGCGACGTTCCCGGCCCGCGCCCGCCGGAGTTTCCGGATTTCGAACTCGAGAACACGGCGGTGAAGCTCGATGGCAGCGGCGCGCGGTTCACGTTTAACGACAGCGGTGCGGCAAGCAACTTTGACTTTGGCAATGGCGACGCGATCACGATCGAAGCCTGGGTCAAGTTGGACGAGATGCGCGACAACGAAAATCAATATGTTATCGGCAAAGGCCGAACCGGAGCCGAGGGCTTCACGCGCGACAATCAGAACTGGGCGCTGCGCGTGCGCGGACAAAAGGGAAAAGTCTGCATCAGTTTCCTCTTCGCCACACCTCGCGCCGCAGGTGCCGATAAAACGGACGAGCATTGGCATCGCTGGACCACGAATGACGGCTTCGCCGTGAAGAGCGGCTGGCATCACATCGCGGCCGCTTACAAGTTTGGCGAACCCGAGAGCGTGCGCGGGTGGATCGACGGCAAACCGATGCCAGGCAAGTGGGACATGGGCGGTTCAACCAAGGCCGCGCCGGTGAAGGACGACGACGCGATTTGGATCGGCTCGTCGATGAGCGGTTCGCCGTCGAATAGCTTCCGCGGCCACCTCGACTCGATTGCCATTCACCGCGAAGTGCTCGACGACGCCACGATCAGCGGCCGCTACCGCCGTGTCGCTACCGGCGTCGCCGCGGGCAAAGCACCGAAGGATGCGCCGGCCGTGATGCCGAATCTCGGCGCAATTCCGGCCGATCAAGTGCTTGTCACGTTCCACGAAGGCATGCCGGGCCACGATCAATGGCTCAAGGAAGGCGAAGTCCTGCCTAAAGAAACAATGCGTTGGACGGGTCAAGAATTTTTGCTGCCGCGTTTGCCGCAGCGCTACGATTCCTGGGGCATACGCGAAAGCTGGAAGCCGCCGGTGCTGATTCGCGTCGCCGCCGATGTGAAGTTGCCCGCCGGCCGACAGAAGATCCTCGTCCGTTCGCGCGGGCTGAGCCGGCTCTGGATCGATGGCAAGATCGCCGCGACCACCAAACCGCTGCAAGGTTCCCCGAGCGGCGAAGAACCGATCACGCCGATTGCCAAGCCGCCGCTGCCCGGCTTGCGTCACGTCGCGCATCGGCATCAGGAAACGATCAACGAGGTTGATATGCATCCCGGTCCAAATGGCACTTGCCGCGTAGTGCTGGAAGCAATGGCCGGAGGGAAAAAGTTTCGCACCGAACCGGGGGAACTCACCGTCGCGATCATGACGGCCGACGGCAAATCGTTTTCGATATTACAACCGAGCGCGGGCAAGCACGGGCTCCTGCCGCTCACTGATGAAGCGGTGACAACCGCGCTTACGAGGATCGAAGCTCGATTGCAAGATTACGACAACAAAGCGCGTCATTCCGCTGCCGCGACTCAAGATGCGTTTTGGAAGCAGCGGCACGATGCGGCGCGCGCTTGGGCTAAGGCACATCCCATGAAATTCGATGCGCTCACCGAACCTCAGCAGAATCCCATCGATCAATTTCTGGCAAAGAAGCTCGATCAAGCCGTTGCTGCTGCCGCAAAGACGCCGGTCGAAGATGCGAAAGCCTTTCACGGCACGGTCCTACCGATCCTCCGCGAGAATTGTTTCCGCTGTCATGGCGACAAGGATCAAGGCGGGCTGAAACTCAATTCACGCGAAGCGGCGCTCAAAGGCGGTGACTCGGAAAGTCCGGCCATTGTGCCCGGTGATCTCGGAAAGACCGAATTGCTCCGCCGCATCAAGAGCAAGGACGAAGCCGAACGGATGCCGCCCAATGGCACAGGGCTGAGCGACAAGCAAATTGGCATCCTCGAAGAGTGGATCAAGTCCGGTGCCGCTTGGCCAGCACCGCCGCTGACTGCTGAGCAGACTGCTCTCGCGCCGGTCGTGGACGACGCGTCGTTCTTGCGCCGTGCCTTGCTCGACACGATCGGGTTGCCCGCACCGGAATCCGAGGTGCGTGAGTTCCTCGCCGACACGAAACCGACGAAGCGGGCCGCGCTGATTGACGAGCTGCTGGCTGATCCGCGCTGGACCGATCATTGGATGAGCTACTGGCAAGACCTGCTCGCCGAGAATCCGACGCTGATCAACGCGACTAGCAACAGCACCGGTCCCTTTCGCTGGTACATCTACGACGCGCTCCGCGACGGCAAACCGCTCGATCGGATGGTGACCGAGTTGATGATGATGCGCGGCAGTATTCACGAAGGGGGGAGCGCCGGGTTTTCGCTCGCCGCGCAAAACGATTCGCCCTACGCGGCCAAGGGGCATGTCCTGGCGAGCGCGTTTCTCGGGCTTGAACTGCAATGTGCCCGCTGCCATGACTCGCCGTATCACACCACGAAGCAAAAGGATCTCTACTCACTCGCCGCGATGCTCGAACGCAAGCCGGTGACGGTGCCCAAGACGAGCATGGTGCCGGCGGCTTTCTTTCAAAAGCAGGCTCGCGAATCGCTCATCAAGGTCACGCTCAAGCCGGGCGAAGTCATTCAGCCGGCGTGGCCGTTCGCTAAGGTCACCGGCTGTGCCGACGATGCGGCAATCGATGCGCTCGTTCAAGCACCCAAGGACTCGCGCGAGCGCCTCGCCGCACTCGTCACCGCGCCGCAGAACACGCGCTTCGCGCAAGTCGTCGTGAATCGCATCTGGCGGCGTTTGATGGGGGCCGGCATCGTCGAACCGGCGCATGACTGGGAAGGCCATCCGCCGAGCCATCCGGAGCTGCTCGATTTCTTGGCGCGCGAATTTATCACTCACGATTACGATGTGAAGCACGTCATGCGACTGATCATGAACTCACAAGCGTACCAACGCGCCGCCGTGGGCCAGAATCTGGCCGCCGCGCCGGAGCAACGGTTCTTCAACGCGCCGGAACGCCGCCGTTTGACGGCCGAGCAGATTGTCGATTCGTTCTACGCCGCTTCCGGACAAACGATGCAGGTCGAACAACTGACGCTCGATCCCGATGGCCGCCGCCAGTCGGACAATCGGTTGACGCTCGGCTATCCGAAGCGGTCGTGGATGCTGGTCAGTTTGTCGAACGAACGCGATCGCCCGAGCTTGACGCTCCCACGCGCGGCGATTGTGATCGAAGTGCTCGAAGCGTTCGGCTGGACCGCGGCGCGGCAAACGCCGAAGACCGACCGCGAGACGGCGCCGAATGTCTTGCAACCTGGCGTCCTTTCTAACAGCGCATTAACGACGTGGCTGACGCGTGCTTCGAAGGACAGTCCCATCGCCGAACTGGCCGTCAATGCCGGCTCGGCGGACGAACTGGTCGACTCGATTTACTTAAGATTTCTCGGCCGGTTGCCGACAACAGCCGAGCGAGTGCCCTTCGTGGAAGCGCTCGGTGTTGGCTTCGCCCAGCGACTCGTCCCAGCCGAGGAGATGCAAACACCAACGCCGCTCGATCCGCTGCCGCAGGTTACCTGGTCGAATCATCTCCGTTCCGAAGCGAACACGATTCAGCAAGAGCTTGATCGCCGCGCACGGCTCGGACCCGAGCCCGATCCGCGGTTGCGGAGCGAGTGGCGCGAAGTGTATGAAGACATGATCTGGAGCCTGGTCAACTCGCGCGAGTTCGTCTGGGCCCCATAGCATTTGTTGCCGAGACTATCCCGACGGGTGCCACTGGCTTTGACAGTGCCCAGAGGACTAACCACGAAGAAACACTGGCAGAGCCAGTGGCACCCTGCAAGAAACAAATCGCCTAAGGACAGCTTCCATGAATCGTCGCGATTTCCTCTCCCTTGGCGCTGCCGCTGGTCTTTCGACCGCACTGCCAGGTTCGCTGCTTCGCGCGGCAACGACTCCTGCCTTGCCCAAGGGCAAAGCCGAGCATGTCATCTCGGTCTGGCTCGGCGGCGGGATGGGTCAGGTCGATACGTTCGATCCGAAGCGCAAAGGTGATCCGACGAAGAAGCTCGCCGGCTCTTACTACGATAGCATTCCCACGGCCGTCAAAGACGTCCGGCTCTGCGAACACTTCCCGAAGCTCGCGCCGCTGATGGATCGCGTTACGGCCGTGCGGACCGTCAATCACAAGGTCATTGACGAGCACGCCGCGGCAACCAATTGGATGCACGTTGGCCGGCCGGTGAGCGGGACCGTCGTCTATCCGTCGTTCGGCTCGATCATCGCGCACGAACGGGGCGCGGCCGCGGACGGCGCGCCGCCGTATGTGCTGATAGGGTATCCCAACTCCTCGCGGGGACCCGGTTTTCTCGGCGCGCGGGACAGTTATTTATATCTAACCGACACTGGCCGCGGACCGGCCGGTCTTTCGCGGCCCGATGGGATCGACGGCAAGCGTCAATCGCGCCGCGAAGAGTTTCTGGCCAAGATTCAACACGCGCAGCCGGACGTCAAGGACGCGCGCCTTCAAGATTACGACGCCGCGATTCAGCAAAGCCTGAAGCTGAGCGGACCAGAGTTTATGAGGAGCTTTCACCTCGACGAAGAAGCGGCCGATCTCCGAAATGGCTACGGCGGCGAATTCGGCCAGCGGTGCTTGCTCGCGCGGCGGCTCTGTGAACGAGGCGTGCGGTTCATCGAAGTGTCGCACAACCTGAACTTCCTCAACGGCGCTGGCTGGGACGTACACAATGGCGGCATTCTCAAGCAACATGAACTGATCAAGGAGATGGACATCGCGCTCGCCGCGCTGATCCAGGATCTTGAACAGCGCAAGATGCTCGACCGGGTGCTGATCGTCGTCACGACCGAATTCGGCCGTCCGCCGGAATTCGACAGCGGCGGCGGCCGGGGCCATCAAGGTTCGGCCTTTACCTGCGTCCTCGCCGGCGGCGGTCTCAAGCACACGGGCGCATATGGCGAGACGGACGAGCTTTCAAAGAAAATCGTCAGTGATCCGGTAAGCGTGCCCGATTTCTTCGCGACGATCCACGCGGCGCTCGGGATCGACTACACAAAGAACCTTTACGATGGCGATCGTCCGGTGCCGATCACGGATGGCGGCAACGCGATTGCGAAGCTGTTTGCCTGATCGCTACGCCGCAAGCGGGCGGGTACTTTGAAATTAAAAAAAGTCCGCTCTGGTATCCGAGCGGACTGTTTTGCTTTTCGCCCTCGCTTAAGCGAAGGATTGTTATTCGTGCTCGTTCGTATCGATTCCGAGAGCCTGATAGGCCGTGCAATGCCCCGTCATGCCGCGATAGACAAGTGCGCCCCCGAGCAACGCCGTCAACGGGCGAAATCGCAGCAGACCCATCGCGGTGAGCATGCCGCCAAGGACGAGCGTGACATGCCGCTCGTCCATGCCGACGTTGACCGGACACGATTTCCCGCTCTCCGCGACACCGCGGCTCGATTGTTCTTGTCCGCCTCGAATTGCTGTATCCGTTGCCATGTGAAATTCTCCTTAAAGAAATCTTCTGAAGGTTAAATGAACTGAGTTACGGTCCGCTGATCACGCCGCTGCCATCGACGGTAGTTTGCGCAGTCGGCGCTCCACTCACCGGTGCAGGCGGAGTGGGTGGATTGTTTGCCGGATTCGCAGAATTGTTCACCGGATTTGCTGACGGGGCAGTCCCGTACGTGGTGGGTATTGTCGCCGAAGGCATGCCATTTGGCTGGACTCGAACGTTGGCAGGCGAAGTATACGGCACCCAAGCGTTGTTCCGATACAATAGCCACTGATTGTTCGGCTGCAAGTACCACCACGCGCTGTTGTAATACTGCATCCGCGTGTTGGGGTTGTACGCGCCATTGCCGGCGTTGAAGTTGGTGTTGGCAATGTTTTGGTTTTGCAGACCTGCATTTGCAGGGGGGTTGCTTTGACCTTTGCCGGCCACGTTCGGATCCAGATTGTTTTGACCAGCCAGCCCGACACCCGAGGCCGCGCTGTTCTGTGCATTACTATTTTGGGCATTGGGGTTCAGGTTCGTGCTGAGGGGTTGCGTCTGCCCCGTCAGCAGCGGCGTGTTGACACCGTAGTTGAGAGCTGCGGATCCCAAGGGATTCACGGGCGTCGCGCCGGGCGTGACGTTGTTGGTCGTATACGGATCGCGGCCATCGGGTGTCGTCACGGGGAAGTTCGGGAAGTTTGCGCCGGTCCCGGGATTGACGTAGATCCCTCCGCCAACGTTCTGCTGAACACCGTTGTTTGGGGCATTGCCGTTGTTAGGGGCGTTGCCGCGATTGAACATGCCGCCATTTGTACCGCCGGGTCCCGCGTTGCCAGTGTTCTGCGAGTTGCCCGTGACGCTGCCGGTGTTCGCGCCGATGCCGCGTTGATTGCCAGTGATGCCGCGGTTGCCGCTAAAGCCATCGACTGTCCCGCTCCCGGATGGCGCATCGACATTGCCGATCCCACCGTTTGTTGCTTGACCATTAGGGCTGAGCAGTGAGCCGGCGTTGGCTCCAATCCCCGCGCTGTTTGTGCCATTGAGCGGTGTCCCGGTGCTGGCATTGCCGACACCTGTTGCGTTGCCGCCAGCCGCAGTGCCTTGATTCACTCCAGCGCCGGCAACGCCGGTTCCTGCCGGAGTACCTAATCCGCCATTGGTGGTTCCGCCAGGCAGTGGCCCGCTTGAACCCGTGTTCGAGCCGGCTCCGCCTACACCTGCGCCGCCGCCATTGGCTGCGGCACCCGCGCCGCCCGCCCCAGCACCAGCACCGGCATTATTGACAGCTCCGCCC
>JBGSSS010000032.1:0-3880 GCA_041736895.1 Pirellulales bacterium
CGCTTCGCCAACGGCGAACTCGCGCGCCGCGGCGTCGGGCAAGTCGAACTGACCCGCCGCGCGTTCGGCGTCGGTCGCCACGTAAAGGTACGACGGCAATTGCGTCCGCGCTTCGACTGTGCTCGGCGCGGTCAACTGCGGAATCGGCAACAGCGTAAGCGTCGGGTGTTCGGCGTCGAGCGCGCAGTAAGCCACGACGCTATTGGTCGTGCCGAGATCGATGCCGATGGAGTATTTTGTCACAATGGATAATTGATAATGGACAATTGACAATTGAAAGATCGAGTCGCAGCACCTAAGCCCAGGGGCTCCGCCCCCTGGCACGCGACGCTCTATTTTAAGAAAAGCGGCGCGGCTTCATAAGGGCGTGATTCCGTGATTGATCCCGGCAGGGATCACATCCATTAGCCGGTGGTCAACGCAGCAGCGTTGACCACCGGAATGCATAGCTTGAGATTTGAGCATCCCGGAGGGATGCAAGCCTTGTTGTGCTTGAGAGTGGCTGGCATCCCTCCGGGATGCTCGTTCTTGTAACTCGTCGTTTCCGGTGGGCGAAGCTGCGCTTCGACCACCGGCTAATGGCTGCGATCCCTGTCGGGATCGTTTTCGAAACGGCGAACGGCATGGACTTCTCGACTTTGTATAGAAACTTTTCAAGGACGAAACGCTTTGCATTCTCCCTGCTAATCAGTGAAAATCATTATCATCAGTCGCATCAGGGTCCCGTGCTGCATTAGAGTTTCATCGACGTTTGAAATTACATGTCTTTATCATCGTTGAAACTTCGTGTGACCTATGAAGACCTGCCAGACCTTATTGAATTGGATTTGCAAGTGAACGATTTCACGGCTAAGAATGGTCATTGGGTTGTTGGTGGCTGCTTTTATGAAGATCCTAAATCGCTATTCGAACAGGCGAAAAACGTCTTGAGTTGGGTAAATCAACCAACGGGAATCGTTAGCTTGGTATCTTTGCACAAAACCGGGTTAGCAACTTGCTCTTTGCAGTTCTATACGATCGACCGTGCGGGCCATGCTCGTTGTTGTGTGCAATTTCGTGAGGATCAAAGTTCGCGCGTCGAACCTTGTGATCCAACTAGGCAGGTAACTCTTGAATTGATGACAGAAATTGGAGCGATCGAACGTTTCGCCGAAGAATGCTTGCATTTAACACACAAAGGAGCAGAAGCCGAATTGATTTGTGAAACTTGCTAAAACGCTCCTCTTCGAGTCGCCGCTAAACAGGTGTTTTTTGCTTTCATTTTGCTCTCCGATCAGTGAAAATCAGCATTATCCGTCCCATCCGTGATCCCAACTGCAACCACACATGCACCGAACCTTCTGCTTCCTGCTTTCATTCTTGATGCTCGGCGGTTTCGTCACGGCCGCCGACGCCACCAGACCTCGCCCCAATGTCCTCATCCTCTACGCCGACGACATGGGCTACGGCGATATGGCCGCGAACAATCCCGCGTCGAAGATTCCGACGCCGCATCTTGATAAGCTCGCCGCGAGCGGGACGCGCTTCACCGATGGGCATTCGTCGTCGGGCATCTGCTCGCCGAGCCGTTACGCGTTGCTGACGGGCCGGCATCATTGGCGCGACTTTCATGGCATCGTGAATTCGTTTGGCCCTTCGGCCTTCAAGCCGAATCAACTGACGATGCCGGCAATGTTCAAGACGCACGGCTATCGCACCGCGGCGATCGGCAAGTGGCATCTCGGGTGGGATTGGCAAGCGGTGCGCAAAGACAAAGGCAACACTCCCGAGTCGTTCGATTGGACCAAGCCGATCCCCGGCGGGCCGACGTCGGTCGGGTTCGACACGTACTTTGGCGACGACGTGATCAACTTTCCGCCGTACGCGTGGATCGAGAATGACAAGCTGCCAGTCGCGCCAACGGAAATGCTCGATACCAAAAAATGGAAGCCGATCAAGGAAGGCAACTGGGAATGCCGTCCGGGCCCAATGGTCGCTGGTTGGGATCCGTATCAAGATCTGCCCACGCTCGCCAAGCGCGGCGTCGAGTTTCTCGAAGGCCGTAAAGATCAGAAGGAGCCGTTCTTTCTCTACTTCGCGTTTCCCTGCCCGCACGCGCCGATCATTCCGAACGACGAGTTCGATGGCCGGAGCAAGGCCGGCCCATTCGGCGATTTCGTTGCCGAGACCGATGATGTTGTCGGTAAATTGCTCGCCGCACTAGAGCGCTCGGGTCAGGCCGACAACACGATTGTCGTCTTTAGCGCGGACAACGGGCCGGAGCACTACGCGTACGCGCGCGATGCGAAGTTTGGGCACTGGTCGGCCGCGCCGTTTCGCGGCCTCAAGCGCGATCTGTACGAAGGCGGGCATCATGTGCCGTTCGTCGTGCGCTGGCCCGGCGTGACCAAGCCCGGGACGACGAGCGATGCGCTGGTGTCGCAGGTGGACTTCATGGCGAGCTTCGCCGCGCTCTTGGAGCACAAGCTGCCCGAGGGCGAAGCGGCCGATTCGCACAATATGCTGCCGTACCTACGCGGCGAAGCGAAGGAGATTCGCTCGCTTTGCGTCCAAAACACGAACGCCAACGGCTATGTCCTGCGCGAGGGGGACTGGGTCCTCGTCGCGGCGAAGG
This sequence comes from Pirellulales bacterium, assembly GCA_041736895.1. GTDB lineage: Bacteria > Planctomycetota > Planctomycetia > Pirellulales > JALHPA01 > JANRLT01. The sequence continues at coordinate 2,615 of JBGSSS010000032.1, forward strand.
ATGGGTACTTGAGCAAGCGCGACAAGGAGTGGGAAACGCGCCGCAACTATCCGGCGGACGACAGCGAGCCGGTCGAGTTGTATAACCTGCGCGAAGACATCGGCCAGAAGAAAAACCTCGCCGCGACGCAACCCGCGCGCGTCAAGCAGATGCAAGAGACGCTCCAAAAAATCCGCGCGGAAGCGGGAACGCGGCCGAAATAACAACCCGACGCGTGAGCGAGGGAGACAAAAACGCTCCTCTTCGAGTCGCCGCTAAACGGGAAAGAGTAGGGAACCACAAAGTAACGCAAAAGACACAAAAAAATGCCGGAGAGAATTTTGCCGCAAAGAAAGCAAAAATAACAAAGAGGAGAGTTTCAAAGCGAGGGACTTCCTGCTTGCATTTCTTTTTGCTTTCTTTGTTTTCTTTGCGGTGAAAATTGTATTCGCATTTTTGTCGCCCTCGCTAACGCTACGCGCCTACAAAAATGCTGCGGCAAAATTCTCTGCGGAATTTTTGTGACTCTTGTGTCTCTTTGTGGCAAATTTTGACGCACTGGCTAACGCCTCGGGCTTTTATTGGTTGTAGCCAAGGTCGTGAGGCCTTGGATCGTGGCGGGTTGGCTGATCATCCAAGGTCTAACGACCTTGGCTACGAAAAACCGTGACATCGCCGGGCTTTGATGTTAGGATCAAGGTCCCACCCCTGGCCCTCGGGCCGCGCGTTCCAACCGCCCGTCTCTCGCCGTTTATTGTCACCCATGATGGATTGCACAAGGCCCTGGTTCGTCCGCGGGATCTTCGTCTGCGCGATAATAAGTGCTTCGGTATTACTACGCGCGGATGAAAGCAAGAAAGAGACGCCAGTGCAGTCTGCTGCTGCGGCGAATGGTTTACCCTCTCCCGCCCAGTGCTCCGCCGCGGCCGATCCGTACTTCAACGAAGAGCTCTGGCCAAAGGTCGTGCAGCGGTCGTGCCTGACTTGTCACAAAGAGGGGGGCGACGGCGAGGACAGCGAGTTCGTCCTGCAAGACCCGTCGCGCAGCGTCGGTGCCGCGCACGCGGCGGCGATTCGCCACAACCACGCGCTCCTGATCCGGCTCGCGAAGCGAACAGACGGCGGCGAATCGGTCCTGCTGCAAAAAGTTCGGGGCGAACTCGATCACGGCGGCAAAGAAGTCCTGCCGCGCGAGTCGATCGGCTATCGCACGCTCGCGGAATTTGTGCGCCGCACGGTCACGCCCGAGAAGAAAGCGGCGGACAGCGCGCTGCCGCTCGACACCAA
>JBGSSS010000045.1:0-2284 GCA_041736895.1 Pirellulales bacterium
TCGGGCCAGCGCTTGAGCGCCGCAAACGCGTCGGCTTCGAGCACCAACAGTTGTGGCGGTTCCTCGCCCGCCGGATACGTCTCGCGCAGCGAGCCGAGCGTCGCCAGCGCGCGTTCGGGGCGATTCATGCGGCGATGCAACTCGGCCAGTTCAAGCAGCAGCTTCTGGTCATTCGGTTGATAACGCAGGGCTTGCTGAAAGTCTGGCAGCGAGTCGTTCAACTGGCCCAGGCTCGCGCGTGCCCGTGCGCGGAGCGCCCAACCGCTGCCGCAGTTCGGACAAATATCGATCGCTTGGCTGGCGAGTTCGGCGGCTTCTTGCGAGCGGCCGTGTTCTTGATATTGTTCGCCCAGCCGCACCGTTACGAGCGGATCGTCGGGCAGAAGTTTCTGCGCCTCTTGCGCTTGGACAATCGCCGCCTCGCGCTGGCCCGAACGCCACAGGGCTTCGCTGTAGTTTTGATGCGCTTGCGCATCGTGCGGATTCGTCTGCACCGCGCGTTGGGCCAGGCTCTCGGCCGTGGCGATGTCGCCGCGATGGAGCGCGCCGACCGCGCGTTGCGATAGCTTGCGGCAGTCAGCAACATCCTGCGGCACCGGCCCGCGCGCCTTGGACCAGAGACTGCACCCGCAACAGAGAAACAAGCCAGCGCCAAACAATGCGCGAACGAACAACCAGCGAGGGTTGCTCTGCAAGATGCGTGGTTGGCGCGCCGCTACCGGCATGGCACGTCGTGTTCAAAAAGTGAAGAAGCCGAATTGTACGGATTCGGACGGCAAATCGTACCGTTACAAGGAGTTTCGGACTAGAGGAGAAGAAACGATGAACCGAAGTTGCAAAAGGAGAATGCGCCGCTCGATGCCTTACGAAAGGCCGCTCGAATGGAGTACATTATTCAGTACAAAAGTCCCGCAAAGCCCAGGAGTTCACCTCCTGGGATCCCCAATATCAGTGCCAGCCGCAAGCCATGCTAGCAAACTTCGAGCAAGTCGGCGTCCGGTTTCAATACCCCGAAAACTGGACGCTCGATAGCCAGACCGCCGAACATGGCGGGCGCGAGATCACCGTGTACAGTCCCGGCGGCTCGTATTGGTCGGTCGCGGTCTATGATGTAAAGACGCAGCCGCAAGCGATCATCGATTCGGTGCTCGAAGCGATGCACCGCGAGTACGAAGAGCTTGATCACGAAGAACTCGACGACCCGATCGCCGGCCGCGACGACACGGCCGTCGAGATGAATTTTTACTACATGGACCTGACCAGCACCGCGATCGCGCGCGTGTACGAAGGAATCTGGGCCAATTACCTGGTGCTCTATCAAGCCGAGGACCGCGAGTTCAAACAATTCGACCAACTCTTTCGCGCGATGACGACGAGCTTTCTGCAAGAAAGCAATCTCCGCGGCGAGCAGCCGAGTGAAATTGAGTTCGGCGCGGATGCGGGAGAGGATGATGAGGAGTTGGATTAGAAAGAAACTGTGCTTCCGTTGACAAAGCCTAAGCCCAGGGGGTTTATCCCCCTGGGTGAATTTGAGACGACGTGATTACCCAGGGGCGTAAAGCCCCTGGGCTTAGTACATGAAAACAACGAAATCGATCTCAATGCCCGAAACACTCACGACACTCGCCGATTCCCCCCCTGCCCGTCCCGCGGAGCAGATGCTACTCGACATCTTGCCCGAGCTGCGCGCGCCGCGGATCCTTTGCATGACCGCCGGCCGCGGACAATTGGCCGTGGCACTTGCCGAGCAAGATGCAACGAGCCAAGTCGTCTGCCCGATGATCGAGCATCATCTTCACGAGCTTTGCACGCAGCTCGCCGGGACAAAGCACAAGAACCTGCGCTTTCTCTGCACGCCGGATTTGCCAGAGGAAGAATACGACGTCGTCGCGATGCCGACGCACAGCAAAGGCGAAGCCGAACTGACGCAGGAGCTGCTGCAGCAAGCCTTCGAGCGGCTCGCCCGCGGCGGCTTGATGGTCGTCAGCACCGACAACGCCAGCGATCGCTGGCTCCGCGAGCAGTTACGCGACTACGGCAAACCAGTGACGCGCCGCGATGTGCGCGGCGGGATCGTTTATCTGTTGCGGAAGTCGGGTGGCCTCAAGAAACGCAAGAATTTCGAAGTCGGCGTCGTTTTTCGCGATGGCGAACGCTTGCTGCGTGCACTGACACGTCCCGGTGTCTTCGCCCATCGCCGTATCGATCCCGGCTGCCGGCAATTGCTCAATGCGATGGAGATCAAACCCGGGATGCGTGTCCTCGACCTGGGCTGCGGCAGCGG
>JBGSSS010000068.1:0-1676 GCA_041736895.1 Pirellulales bacterium
CAGCAACACGGCCCGCTGGATTCTTCCAGCGGGCCGTTTGCGTTTTTTGTAGGCCCGCTGTGCCGGGCGAACAGCAAGCGTTGCCGTCAGATGGAATCTTCCAAGCCCGGCGGCTCGGTCAGCGCAGCGTCTTGGAGTTGGAGAGCTTGCCGTTTGTGCGGCACAGCCGCACCTACTTCTTCACCCGCAAGCCGCAATTCTCCTGCGCTCGCGTTAGCACATCGCGAGCTTTCTTGCGCGCGCGTTCCGCTCCCGCGGCGAGGACTTCGCTGACTTGTTTCGTGTCGGCGACGAGCGCCGCTCGGCGTTCGCGGGCTTCGGCATAATACCGTTCGGCGACATCGGCCAGGGCTTTTTTCACTTCGCCGTAACCAAACCCGCCGCGGCGATACAGGGCCGCCATTTCCTCAATCTCCAGCGGCCGCGCGAAGAGCGAAAAGAGCTCGAACAAGTGATCCCCCTCGGGCTCCTTGGGCTGCTCCATCGGCCGCGAATCGGTCGTGATGCGCATGATCTGCTTGCGCTGCGCTTTGGGATCGTCAAAGACCGCGAGCGTGTTGTTGTAGCTTTTGGACATCTTCTCGCCATCGGTGCCGGGAACCTTGGCCGAGGTGCTGAGCAGTTTCGGCTTCGGTAAGACAAACGTCTCGCCGTACAGGTGATTGAAACTCCCGGCGAGATCGCGCGCGACTTCGATGTGCTGCACCTGATCCTGTCCCACCGGAACCGTGTCCGAATCGTAGGCCAAGATATCGGCCGCCATGAGCACGGGGTAAGTAAAGAGCCCCGCATCGGCCTGAAGCCCTTTTTGCTTCTTGTCCTTGTACGCGTGACAGTTTTCGAGCATCCCCATCGGCGCGAGCGTCATCAACAGCCAGCAAAGTTCGCAGACCTCGGGCACATCGCTCTGGACAAAGAGCGTGGCCTTTTCCGGATCAAGTCCCAAGGCCAATAGATCGAGCGCCGCATCCCAGGTGTATTCGCGCAGCTTCTGCGGATCGCGAACCGTTGTCAGCGCATGCAAGTCGGCAATGAAGTAAAACGCTTGCTGCTCTGATTGCAAGTCAATGTACTGGCGGATCGCTCCAAAGTAGTTGCCCCAATGAAATCGACCCGTCGGTTGAATGCCGGAAAGAACGCGCATTGTGGGAGGTTGCAGGAGGACAGGGTGACAGGAGGACAGATAAGACGATGCTAAGACCAGCGGCTCCGCCCGCTGGTGAAGAACGTCAGCACTTGCAAGACGCCATTCTAATAACACGCATCGCCTGCGCCGACCCAAGCCGCGCCATGCGTAGCATGCCAAGGAGAATACGCCAAAGTCATTTCGCCGCTGCGGCAGGTGTTTCAATCGTCGTCAGCGGAGCAGGACGCGGCGGAAGCTGCAAGGTTCGCACCAATTCAGTAACCGACTTGACGCCTGCTGTTTCTAATGCAGTCGGCAGCTCGGCCAGAATTTTGTTGGCGATTTGCGGCTGGTAAAAATTCACGGTGCCAAGTTGCACGGCTGTTGCTCCGGTGACAATGAACTCCATCACATCGTCGATCGTCGCAATTCCGCCGATGCCGATCAGCGACGTCTGCACGGCGCGGGCGACCTGGTGGACGCAACGCAGGGCGATCGGCTTGATCGCCGGTCCGCTCAGTCCGCCGACGACGTTGCCGATCATCGGCCG
>JBGSSS010000080.1:0-16426 GCA_041736895.1 Pirellulales bacterium
TTTCGTAGCGCGGCGTTTTGTTCCAAGGGTCAACCTCGCCCGCGGCGCGTTCGATCGTGATCCGCGTCGCCTCGCGATCAGCAATATTCTGCCGAAACGCCAGCGTCGCGCGGCGCAATTCCGGATGATGCTCTTCGCGGAGGACGACTTGATGCAGGTCGCACTCGGCCGACTCGCCAGCCAGATGAATTCGCCCCGCGCCGAAGCGCAACGGCAGCGAACTCCGCGTCGTCACGGGCAGCCGCGACAGCAGCGCCGACTTCGCCCGTCGCCAACCGGCGGCCGTCAGTTCCAACTCCGGCGTCGTGACGAGCGTGCCCGCGGCGTCGGATTTGATTTCGCACGACGGCAAGCGCGCAATGACTTCGTTCGTCTCAGGATCGCGGATCGAGACCGCGCGATAGCGCACCGTGTCAGCCCAAGGATGCTCAACGGCGTCGGCTTCGACGCGCAAGCCCAATTCGCGGCTCAACTCGGCGAGCAACGCGTCGCGATGGCTGGGCCGCGACCAGAGCCAAACCCAGGCGAGAATGCCGAGCGTCGGCGCGAGCGCGAGCGCGACAAACGCGAAGCGCGACCAAGCACGGCGGGTTTGTTCATGCACACGGAACATCCATGTCCCTACAAAAATGCGGTCTGCTCACTAGCAAAAAGTCTCCACCCCAAAAACCTGGTTTGGCTCCCTCCCCCTTGCGGGGAGGGCTGGGGAGGGGGTTCTTCCTAAACATCAGTTCAACTCAATTTCAACATCTGCTCCCCCCGTCATTGACGGGGGGCTAATGGGGTTACCGTTCCCCGGCCATCTGCAAAAACAACTCGTAGCGCGCCTTCATCTCCACGAGGCTATCCCCGCCAAATTTTTCGATCAGGGCCGCGGCGATTTCGAACGCCACGACGTTTTCGACGATCACACTCGCCGCCGAGATCGCGCAGACATCGCTCCGCTCGTAGTTCGCACTCTCCGGCTGCTTCGTCTGTAGGTTGATCGACTCCAACGGTTTGCGGAGGGTGCTGATCGGCTTCTTCGCCGCGCGGATCACGAGCGGTTGCCCGTTGGTCATGCCCGCCTCGAGGCCGCCGGCGTTGTTCGTCGGCCGCGTGTAGCCGAGGTTCGGCGTCTGCTTTTGCGTCGCGTCGTAATTGATCGGGTCGTGAACCTGCGACCCGCGGCGGCGTGCGGCTTCGAAGCCGAGTCCGATTTCGACGCCCTTAATCGCTTGGATCGCCATGACCGCTTGCGCCAGCTTGCCGTCGAGCTTTCGATCCCACTGCGCGTGCGTGCCGAGTCCGAACGGCAGCCCTTCGACGCGGACCTCGACGATGCCGCCGAGCGTGTCGCCGTCTTTGCCCGTGCGGTCGATGTATTCTTTCAGCTCGGGATCTTTGCTTGGGTCGAGCGTGTAAAGTTCACTCGCTTCGCGGCGAGCCAGTTGTTCGTCGAGTGTGCCGGGGACTGGCGGTATCTTGATCTCGCCGATTTCGACGACATAGCCGATGACGTGGATGTTGAACTGCGTGAGGAGGAGCCGGGTCAGCGCGCCGGCCGCGACGCGCATCGTGGTCTCGCGCGCGCTCGAGCGTTCGAGGATGCCGCGGATCGAGCCCAAAAACTTCACCGCGCCGGTCAGATCGCCGTGCCCCGGCCGCGGTCGTTCGAGGTCGCCGAGCCGTTCGAGCTTGTAGTCCTTGTTAACGACTTGCAGGGCGATCGGCGCGCCGATCGACGTATTCTGCCACGTGCCGGTCAGGATCGTGACGGTGTCGGTTTCGATGCGCATCCGCCCGCCGCGGCCGTAGCCCCCTTGCCGCCGCTTGAGCTCATGATCGATCGAAGCGGTTTCCAACGGGACGCCGGCCGGGAAACCATCGATCAATGCGATCATGGCTTGGCCGTGAGACTCGCCGGCTGTCCAGTAACGTAACATTCGTAGCAGTAAGACCTTGCGTAGATTTTCGTGGGTTAAACAGGGGCGACATTACACCCCGCCGACAACTACACCAATTTTAGCTAGCCGTGGCAAGAGAAGATAGGTTGACTGGCCGGGTTCGGGCAAACTAGTGGGCTTGAAATCTTCGCCACTGATTGACGCGGAAGATGCTGATTTTCACTGATCTGCAAGAAAAAACTTCCGATCAGTGGAGATCAGAAATTCATCAGTGTTAATCAGTGGCTAAAGAATTCCTTGTTCACGCCACAAACGCCAAGTAATAAAACACCCAGCCGGTCGCGGCGGTGAGAAACATCCCGTACGCAGCGAACATGCCATAGCGGCGATGAAATCGGCTGTGCGCGCCGGGCCGCGGCGGGTCGTCGAACTTGCGCAGCGCGCCGATCGTCACGACAATCCATAGCACCAGCGTCGGCACGGCAAACGCTAGGTGGACCAGGAGACTCGCCCCCACCACGCCGCTTTCGTAATACGGCGATGGTGTGGCCAACGCCCGCCAATCGGTGAAGAACCGCATATCGACCTCGAACGCCGTGACGGCGACGAGGAGGACGCTGGCGAGGACGACCTGCAGCGCCTTGTGAGCGTTGTATTTCCCCCGCTTCGCCAGTTGAATGCTGAACGCCAGCGCGGGCACGACCAAGAGCATGGCGAGGAACACGACGTCGAGCATCAGCGACGCGCGGATGCTCAAACCGGGAATCAAATGAGTCAAAAAACCGGGCATCTGCGATCCTTGGGGTGCGCCGCGTGTCCTACTTTTGAATTCGCCACGCGTGGGTTAAACTATCCACATCTTAGCGACGACGGCGTCGCGGGATTAGGGGCTAGGGATTCGGGATTCGGGAAAAGGCCTTTCCAACGAATGGCATTTCCCGAATCCCTAACCCCCAATCCCCAACCCCGCGCAGCAAACCGGATGTGGTGGAATGGCAGACACTAGGGACTTAAAATCCCTTGAGGGGTAACCCTCGTGCGGGTTCGATCCCCGCCATCCGGAGTTTAAAAATGTTACGTTTTATAGCTTACTTTAACGAATTGCGAGAAATGATTTTTGCGTTGAGCGTTTTTATTGAATTACCATTGATACAAATGCTGAACATATATTATTCAAATCGTTCCGGTTACTCATCCTCTTTTCAGGCTGAGCAACAATGCGTAAGAAGTAGGGGCAGAACTATTTATTGAATAGTTCTGCCTCTTTTTTCACTCTCCCGAGGCAGGCCAGAATCAGTTGTCGCCGCGAGTTGCACCTCCGCGTCCTTACTTATAACATGATGATTCCCTGACGGTGAGGTTTTTTACAGAGACGATCTGACTCTTTTTCTCCCTTTCGTTTCTATCGAGAGATAGATCCGTTTTCCAAGAAATGTGGCTTCATCACATGCAATCGTCCATTACACAGTTGACCAACATTAACAAGATTAATTCGATGAACAAATCTCGTATGCGGAAAATACTTCTCCTGCTAACGATCATCACTTTGACGTGGAGAGATATCAAAGCAGACAGCATTTACGGCAATGACCCGCTCCATGTCAAAGTTCTCGTGCTGAACTTTGATCCTATCGTACCAAATTCAGGAGGCCAAACGTTACAGCAATATATCGGCTGGAATAATCCCCGGACTTTGAGTGCTAATCACATTCAGAATGTCCGGCAAGCAAGTGGTGGATTCGTTCAATACGAAATCGCCGAATGGCGCGATCTAAATGCCATTCCCGTCAAACAAGATGGATTCAGCTATACGATCGAATCCTATTTACAAAATCGCACGACGGGGAATTGGCATTCCCCAGATACGATGAACTACGTTCAAACACTAAACAATTACAATGTGCCGAACTTGATAAACTCGGGAGCCATTGATGAAGTATGGCTTTTCGGAGCACCTTATTTCGGATATTGGGAATCGTCTATGTCTGGACCAGGTGCTTTCTTTATTAATGGTGGTACATATCCGCAAGTACAAACCAATAAGCCATTTGCCGTCATGGGCTTCAACTACGAACGGGGTGATGCTGAAATGCTGCATTCGCTCGGTCATCGTATGGAAAGTAGCATCTCCCGTTACTTTGGTGGTTGGAACCTTGCGAATCCACAGACCGACTGGGATAAATTTACTGCGAATGCCGCAAAAACCGTGAATGGTACTCCTGGGGTTGGTGACATTCACTTCCCCGCGAACGGTCTTTCGGATTACGACTATGGCAATCCAACACCGATCCTCAGTACGGCCACGGATTGGCTCAATTATCCCAATCTCACCGGAGCGACGACGCCGATTTCTGCGGCAGAATGGGGAGGCACACACGAGGGATACATGAAGTATTGGTTCTCGCATCTACCCAATGATGCCGGTTTGAATTCGACCAACAATCACGTGGATAATTGGTGGAAATATGCTTATGACTGGACGAATTACAACGTTAACGGCAGTCCGATCTCTGTTCAAAAGACCTGGCGAGGCGGGGGAGCCAATCGCTGGACCTCAAGCACTAGTTGGAACAACGACTCCGTGCCAAATAGTTCGACGAATCTGGCTCTATTCTCAAATGTTAGTGGCACTTCTTCGCAAATCTTTCTCGACGCTAACCAAACGGTCAACTCTTTGACATTCGATTCGACGAATAATTACTCGTTAGAACCGTTGGCAACTCAAGTAATTACACTTGCTGGTACAAAGCCAACCATCAGCACTACAGCGGTAACGAATACTGGGACCCAGACCGTTGCAGTGGCATTGATACTTGGCAATGGTACGACAATCAACGCGAATGGCGGAACGCTTGCTCTGAATGTACCGACGAATTCAGTCCTCGGTACCGGCGTGAGGGCCTATGTAGGTTTGAACGCACAACTGAGCCTTGGGGGTACTGCCAATGCCCTGAGCGATGGTAATAACCACGTCAACGTTGTCAACAACGGCACGCTCGCAGCAACCACCGTCGGCAAACGCGTTGGCAACATCGACGGCACGGGCACGACAATGGTGACGACAGCCGGTGCAACGTTGACCGCGAATCACATCCGCCAAGCGACGCTCAGCATCGGTGCCGGCAATACGTTCGTGGTCGCTCCCAACGGGGGCAGCAGCGGCATGAGCACTGTTACGAACCTGAGCATCAACGCGACGGGCAAGCTCGACCTCTACAACAACGACCTGATTGTAGACAACGGCAATCTTACAGTGTTGACCGCGCTGCTTGCCTCGGGCCTGGACATCCTCGGCGCGTACGGCGGCGGGCCAGGCATCACGAGCACCTCGTTCGCGACGAACCCGAACTTAAATACAGTATTGGGGATTGCTTCGAACGCGGACCTGAGTTACACAACCTTCTCTGGCCAGACGGTCGATGCGAACGATGTGCTTATCAAGTACACCTACTACGGTGATGCCGATTTGAACGGTCTCGTTGATACCTTGACCGACTTCGACTTGTACATCACAGGCTTGACCAGCGGCGGCAGCTTGGGCAGTTGGCTGTTTGGAGACTTCGATTACAACGGCACCATCGATTCTTTAACGGACTTCGACCTCTACATCACGGGGCTCACCAACCAAGGTGCCCCATTGCTTACCGCCGGCGGCGAAGCGTCAATCACCGCGGTGCCGGAACCGAGTACGTTTGTCCTGGCCGGAATTAGTGTTGCCGGTTTTTACGGGTTGCGGCTGCGTCGCCGCCGGATCGCGGCACCTGGACAGTAATGTTCCGAAGATCTGTGAGTGTAATTAACGAGTGGCTGGGGTCGAAGCGTACTCGCGCAGCTCCCAGCATGTAGGCTAGTGATCAGTATAAGGTAACATCGTCGTTTGCAGGTCCGGAGGACCGACCGTGAATAGCCCGGAAGATAAAAGGGGTCAGGCCCCTTTTACGGGTCTGTCCAACCCTTTCAGGGTTGCTGTGTTGGTTGGGGCGTCACCCAGGGTGCGCCGCTGGCGCGTCGACCCTGGGCTAATGAATCGAACGCCTTTGGCGTAAGATTCTGTTTCGTCGATGAATAACCGTTGTGGCACATAGAGCGATGGGTGGCTGGGGTCGAAGCGTCCTCGCGCAGCCCCCAGCACGTTGCAGGGTGATTCTTCTGCCCCGATGTAGTTTCATTTGACGTCGAACTTGCTGGGGTTCGCTGCGCTCAGCCCCAGCCACCCAACGGACTTCACTCCCTTGCTTACGCTGCGGGCTGCTATTGGGATGTCCCCTTCGGTCCCGCCGCGCGGCACCCCGCACCCAACTGCGCCGCGAGTTCCTTGACCAGTGCCTGCGAATCTGCCTCGCCGGCCAGATTCTTTTTCTCGAGCGCATCGGTTTGGTAGTCGTGCAACTCGTAGACCGCAGGCTCGTTCCGCTTGGTCCATCGGACGAACCGGTTACGCCCGGTGCGGAGATTGAGAATTTTCGCCGCGGTTCAAAAAAAGGGGTTTGATTTTGGGCCAGCGGGTGTGGTGTAGTGAGGGATGCTTGCGCGGAAATGAACCTTCGTCGTTCGCCGTGGCAGGCTCCTGGCTCGATCGCTGAAGTGTGAGTATTCAGGTGCACGACGAGTCCAAGGTCTTACGACCTTGGCTACATGGGAGCGGGCGACGACTTTCGTGGGAGTTGTAGGGCTTTGCAGAAGTGCGGTGTGTGTTGCCTTTGAAGACAACGGAGCCGCGACGCGCGTTGCCTTATAGCGCAACACGAAAATACGCGCGGCGCGCATTGTTGGACCTGGGACGACAACGTGAAAACCGCGTTTTCCCGGGATTTATGCATGAATTCGCGGCGCAAGGAGAGTGAATTCTGCGCGCGATTTTCTTCGATTTTTTTCGCGTTTTTTTTGTTCTTTTTCGATTTTTTTGTGATTTATTTTGATTTTTTCGTCTCTTTTTTCGCGTGTTTCCGCAGTTTTACGCGGAAATTCGCAGGTTTTCCCCAGTGTTGCCTCGAGGCAACAGGAAAAAATATGTGTGTTGCGCACAGCAGAATTCCGCTCGTCGTGGATGTGACGGATGGCCGGGGTCGAAGCGTCCTCGCGCAGTCCTCAACTCGTTCACTCCCGGGGAAATGCCCGCCGATCCCATCGGCGGCTTTGTTAGCGGCGGCTTTCTTAGCGGCGGCTTTGTTGACGTGGGGGCTGAAGCCCACACTACGACCACGCCACATACTTCGGGGACGTCCGCACATCGCTGAGCGCGATGACCGCGCGCTTGCCGTCGGTGAAATACGGATCGCCCGTCAGGTTGTGCCGCGGATGCTCCACATCGCACGCGCCGACGCCATCGACGTAGCCGACGGCGTCGATCCGCTGGGCGCGGAGCAGGTCCTCGACCAGGTAGTCGCGCGATTCGTCGACGTTCGGATCGACGCGATGCGTGGTCAGGTTCCAGACCTTGGTCGTGAAGCGCACGCCGATGTCGCGGCTGATCTGCCCGATCCAGACGGGGCGGTCATGCAAGCGGCACGGTGTGAGCCAGAGCCGGAGGTGAATTCGCTCGTTGATCGAGTGGCGAATCCGCTGCAGCGCCACGTCCTGGCTCCGGCCAAACATGTACAGCGGACTGACGGGCGAATAGCGATACTCGGCCCCGAAGAGAAACGCCTTGACTGTTTTCCAGCACGTCTCGAGTGTGATCGTTTCGCATTCGTCCCAGCGCGACGTGAAGGCGCTGAGGATCGTCTCGAACTCGCCGAGGACGACGAGATTGACCGGATCGCCCGTGCGCGTGCCGCTGGCATTGGAAGTGGCTTGCGGCATTTCCTTAACGCGCCGGCCAAGTTCGGCCAGATCACAGGTGATGTACGTCGAGGGGGGGCAGATTTTTTCGAAGTCATGCCGCAAGTAATCGGCAGCGATTCCCGGCACCGGAATAACAAACGTCAGATCGACGTCGGGCTCGTGCGGCGACGAGAGCAACTCATGGAATCGAGCCGGGCCATCCTCGGTGCCGATCCCGCCGGTATCGTAGAGGCAAACGCGCACGGTTTTGCTGCCGGCATCGAGTGTGGCGTAGACAAAGCCCGCCGCCGTTTCGCCGGGCGGGATGGGGCGAAGGGGAAAGGCCTGGTCCTGAAACAGTTCATCCATCCGCCCATTGGCGAGGGCGGCGAAGATCAACTTCGACGGAATGATCAGCAGCACGATGGGAAAGAACAACAACGCAATCAACCCAAACGCCGAGAAACGTTTGAGGACAGAAAAATGGCAGAGGCTCGCTGCCTCGAGCGGCGTGTAGTAGTGCGGGTCGATGTCGAGGACATAGAGCCGCAGCGGCGACTGCCCGCGATTTTCGATGCGCAGGTAGACGGGCTGAATGCTTTTCCGCGCGAGGCCCACGCCAAAGTATTCGCGGCTTTCTTTGGACGAAAGGACGGCCGTAGTGACCCGCGCGATGGGAGTTTCCTGGGATTGGCTTCGTTCGAGATACGACTGCTGGTCCGGCGCAGGCGAATAGTCGATCGTGAAGAGATACTGAAACGAACTTTTTAGTCGGTGAGCCATGCGTGGGAGACTCTTGAAACGCGGAACAGGAATGTCATGATCGTAACAAGAGGCGCCATGAAAAACAGCGCGGCTCTGAATTAAGCAAGTGCGACATACTTCCCAAAAGACTGGTTTGGCTCCCTCCCCCTTGCGGGGAGGGTTGGGGAGGGGGTTCTTTTGATAGGCTAAAACTTTGTGTTTCACAAAATTCTACACACGGAATCACTGTGGCTTGTTAAATCAACATCAACTCTAGCCCCCCTCACTAGCCCTCCCCGCGGCGGGGGAGGGGACCAAACCAATTTCATTTCGTGCAGGATATGTTGTTGATAATGACTTGAGCTCTAACCATCACGCCCTGGCTAACGCCGCGGGCTTTTATTGAGACTCATGAAAATCCTTTTCCTCCACGGTTGGAATTCGGTAGTCGGCGGCGTGAAGCCGACGTACCTGCGCGAGCATGGTCACGAGGTGCTGAATCCGGCGCTGCCGCACGAGGACTTTCCCGCGGCACTCGCGATCGCGCAAGCCGAGTTTGATCGGCATCAGCCGCGCGTCGTTGTCGGGTCGAGCCGCGGCGGGGCGTTGGCGATGGACTTGCAGAGCGGCGAGGCGAAGCTCGTGCTGCTCTGTCCGGCGTGGAAGAAATTCGGCACGGCAACGACGGTCAAAGCGAACGCGGTGATTCTGCACAGCCGCGCCGACGATGTGGTGCCGATTGCCGATAGCGAAGAGTTGCTGACCAACAGCGGTTTGCCGCGCGAGCTCTTGATCGAGATCGGCAGCGACCACCGCCTCGCCGACCCCGAACCGCTGGCGCGGATGCTGCGCGAGTGCGAGGGTTAGCTTGCTTCGAATGTGGGAGGGCGAGGCTCTTGCCGAGCCGCTTTTGATTCGCCGCAAAAAAAGCAAAAACAGCAAAAAGGTGGGAGAGTACATGCATTTTTAACCACAAAGAAACACAAGAGACACAAAAAGGAAGGATTAGTTTGGCTGAGACTCGCACCTGAAACTCAAACGCATATTTTGTTTGTTTCTTTGCTTTTCTTGCGGTGAAAAATGGATTAACTTGTCGCTCGATGAGGTGAAGCCTTGCGTGAGCAATCGGCCATAGCTTCGCGGCTTTGCCTTTACTTCACGGCGGATAGAATAATGAACAACTTTCAAGGAGCCCCATGATGCAAGAGTTCTTCAAGCCAATTTCCCGCCGAGCCTTTGTTCAAAACAGCATGCTCGTCATGTTGAGCGCCGCTGCTGGCAGCCAACTCGCGTGCGCCGCGGAGCAGCCGCGCCGCGTCCGCATTGGTCTAGTCACGGACTTGCATCATGCAGACAAACCGGAGAATGGATCGCGTCACTATCGCGACACGCTCGGCAAGCTAACCGAAGCGATCAAGCAGTTTGACGCCGACAAGATTGACATCGCGGTTGAGTTGGGCGATCTGATTGATGCGGCGGAGACGCCGGAAGTGGAGCTTGGGTATCTGGCCGAGATCAACAAGGTTTGGCAAACGTTGAAGGTGCCGAAGTATTCGGTTCTCGGCAATCATTGCGTGGACATGCTGACGAAAGAAGAGTTTCTCGGCGGGATCGGGCAGAAAGAATCGCGGTATTCGTTCGACGCCGGCGGCGTACACTTTGTTGTTCTCGACGCGTGCTTTCGGGCCGATGGGAAACCATACGGGCGAAAAAATGCGCACTGGCAGGATTCGAATCTGCCCGCCGATCAGTTGGAATGGCTGGCAGCGGATCTAAAGGCGACGGAAAATAAGGTCATCGTCTTCGCGCATCAGCGGCTTGACGAAACCAAGCAGCACTCGGTCAAGAATGCCGCGGCCGCGCGTAAGATTCTTGAGGAATCCAAAAAAGTTCTGGCCGTCTTGCAAGGCCACAGCCACGCCAACGATTATCAGTCGATCCGTGGCATTCATTACGCGACGCTCGTCGCCATGGTCGAAGGGGCCGCGCCGGAGAACAACGGCTACTCACTGCTGGATGTGCTACAAGACGGGAGTTTGATCCTTACCGGCTTTCGCAAGCAAGCGAAGTACGAATGGAAGTGATTACTTGCCGCACGTCACACAATCATTGCGAAAGCGTTGGATGTCTTCGGTTCGCCCCATGACGATCGCGATATCATCGGGATGAAAGACGTAATCCGATTCGGGATTGAAGATCAGCGCCCCGACGCGGCGTTTGACCCCCACCATCAATAAACTGTAGTCCGGCCGGACGCCTGTTTCGCCGAGTTTCTTGCCGATCAAGGGGCTCTCCGCGGGAATCACGAATTCATCGAGCTCGACATCGAGCACATTGCGGTCGGCAACCAATTCCAGAAATTCGACCGTCGAGGGCCGGGTAATCATCGCCGCCATCCGCTGCGCGCCGATCGTCGCCGGCATCACGACGCGATTCGCTCCAGCTTGCAGCAGCTTTTTGTTCGTGCTGATTTGCTCCGCGCGGGCGATGATTTGCAGCTCACGATTCAAGTTCCGCGCGGTCAGGGTGATAAAGACATTCTCCGCGTCATGCGGCAACGCTGAAACGAGACTCTTGGCCCGCAGCACGCCGGCGCGGAGCAGAGTTTCTTCCTCGGTCGCATCGCCTTCGACGACGAGCGCGTGCTTGCCGTGGCTTGCTGCCAAACGCTGGGGGTCGTGGTCGATGATGACATACGGATGTTCCCCGCGTTCTAATTCATCGGCCAAAAGCCGGCCGGTGCGGCCCGCGCCGCAGATGATGATATGCCCCGCGAGTTGTTCGATTTCTCGGCTCATACGATATTGACCCAATGCTTTTTGAAGTTCCCCGGCCGTGATCATTTGCACGAACCCGGCAAAGATGTAAGCGACCACCGTGACCCCCAAGATCACCACGCCGATGGTCAGGACTTTTTCGGCAGAGCTGAGCGAGCTGGGTTGATCGGTGAAACCAATCGTGCCGACCGTGATCACGACCATATAGAAGGCGTCGAGCCACTTCCAGCCGAGAGCGACATAACACAAGACCGCGCCGAGCACCATCACGCCCAGGATGATCGCGCCGTTGCGGACCCGCGACCAAGGGCTGCGGTTGCTCGGACTCAGGTAGTATAAAAAAGTTCCGATTCTTTTTCGCATGCAGACCAAGCACTTGGGATAGGCATAATCTCCGATTTTTTGCAGCCCGACGAGTAAGCAACTGGCCGTTCGCGAAATAAACCCTTGCGAACGCAGCGCATAGCTTTCGTTTCGCTGTTAAGTATGGTAATCGGCATTCAATCTCACATATTCGGCGGTGAGGTCGGCCGTCCAATACTTGAGCTCGGTCGAACCTTCGCCGAATGCGAGCACGATTTTCGTGTCGCGATCGTCGCGGATCGAATGCGAGACCAGGTCCGCATCGAATGGCTGGGGAACGCCTTGCTTGTAAAGCTGAAAGCCGTTCAGATGCAGATCGACCTTGCTCGGATCAAACGGCACGCCGGCGTAGCCAGCGGCCGAAACGATGCGTCCCCAGTTAGGGTCCGCGCCGTGGACGGCGCATTTGACGAGCGCGCTGTCGGCGACGGTTTTGGCGATTTGCCGCGCGGCGGCTTTATCCTTGCAACCGGTGACGTGAATCTCGATGACGTGAGTCGTTCCTTCGCCATCGGCTGGAATTTGGCGCGCCAGGTTTTCGCAAACGCCGGTCAGGGCCGTTTGAAAAGCGGCCTTCGACGACGTATCGATCTTGATCTTGCTGGCCCCATTGCAAAGCAGCAGCACTGTGTCGTTGGTGCTCGTATGGCCATCGACGCTGACGCAATTGAACGTCGCCTCGACCGCGGTGCGGAGCGTTTCCTGCGCAAGTTCCAGCGACATCTCGGCATCGCACAGCACGAGGCCCAGCATTGTCCCCATGTTCGGCGCGATCATCGCGGCCCCTTTGGCCATGCCGCAAATTCGGACGTCGCCCGCGGGGCTGTGAATGATGTGGCTCGCCAGTTTATGCGTTGTGTCGGTCGTCATCATGCCGCGCGCGGCGAGGATCAGCGATTCTTCGTCGTTGCCGAGCTTCTCGGCGCAGCGCTTGATCCCTTCTTCGATCTTTGCCAGCGGCAGAAATTCACCGATGATGCCGGTCGAAAGGACGAGCCCTTGCTCACCCGTCGCTCCAACGACCGCGGCCCCGAGTTCCGCCATCCGCGCCGCATCGGCCAACCCGCGCTCGCCCGTGCAGGCATTGGCATTGCCCGAGTTGATCGCCACGGCGCGGAATCCGCTACCGGGTGTCCGCGCGCGATCGAGCGCGACCGGCGCGGCAAAAACCAGGTTCTGCGTATACATGCCCGCGGCAACTGCCGGAAAATCGCTGACGATCAACGAGCAATCCTCGCGGCTGGCATTACGTTTGATGCCGGCGTGGACTCCCGTCATGCGGTACCCGAGCGGAATATGATGCGACACGAGATGCCTTTTATCTTGAGAACGAAGGAGATGCTCCAAGGAGGTAAACTCCTTGGCTTTGTGAATGGGAAAGTCGTTTTTATTACAGCAATCCCATTGTTTCTGGGAATCCGTACATGATGTTAAAATTCTGAACCGCGCCGCCGCTTGCGCCTTTGATCAGGTTGTCGAGCGAGGCGATCGTAATGATCCGCCCGCGCACGACGCGCGCCGTGATGTGGCAAAAGTTCGTGCCGCTTGTGTCCTTGGTCGTCGGCAAGTGATCGACGATCGTGACGAACGGCTTGTCCTTGTAAAACTCGCGGTACAGGGCGAGCAGTTCCGCTTGCGTCACCGCACGCGTTGGTTTGCTGTAGATCGTGGCCAGGATGCCGCGGTCCATCGGGACGAGGTGCGGCGTGAAGATCACTTCGATCTTGCTGCCCGTGAAGCGGCCGATGATCTGCTCAATCTCGGGTGTGTGGCGATGCTTGCCGACGCCGTAAGCGCTCATGCTTTCGTTGCATTCGCAGTAGAGAATGTTTTGCTTTGCCGTGCGGCCCGCACCCGAGACGCCGCTCTTGGCGTCGATGATGATGTCGCGCGTTTCGATCAGGTTCGCCTTGACCAGCGGCGCGAGCGACAGAATCGCGGTCGCGGTGTAGCAGCCGTTGTTGGCGACCAGGTTCGCCCCCTGCAACTGCTCGGCAAACAACTCCGGCAAGCCGTAGACGACCTTGCCGAGCCGCGTCGGATCGCTGTGCTCGTGGTCGTACCATTCCTTGAACGTCGCGGCGTCGTCCAATCGATAGTCGGCGCTGAAATCGACGATCCGCAGCCCGGCTTTGAGCAGATCGGGCACCAAATCGGCCGTGACGCCATGCGGCAGACAGCTAAATATACAGTCGGCTTTCGTGGCCAGTTCCGTCGGCGAGAGTTCGCTGATTTTTAGGTCGAGCCGCCCGGCGAGCGATTGGTGGATCGCGCTGATCGGCTTGCCCGCTTCGCTGCGGCTCGTGGCGGCCACGATTTCGACGCCGGGATGGCGGAGCAGAAGCTTGATCGCTTCGAGCGCGGTGTACCCGGTGGCCCCGAGGATGGCAACTCGAACATTTTTTGCGGCAACGTCGGGCATGGTCACTTAATGAGATGAAAAGAGCGTTGAATCACAACGCTCAATATACAACGAGAGGGGCGAAGCGACGAGATGGTTCGCCGGCCGCACAATCGTAGGCCCGGCTGTGCCGGGCACAGAGCAGATTCTCCAACGCGAGAAACCACCGCAGGCTGAAAGCGCTGACGAAGGCAGTTTTTTTCAAGTGCGGTCAAAGGTACAAGGCACGCAATGGAATTCGCTTCGGGCAGGCTGTTGCGTTTGTGCGGCAGAGCCGCACCTACGACAGTGGCAATTCATGCTCGCGCATGAACGCCAGCGCCTCGTCGCGTGTAAAAACACTGTCCGTCGCGTTGAGCGAGCGGACGCAACTTGCCCCGAGCGCACTCCCCCAGCGCAAACAGCCGAGCCAATCTTCACCCGCGAGCATTCCGGCGATGAAGCCGGCGTCGAAGGCATCGCCCGCGCCGGTTGCGCCGACGAAGTTCGCGGGATAGACGCCCGCGCGGACGGTTTGGTTCGCGGTTTGAAGGAGCGTTCCTTGTTCTCCTAGAGTAATCGCGACAGTCTCGACGCCCGCGGCGCGAAACTTTGCCGCTTGCTCCAGCGGATCGGCTAGGCCCGTGATCAATTCCGACTCGTCGCGGTTGGGCAGAAAGACATCGGTCTCGGGCAGAAGCTCCGCGAAGATCGGCCAGTAATCACCCGGACCCGGGACGACGACATCGAGCACTGTTTTGACGCCGGCAGCGCGGGCACGCGCGAAAATTTTCGACAAGGTTCCAGGTTGACTAAGGCGCGGCATCAAGAGAAAGCCGCCGATGTACAGAATCTTCGTCTGTTCGATCAAGTCCCAAGGAATCATCTCGGGTGAAATCACACCGCTCGCACCGCGTGTGTGAATGAAGCGGCGATCCTGGCCCGTGACGTTGATGATGAGCGACGCGGCGGTGCAGGTTTCTGTCGTGCGCTGAATCGTCTCGGTTTTGACGCCGGCCCGCGCGAGAAAATCGATGGCGTAGTCGCCGAATGGATCGTTGCCGACGCACCCGATAGCAGCAACATTCACACCGACGCGCGCTAGATCAACCGCCGCGTTCGCCGCGCAGCCGCCGATGCTCAGTGGCAAATCATCGACCAGCAGCAACTCCCCCTGATGCGGCAGCCTCGGCAGCGGCGTGCACAGATGATCGACAACTATCACCCCCAGGCAGAGACAGTCGGTTTGCATCGGAGCAAGAATTTAGAAGACAGAAGTTAGAAGCTAGAATGTTAATCCGTGAAGCACTCAAAGCCCAGGGGTTTACCCCCTGGGAGCATTTCAACGTTTAATCAACAAACGTTCGATTGTTTGCATGATGTGGGCGGCGACGAGATTTTTGGGGCCGGCGCATTGCGAGAGAACTTCGCCCCCGCGGTTGAGCATTTCGATCCGATTGTCGAGGCTGTTCATCGCGTCGGGGCCATTGACGACCATTAGATCGCAGCTCTTTTTCTGCATTTTCACGATCGCGCGAAAGCGCGCGTCCGTGGTTTCGAGGGCGAACCCGACGCACCACTGGTTTGGTTTCTTTGCGGCTCCGAGTGTTGCGACGATGTCCGGCGTTTCGATCAGATGCAGCACCAGCGGCTCGCCGGTCTTTTGGATCTTCTGCGACTCGACGCGCTGCGGCTGATAATCGCAGGGCGCGGCGACACCGATCAAGCCGTCGGCGGTTGCGAATTCTGCGGTGGCGGCGGCGAGCATTTCTTGTGTCGTGATAACCGGCACGACGCGCGCGGCTTTGGGGTATTCGACTTCGACCGGCCCGCTCACGATGGTGACGTCGTGGCCCAGTTCCAACGCGCACTCGGCAAGCGCCGCGCCCATCCGGCCGCTGCTGGCGTTGGTCAGGTAGCGCACCGGATCGAGGTATTGCCGCGTCGGACCGGAAGTGAGCAGGATCTTGGCCACGTTTCGTAGGTCAGGCTTTAGCCTGACGGAGTTGGATGTTGTAAATACGCCGCGCGGTGTCAGATTGAAAGCCTAGCCTACGTTTTCAGCACTTCTCCGATCCGCGCGAGGATCTGCTCCGGCTCGGCCATACGGCCGGAACCCGATTGGCGGCAACTGAGCCAGCCTTCGCCGGTCGCGGCAAAGTGAACGCCGTCTTGTTCGAGTTGGGCGACGTTCCGTTGCACCGCCGGCTGTTCCCACATCCGGCTGTTCATCGCCGGGGCGAGCAAGACCGGACAGCGGCAGCAAAGATACACCGTGCTCAACAGATCGTCGCTGAGCCCGAGCGCGGCTTGCGCTAAGAATCGCGCCGTCGCCGGAGCGACGACGAGCAACTCGGCGCGTTCTGCCAATTCGATGTGCGCGCCGAGCGGAAACGTCGAGCTTTCAAAAACCTTGGTCGCGACCGGCCGGCCTGAGAGCGCGGCGAAGGTCGCGGGGCCGACGAACTTGCGCGCCGCCGGACTCATGGCGATGGTGACGCGCGCGCCGGTCT
>JBGSSS010000130.1:0-57378 GCA_041736895.1 Pirellulales bacterium
CCAACTCGGCTCGGACCGGGGATGATAGCAAGACTTGGTACTTGATCGGCGAGCGGGACATCCTTGTCCTCCAAAATTGAGAGTTCGTGGCTCAAAGATGTATAACCTATACATGACATTGATCGCTAGACGAACTACTAGCGACAGACAATCGGAAAACCAAGTGTATTACTGGTCGCATCACTTAGATTATCAATTCGCCCCCACTTGGTATGCCATCGGCGAACTGAATTGGTATCACTACATGAGCGATACCGCCGCCGGCGGCGTACCCGGGATCAATGGATTGGACCTCTACAATCTTGGTTCGAGTAATGTCGCGGGAAATGATATCGTCACAATGGCGTTTGGGTTGAAGAAGCGATTTGGGGGATACAATGAGATAGGCATTGCTTACGAACTGCCAGTGACTTCTGACGAGGATCTGCTCCACAACCGTCTGACGTTCGATGTGATTTTCCGGTACTAGGCCAAGCGGAATTCGTTTACAGACGGGCCGTTCCATGGAGCGGTCCGTTTTTTTGCGTAGGTAGATCAAGTAAGAGGGGAGATTATTTCCCCCGGCACTGAATCAGCATCGCCGCTAGGTCAAGCTCATCGAGCGCAAAGCCCTGAGCTGCCATATTCGCACGCAGCAACTCCAGAATCTCGTCCGGCTTCATCAGCAGCGACGACGATTCAATCCCCAGCACGCGTGCCAGATCAAACGCGTTGCCATGCGCATCGCGGCAATCCACGAGGCCGCGATTCAACCCGATGAGCAGGTCGCCCGGGACGAGCAATTTTTTCGCGCTGCCGAGTTCTGCCTCGAGTCCGATTCCCAGTGGCGTGGTTGGGCGGATCAAGTTTTCACACGGCAGGTCCAACCGCTTCGCGGCCGGAATGATCACGCGTTTGGCTTCGTTGGCAACTTTCTTCGGGGCCGTTGGATCGAAACGCTTTTCCGGTTCGGCCGGATGGGGCAGGCGCTCGGGGGTTTGCTTTTGTTCGGGGCATGGCGGTGTTTTTAACTGATCCGGCCACGGGAGATCGGCTTCGGATTTTATTATCTTGCCGCAAGTTCCGGGAGCTGCGCGAGTACGCTCCGACCCCGGGCACCCAAGTGATTTGTTTTCGCGACGGAGCAACTCTTGCCACGACAGATGCAACGCCAGCGGGCGGCCCGCTGAATGAAGTTCGGCCTCACCCGTACGCGGATCAAGGATCACCAGCAGCACACCGGCCCAATGATTCCCGGCCGAGAGACTGCACAGCGTGCGGTGACAGCTTTGCAGCACCGCCGTCCAGTTCGTCGTCTTCGTTGCACGATCGAATTCGCTGCGCAGCAGTCCACGCAGCGTCGTCGCGGTCAGCGCGCCGGACAATCCGCCGTCGCACGCATCACCGAGGACCACCGCCAAGCGGCCATCAGCGAGCAAATTCCAATCATGAAACGCGCCGCCAAGATTGCCGGCGTTTTGACTCCAGCCGGCGACATCGAATTGCGGGCAGAGCGGCTTCTGCGTCGGACCGCTCGGGATGATCGAGATTTCGCGATCGAGCTCCAACCGCCGCGCTTGCTTGTTCTGTAGACGTTGCTCGCCGAGCAGCGCTGAGCGCTCTAACTCCGCTGCCAAACGGCCGGCGACGATCTCGACGAGATTCGTTTCCGCCGCGCTGTAGTCGCGGGCTTCGTTGTTGAAGACCCAGAACGTGCCGAGCGGTGTCGAAGGCGACGACACCGGGACGCAAACGGCGGATTGGCATGGTTCGGGAACCTGCCACCGCTGCATGAGCACGGAGCTTTCGAGGACCACGGCATGGCCCAGGAGCGCCTCGAGATCGGCGAGGGCTCCGGCCAGCGGGCGCGCGGGCAGTGTCAACTGTTGCGGGGGCAGCCCCCACGCGCATCGTAACTTGAGTTCAGTTGTTGCGTCATCCAACAAATACAACGCCGCCGCCGGGCACCGCAGTGCATCCGCAGCGGAGCGGACGATTGTTTGTAAGCGCTGTGCGAGCTGTTGCGACTCTGGGTCCCGGCATAACACCGGAACGGCGGTCGCTAACTCGGCTTCGCGTTGCCACAGCGCGGTACGCAACTCCCACTGACTCTGCAATTGGTGGCCGATTGATTCGGCCAACCGTTGGGCTGCCTCCAACGGAACACGCCTCCGCAGATCGTCGAGCGACGACGCGTTCCCCAAATCGATACGCAAGAAGCCAGGCGGAGCGTCGACGCCCGGGCACACCGGAGCGGACCATAATAGCTCGACACCTTGCTTTAACTTGCTCACGAAACGGAGTGGCCAACCGGTAGCTTGGGTAAAAGTGCGACACAGCTCTCCCAAACCCGGTAGCTCTTCGAACGCGGGAGCTCTCGGCGGCGGTTCCAACTGCGCCAGTTTCGGTTTCGGTGAATCAACGCGCGGCACGGGACACCCAATTTTCTTGGTGAGAACATCCAGTTCGACCAATCCATGGGGTATTCCGACACCCAACGACTTTGACCAACAACAGCGCGGTGTGCCACGTTGCGGCAACAACCGGTGCGAGTGTCAAAGTTTGTGCGTCTTCACCGGTTCTCCTAACCGGCAAAGTTATTTATCGGCAGCGAGTTGCTAGCACATGAATCGTGAGCTAGGGAAAATTCAGAATTAAGGAGGAAGGAGTTAGAAGGTAGAAGGAAACTGAGCCGGCGACGGAAGTTCCCGGATGAACTGGAGCTGACACTCAATTCATTTCCCGCCCGTTTAGCGGCGACTCGCAGAGGAGCGTTCCTCGTGGTGATCGCACAGCAAATCAAAAAAACTCCCGTGCGATTCATCGCACGGGAGCTTTGTTTTCATCCGTGAAGTTCGAGTTGTTTTCGCTTACTTGAACATCGAGAACCGAATGTTGGGTTGAAAGTCATCCTTAGGCGGAATCGGCTTGGGGCTTGGACCGACCACGATTGGACCGGGATTCGTGTTCGGATTCGGCTTGGTCGTGTTGATCCCGCCAGTTCCGCCGTTCCCCGGCTTGGTGGTGTTGATCCCGCCGGTCCCGTTGTTTCCGCCGTAACCACCCCATTGGCCGGTTTGTTGGTTTCCACCGTATCCGCCCCAGCCACCGGTTTGCGTGTTGCCGTTATGGCTCGGGTAGTTTTGGTGGTTGTTGCCTTGTGGTGTGTTGTACTTCGAGAAGACCCCGCCGTTCGGATTCCCGCCATACCCGCCCCAACCA
The DNA here is from genome assembly GCA_041736895.1 of Pirellulales bacterium. GTDB lineage: Bacteria > Planctomycetota > Planctomycetia > Pirellulales > JALHPA01 > JANRLT01. Next base: position 3,202 of record JBGSSS010000130.1, read on the forward strand.
CCGGTTTGCGTGTTTCCGTTATGGTTCGATTGGTTTTGGTGGCCGTTCCCGCCGTACCCACCCCAGCCGCCGGTTTGCGTATTGCCGTTATGGCTAGGTTGGTTTTGGTGGCCGTAGCCCCCCTTCCCAGGGTAGGTGAACGGCCCGTGGTTCGATTGGTTCTGGTGGCCATTTCCGCTATTGCCGTAACCACCCCAACCGCCGGTTTGTGTGTTGCCGTTATGGCTCGGCTTGTTTTGGTGGTTGTTTCCGTACCCGCCCCAACCGCCGTTTTGATGATTGTTGGAACCGCCGTTATGCTTCATTCCGCCGTATCCGCCCGAGCCATTGTTTCCAAACTTCCCGCCGCCGGTTCCGTTGCCGGGACCGAATCCGCCCCCGGTTCCGCCGCCGTACCCGCCACCCCAACCCCCAGCCGAAGCCGTCGAGGTGAAGTAAGCGAGGGTCAACATCAGTCCGCATGCCATGAAAGAAAGTGAACGTTTCATCGAAGTGTATCCTTCAAAAAAGTGAGAGAGAGGTTAAGTTTTGCGGGCGACCATTGTCACCCAACGCCCAAGTCAAGCGGGGAACGCCTGGATTTGTTACAGGTGTTTCTCGAAATCTGATTATGAGGTCAAAATCCGCGAAATCCCTTACAATTGCGGTCGTTCACACTGACTGTGGGAACTGGCGGCGGAATGCTGGCGTCAAAATTTACTCAAATCGAGCAATTTTTCCCCGAGGCCACGATGCAACGAATATCCCTGTTAGTCGTCGCGCTGTTTTTGCTGGCTGGTTCGCTGGCCTGGGCCGCCGATGAAAAGAAGGTCGTTGACCCCAAACCCATCGCGCTCAAAGCCGTCGCCAGCGACTCGACCGATCACGAACCGGGCATCAATACGTTTGCCAGCGCCGAGGAACTGGAAAAGAAGTTTCCGAAGCTATTGCAGCAATTCAATCGCGCGGTCGATTTCAAGAGCGAGGATCTAATCCTCGTTCAATGGGGCTCCAGCGGCCCGCCATTTGGCAAGCTGACTTATAAGACGGACAAGACGAGCATCACGTTTACCGTCGAAGAACCGAAAGTCGACATCCGCGGCCAGGCGTATAAACTCGGTGCTGATTGGTTCACTGTCGCCAAGGGAACGAAGACCGTGATGGCGAAGTAGTAGAGCGAGAAATTCTACTCCCAAAGTATTTAGGGCCTATCCCGCAACTGTTTTCCACGGCGAAACGGAACGATCGATGCTTAAAAAGTCTGGCAGTCGGCAGGAGAATGAAGGCAGGAGAATGGCTCATCAATATTCTCCTGCCTTCATTCTCCTGCAAATAGCTCTGTGAAGCATGGCGTGAAATTTTTGCGTGTGAACTCGACAGTTGCGGGAAAACACAGCTTTGGTCGCCTGTGTTATGTAATGAAAACGGTATTGGGATAGGCCCTTATTCTTCCTTCTTACTCCTTCCTTCTTCATTCTCTCTCACAACGCTCGGCGATACTTCTTTTTCACCTGATTCGCCGGACCGCTGATTTTCGGCGGTCCTGCTGGAGCGGCGGGCGCGTCGATGTCGCCGTATTGTATTCCGCTATCCGACTGATTCGCCGTGGCCGGATTGCTTGTGATCTTGCTCGTGCTTGAGACGCCCACGATTTCATCTCGCTTGAGCAGCTTGTTGATGCGGATCTCGATCCGCGTCAGTTCGTTGCCTTCTTCTGGCGTAACAAAAGTATATGCGACGCCTTCGCGGCCCATGCGGCCAGTGCGGCCGACGCGATGGACGTAGTCGTCGCAGAATTGCGGAATATCAAAGTTGATGATGTGCGAGATGCCACTCACATCGATCCCGCGGCCGACAACATCGGTCGCGACAAGCAAGGCGATTTCGCCCGCGCGAAAGCCGGACATCACGCGGTCGCGGGCACCTTGGCTCAGATCGCCGTGAATGCACGCGGCTGTGGGAATCTTCTTGATAAGCTTGTGATGCACCTTGTCCGTGCCGCGCTTGGTGCGGCAAAAGATGATCGTTTGCTTCGGCTTCTCGCGTTCCAACAATTTGACGAGCAGGTCGAACTTGCGATCGTGTTCAACCGTGAAGTAATGCTGTTCGATCGTCTCCGACGAAATGTCCGTCGGCGAAAAGTCCATCACCTCGGGCTCGATCATATAACGCCGCGCGAGTTTCTCGACCGGCGGCGGAACGGTGGCGCTGAGGAGCAGCGTCTGGCGCTGCGCGGGACAGCGCTTCAGGATCTTTTCGATGTCCGGCCTGAACCCAATGTCCAGCATCCGATCGGCTTCGTCGAGGACGACAGTTTGCAATTGCGAGATGTCGAGTGTCCCACGCGCCAAATGATCCAAGACACGGCCCGGCGTCCCGACAATGATGTCGGCCCCTTTGTTGAGCTTGGCCATCTGTGCCTTGATCGGCTTGCCGCCGTAGAGGGCGACAGTATGAATCTTGCGTCCGAAGGAGAGCTTCTCAACTTCGTCCCGAACTTGGACGGCGAGTTCACGCGTGGGAACCAGGATCAAGGCTTTGGCCTGATGCGTCGCTGTGTGCTGGGCGAGTCGTTCCAGAACCGGAATGGCAAAGGCGGCCGTCTTGCCCGTGCCGGTTCGAGCTTGGCCCAGCACATCGACCCCGGTCAGTGCCCTGGGGATCAATCCGGCTTGAATTGGGGTGGCGTTGGTGTAGCCGGCGCGCTCTAGCGCTGCCTGCATCGCGGGGGAAAGTTGAATATCTGTAAAAAGCGGGGACGATTGAGCGGACATTCGAGCCAAATTCGAGGGGAACAACGTAGCGATCCAAGGGTTCGCGCGGCGCACGATTCGTCAAAGAGAACTAATCCAGGATAGGTGGAGCGGACGACATAGACTAGCTGGGAATGAAGTAATTGGTCAACGATTCTTTGTGGGAGTAAAGCCATTTCGCTGAATTCGGATTTTTTCGAACATTCTGACTGACTTCAGGGACTAAAGAAGAACGATATCTCGAAGACTATCTGGCATGAGTGAGAATGTTGATGGTCACACGAATTTATTGTCGTGAATGGCACCGCAATCCTGGAAGTTTTGTCGAATTATGAGAATGTCACGATGTTTTGTGGCTGATTGAAGTTCGCAAAGCATTTCGTGGCAACAGCTTGCGTTTAAACAAAACGCTAACATAAAGCTGTCTAAAAATGCACACACCACCCCTTGGCATTTTGCAACAGTTGGATATGATTGTTTTAGTTCGCAACACTTCGTGACGCGAGCAACCGATACATTAGTTAGTAGTGACTGAATCGAAGACCAGTCACGTCCTGCGGATCTTCTTCCCCCCACTCCCGAACGCAGAACCACTGGTCTTTTTGAGCCCGCCACTCTTCCCCAGAGTGGCGGGCATTTTTTTTGCGCCTAACTCTGCTGCTACTCCGCTTGTTACGGAATGCGCGGGTATGTTTGTGGGCTAGCGAAAAATCACTCTAGGTATCCCTGCGCTAGGTTGCTAATATTCGCCCCGCTTGTGTTCTGCGGGAGCGTTGCGCTCGTGTGGAACACGGCTCGGCAACTCAAAAGCGTTCTTAGGGGAAGTCCATGTCGCGCACGATTGCAGCCTTCACTTTTCTCGCAGCTTGCGTTGCCGTTTCGGCCGCCCTGGCTCAAGGCGTACCTCAGCCAGCAGCTCAGCCCCAATTGAACCCAGGGCAACCGCAGCACAATCCCCAGGCGCAGCCTCAAATCAACCCTGCGCAGCCGCCATATAATCCGGCACAACCGCAGTACAATCCGGCACAACAACCGCCGCAATATATTCCAACTCAACCGCAGCCGGCTCAGTATAATCCGGCGCAATTGGTGAATCCGCAGTTGCAACAGCAACTCACCCCGGATCAGCAACAGCAGCTCGAACGCGCCCGCCAGGCTCAACTCCAACCGCGTCCCGGTCAACCGCAATACGATCCGCGCTTTCAACCGGCGCAGTATCAGCCGCCTGCTCAACCCGGCCAAACGCAACTTGGTCAACCGCAACCATTGAACCCGGGCGTCGCTCCAAATGGTCAACCGGGACAGCCGGGTGGGCAACCGGGAATGCCGGCGGTGCAACTTCAACCTGCCCGTGCGCCATTTCCTCCGCTTTCGCCACAAGAAGAAGCCGACCTCGACCAAAAACTCAAGTCGTGGGAAACGACGAGTGCCGCGGTAAAGACATTCCATTCCGAAATTACCCGTTGGGAATACGATCCAGTGTGGGGCCCGCCCACTACTGCCAAGACAGAAGCGAGCGGGATTGTCCGCTTTGAAGCGCCGGACAAAGGTCTGTTCCAAATCACAACCGCAAAAAACTTTAACGCGTCGACAAATAAATACGAGGCGAGCATCGACAAGAGTCAACTCGAACATTGGGTCTGCGACGGCACATATGTGTATGTGGTTGATCACAAAGAAAAGAAGATGCTCAAAAACGAATTGCCCCCAAACATGCGCGGAACGCAAATTGCCGATGGTCCGTTGCCATTCGTCTTTGGACAAAAGGCCGACAAAATCAAGGCCCGCTATTGGATCAAGGTTTCCACTCCTCCGAACATCAAAGATCAGATCTGGTTCGAGGCTTATCCTAAATTCCAAGATGACGCGAGGAACTATAGTCGGGTCGACATCATCCTCGATGCCAATAAGCTTCATCCATTAGCGATCCAAGCACACAGCCCCGATCCCAAGAGCAAAGCGCGTGCGGTCTACCAGTTCAGTGGGCAAAAAACCAACGGCCTGTTTGACAACAATTGGTTCAGGAACTTCATTCAGCCGGATGTTCCATCGGGTTACAAGCTCGATGAGCAACGCTTTAATGATCAGCAAGCTCAACCGCAGCAAAAGCCGCTGCAAGCCACGGTACCCGGCGGACCGTTGAAGAAGTAATGCGTCTGCGATCAGCAGCATGAGTCTTATGAACCGGGCAGCTTACGCTGCCCGCTCTTTTTTTGCGCTGTGAAGCGCCGCGTGAATGCCCGCCGATGCCATCGGCGGCTTTGTTGCAGCAACACAGATCGCCTAGCTGGCAACATCTGATTGCCGAATCGGCATAATCGATAAAGTTTGCCAAAACGCTCTCTTTTGATTGGCGAAGCGTCGCCGAGGCGTCCGATACTTTAGGAGAATCTCTCAATTGATTTCTGCGTGCGTGCGGCATGGAATAGCTAGCACAAGGCAGATGATTGAGTGCATACCCCTGGAGTCTCAGCATGTCACGGATGACACGAGCCGATTTCTTGCGCACCTGCGCCGCTGGCGGCATTGCTGCTTTTGCCGTGGGCAATCAATTTGTGCGTGCGGCAAACAATGCCGTGCCTCGCATTCAAGCGCAACGCGTGATCCAACACCTCAGCGAATTGCCCACCGACCGAGCGCCGGTCGTGACGGGCGTCTCGCTCTCGCCCGACATGCAAATTGTCGCCACCGCGGGCGATGACCATGTCGTCCGCGTCTGGAAGCTACCCGAAGGCGAATTGCTGCATCGGCTGCGCGAGCACACCGACTGGGTCCGGGCGACGAGTTTCAATCCCCAAGCGGAAATCCTCGCCACGGGCGGCGACGACAAACAAATCCGGCTCTGGGATGTGCGCACGGGCAAGCTGATGAAGACGCTCCCGTCGCATACCCTCGGCATCCGCAGCGTTCGTTTCTGTCCCGATGGATTAGCGATTGCCGGGGCAGGGTTCGATGAGCACGTTCATACTTACGACGTGGCAACGGGCAATCTGAAACACACCTTCGAAGCCCCCTGCCCTGACATGCGGGCCGTCGGGTTTTCTCGCACGGGCGAGATTCTTGCCGCCGGCGGGCGCGATGGACGGTTGCGTCTTTATCGCGTGAACGATGTCGAACAACCGCCGGCGATGAGTGCGCACACACAGCGCGTGCGCGCGGTTGCCTTTTCGCCCGATGGATCGCTGCTCGCGACGGCTGGTGAAGATCAGAACGTCTTGATCTGGGATCTGAAACAAGTGCAGCCGCTCACGACACTCACGATTCGCGGCAGCAAGATCATGGCGATCGCCTGGTGCGGCCCGCGAGTTATCGCCGCGGGCGGCAGCGACAACTTGATCCACATGCTCGATGTCACGACGCGCGAAGAAGTCGCGGTCCTTGCCGGTCACACCGGCACGATCGCCGCGCTCGACGCCGACATCGCGGGGCGAATGTTGATCTCGGGCAGCTTCGACACGACCGCGCGGGTTTGGAACATCGACCAAATCGTTGCGGGCAAGACGACGGCGCAAAACGCTCCGAACGCTCCGCTGCAACCGCAAGTAGCACCGCCTGTCGCAGCACCAGTGACGCAGGCAACGCCGCTGACGCTGCCGGCGAATCCAAATCCGCACACCACGACTAAGCCCGGCGTCGTTCCGACGACGCCATCGCCGTCGATTTACAAGTAACGAGTCGGTTAGCACATCACGTTACCAAGCTGGGGCTTGGTAACGAGGACTATCGATCTGGAGCCTATCCGTGAGTCTTCTCCGCACCGTCCGCAATCTGGCCCGCCGCTTCAACTTGTTTGATGGCGCACACCGCGATCCGCACGAGCGCAAGACGCACCTGCGCATCTGCCAGGTCGAGGAACTCGAAGCCCGCCGCCAGATGGCCGTCGCGCCGATTCATCTTGGCTCGGTTTACTACGAAGAAGCGTCGGGCGACGACTCGGCACCCGACGTGATCGAGATCACGTTCAACGGCGGCGCGCCCGGGACGCAGCTAGCGCAACTCAAGCTCGACACAGACAAAGCCGGCGACGGGCTTACCATCGGCGACATGTTTTGGGACATTTCCGCCGGCGGCAAAGGTACTTTTAACCATGTGCCGTTAACGATCGTTTCCAGCAACGGCTTTGTCGTCAACAGCATCACGCTGACCGATGGCGGAACGACGATGCTGATCGACGCGACCGGTTGGGATGCGGGCGAAAAGTTGGTGATTAGTCTCGATGTTGACGAGCAAGGGTTCTCCAACTCGACCGCGGTCGCGGAAGGCGGCGAGTGGGAAGGCACGATCATGACCGGGACCTTTGTCAGTCCAAACTACGAAACGATCACCGGCAGCGCGATCTACTACGATTACTTCGACCAAGCCTTTGCCACGGCCGCGGTTCAAGCCGGGTCGACGCTCAGCCTGCCGCCGGACAATTACACGCCGCCGGACGTCGTCAATCGCGAAGACCGTACCGCGGGCGCGGTCCTCGTCATGCAGCAAATTCCGAAGCCCATCATGCTCTCGGGCGTCGTCTACCACGACCGCAATCAAACGGTCATGCAAGATGCCGGTGAAGAAGGCATCGCCGGCGTCGGGCTCACGCTCGAACAATGGAACGGCACGACCTACGTCAGCACCGGTAAGACCGCCGTCACCGACGCCAACGGCGCGTACAAGTTCAATGGCCTGCTCCCGGGCAAGTATCGCGTGGTCGAAACACAGCCCTCGGGTTGGTTCAGCACCGGATCCAAGGCCGGCACCGTCAACGGCGCGACACGCGGCACAACGAGCGGCCCCGATGCGCTCATCGAGATCACGCTCGATGGCGGCGAGACGAGCATTCGCAATGACTTTGGCGAAATCTTGCCAGCCAAGATCAGCGGAACCGTTCACGCCGATCCCGAATGGGATTGCATCGTCGGCCCGAACGACATTTTGCTCGCCGGAGTGAAGATGGAACTGCTCAACGCTCAGGGCATTGTCATCGCCACGACATTCACCAATGCCGCGGGCTATTATGAGTTCACCGGTTTGATGCCCGGCACTTATGGCGTCAATGAAATTCAACCAACGGGTTACTACGATCTGGCGACCCACATCGGTTCTGCCGGCGGCATCAAAAGCGGGAATACCGTTAGCCAGATTCTGCTGAGCAGCGGCACCGATGCCGTGAATTACAACTATTGTGAAGCGGTCCCCGGCGAAATCAGCGGCCGTGTCTGGGCCGATCCGCAGGGAGATTGTAACTGGGCAACGGGGGGCATTGCGCTCTCGGGTGTCGTGATCGAGTTGCTGGATCAAAACGGCGTCGTCATTCGCACGACCACGACCGATGTTAACGGCCAATACAAGTTCACAGATCTCGCGCCTGGCACTTATGGCGTGCGCGAGATTCAACCGGTCGGGTATTTCCAAGGGGCCGCGCACATCGGTTCTGTCGGCGGCACCAAGGGGACCGACATCGTCACAGATATCAAGCTCCTGTCGAGCATCAGCGCGGTGAACTACGACTTCTGCGAAGTTCCGCAGTCGAAGCTCAGCGGTTATGTCTTCCAAGACGGACCGGCCGTCGTTGTTCCGCCAGGAACCACTCCGGATATCTACGCGTCGAAGACTGGCGTGCGCGGCGCGGGCAGCATTCCGATTGCCGGCGTGAAGCTCCTGCTCGGCGACATCAACGGCAATCCGATCTACGACGCGTTCGGCAATCCGCGCACAACGTACACCGATGCCAACGGCTACTATGAGTTCAACAGCTTGCAAGGCGGACTCTACACCGTGCGGCAAATCCAACCAACGGATTACATCGATAGCATCGACACCGCGGGGACGACGAGCGGTTTCGCCATCAATCTGAACATCAATGCAGGTTCGGTGCCGTTGTTCGTCTTAGCTGACCTCCTCGTGCCGCACAACAACGACTTTATCGCGCGGATCAACGTGCCGGTGGGCGGAATTAGTCAGGAAAACAACTTCAGCGAAATCAAGGTCACCACACCGCCGCCAACGGTCATCATTCCGCCGCCAACAAACGTCATCCCCAACCAGCCATTCACGCCGCCAGGACCAGGAACGCCGCTCAGCTATGTGAACATCCTGCCGTACCTTTCGCCGGAAGTCATCAACCGGCTGTACATCGACGGCACCCGCGTCGTGGGCAATACTTGGCACTTGAGCGTCATTGATGCGGGCCAGCCGCGGACTGATCGGCCGGACGAGGCACAATTCACGATGGTCAGCATGTTGAACCTCAACACTTGGAAGGGCGTCTCGCTCGATTCAACGCAGTGGACGCTCGCCAAGCGCGACGGCACGATCATCAGCACGCCTGTCTTTGGCAATAACTTTGGCATCCCGGTGCCGGGCGATTACAACGGCGACGGTGTCAGCGAGATCGCCGTATACATCAAGGGCGAATGGTTTATTGACCTGAACGGCAACGGCCAATGGGACGCCGATGATCTCTGGGCCAAACTCGGCACCGATGACGATCTGCCGGTCGTCGGCGACTGGGACGGTGACGGCAAGGACGACATCGGCATCTACGGGCCGGCATGGCCGCGCGATCCCGAAGCGATCCAACGCGAACCGGGTCTGCCAATCGTCACGAACCCGAACACCGGCAAGTCCAAGAACATGCCGCCATTGCCCGAAGATGCCACACTCGGCAAGCGCGCGTTGAAACGAACGATGACGGGCAAGATGCGGGCCGACTTGATCGACCACGTCTTCAACTACGGCGTCGCGGGCGACCAGCCGGTCGCTGGTGATTGGACGGGACAAGGCTCCGACGCGATCGGCGTCTTCCGCAACGGCCAGTGGCATCTCGATGTCAACGGCGACGGCCGTTTTGATGAGACCGATGTCGCCGCGACGTTCGGTGCCGCGGGCGACAAGGGTATTGTCGGCGATTGGGACGGCGATGGGGTTGATGACCTCGGCGTTTATCGCGATGGGACGTTCATCCTCGACACGAATCACAACCGCGAACTCGACGCCGACGATCTCCGCGTCACGCCGGCTAACGGTGCTCGCGGAATTCCGGTCGCCGGCGATTGGGACGGCGACGGCCGCGATGAAGTCGGCGTCATGGAAGTTGGCAAGGAAGTGCCGACCAAGGCCAAGGATAACTAAGCGGTTTCAAAATTCGATGGGAAACTCCAAATCCTTCCACTCCAGCGAGTGGAAGGATTTTTTATTGCATGAAGTGCTTTGCAGCGTTATGAATTTATGTGAGAGGAGAGAGTTAGCCCAGGGACACTGGCCCCTGGAGTCTCTGCGGGAGATCCACGGGGATGAACCCCGTGGCTTTGTGTCATTTCATGCTCTGGAGTAGATGCTTATGAATCGCCGTTGCACACTCATGCTTTCCTTTTTGACGCTGCACGTTCTCTTCGCCGCGCCGAGCTTTGCCCAAATCGCGCCAATTGCTTTTCCCGACGTCGATGGATTTGTCAAAGGCACACGTTACGATGAAGAGCCGCCGCGCGGCAAGGTTCCCCGCTCGACGATCAACTACACGACAAAAGCCAAAGTCGGCAAGGACTACATTCGCGCCGATGTCCAGGTCAACTTGATGGATGGCAAAGAGTTAAAGGACCTGATCGCAATAGAGGAAAAGAAGATTTTGGAAAACCCGATCATGAAAGACATGAAAAAGACCGGCGCGACCGAATTCAAAGTCGGCGACGCCAAGGTGCAGAAAGTCAGTTTCAGCGGCAGCATGGGATCGAATGACCCTAAGGCTATTGAGCTGTATGTCATCCCTTATGACAAGTGGTACATCCATTTGTCGCATTCTGGACCAGTTGGCGTTGCAAAAGCACACACCGAAGCTTCGCTGAAGTTGGTCGAAGCGCTGGTCGCCGCAGCAAAATAACAACCTGACGCGTTAGCGAGGGCGAATACAAAGCCGCCGATGGTATCGGCGGGCATTCTAAGCGACGCAAGACTCTGCAGACAAAAAAAGAAGCGGCGAGAATTCTCGCCGCGGCTTGTTGAATTAAACTTGGAACCTGCTGAGGCTATTCCTTGTCTTTCGCTTCAGGCTGCTTTTCTTCGGCCGGTTTTGCTTCGTCTTTTGGTGCTTCAGCCTTTGGTTCAGGAGCCTTTTCCTTGCCGCTCAAGACAGCTTCGATCTTTTCTTTCAGCTTCTCGCCGTGGAGATTCTTCGCGACCACGCGGCCTTCCTTGTCGAGCAGGAATGTCGTCGGAATCGCATTGACGCCGTAGCGTTCGGCGAGTGCTTTGCGATCGCTGTCGCTATCGTCGGCATCGAAGATATTCGGCCATTCGATCTCGTTCTCGTCGATGTACTTGAGCAGCGCGTCTTTGTCTTGGTCCAAGCTAATGCCGACGACTTCGAAGCCTTCGTCGTGCAGTTCGTCGTAGAGTTCAATCAAGGCCGGCATCGCCGCGCGGCAAGGACCGCACCAAGTCGCCCAGAAATCAACGAGGACGACTTTGCCGCGGTACTGTTCAATCGTGAACTTTTTGTCGTCGTGCGTCACGCCATCAATCGGCATGGGTTTGCCAACCAAAGCGTCGGCATCTTTCTTGCCGGGAACTCCTTTGGCGATCCGTTTGCCATATTGTTTCAGGTCGCGGTACTCACTTTTGGAAAACAGGTCGCCGAACCGTTTATATTCCTTGGCGACGCGATCTTCGGCCGGCAGGTCGTTGATCACGCGCGTCAGGTACGACGCAATCCGCAGATACCGCGCATCGAGCGACTCGCCGTCCAACAGCTTGAGCATGTCGTAGGTGTCGTCGAGCAGTTTGCCATAGGTTTCGGGCTTCTTTTCCTGGAACGTGACGACTTCGTTTTCGAGCAGATAGAATTTGGCCGCTTTCACGACGGCTTTGTCCTTGTCGTTCAGGCATTCCTTGGCGTACTTCACCAGCTTCTCTTGATACTCTTGGTTGTCGTATTGAGCGACCTTGTGGAGGGCTTGCAGCTTGACATTGGCCGCGTAGGCTCGCATTGTTTCGCCGGCGTTCTTTTCCATCAGCCGTTCGGCGCAGATGACCATCGCGGGGCCATACTCTTCTTGCGATTGCACGGTGCGCGGCGCTTCCATCATCCGGTCGATGTATTCGAAGAGCTCCTCGGCGCTCAAACTCGCGCGGGGAACAAATGGATTGCGTTTCGGCTTGTCCGAGTTCTCTTCGATGACTGGATCATCTTTGGCCGTGGAAACTGCGGACCAAGTTCCGGCAATCGCGCCGACGAACAACAACCCAACAAGCCAATGACGCCATCCACGAATTGCCAACATGGCAGAATATCCTAGAAGGAAGAAGTTGATTCCAAAACCGCGAGGAGCTCGCGGCCGGCAGCAATCAATCATTGTCCGCATGAACCGGCGCGGGCGTCAAGCACTTTCCGGACGACCGCTAAGATTTAGCCCGCCGCGGGGAAAATCTCTTTCAAATCAAGCACAAAACCCGCGACACAAGCGGTGCCAGCAACAGTGGTGGCGCGATCGAGCACTTGCACGGGCTTGCCGGCTTCGTAGATGTGAACTTGCGCTAGCAGCGGATCGACAATCCACCCGAGTTCGACGCCATTGTCGAGGTATTCGACGAGTTTGTCTTGAAGATCGACGAGCCGGTCGGTTTCGCTGCGCAATTCGATGACGAAGTTGGGGCTGATCGGGGGAATGCCTTTTTGTTGCTTTGATGTCAAAAGGTTCCAGCGAGTCTTCTCAATCCATGTTGAATCAGGGGATCGAACGGCATTATTTGGCAAGCGAAATAAAGTTGACGAGTCAAACACCATCCCACGACCATGCTGATCGTTCCAGTTTGAAAGTTGGCTAAAAATTCTTCCATTTTGCCAGCCAGTGAGACCACCTGTTGGAGCCATGACAATCACCTCGCCCCTGGCGTTTTGTTCCAATGGTAATTCAGGATTCTGCATGACGAGTTGAAAGAACTGCTCTTCATCCAACATCATCGGAGGGAGAATTGTTGACATGGCATAGCACCTTCAAAGAATTCGGGGCATCTCCATTATGCCGCACCAACTTGTTACTGCCAAGTTTTTCGTGATGTTGCGAAGTTGGTGCAGGCATAAGGTCTAATTCACTCCCACCTTACCGTCGCTTCGGTCCAATCATACGCCGCGAGCGAAATCTCGGCCTTGCCATCGGCGATCGTCAACTCGCCGAGCGGCTCATCGTTCCAGAGCCGCCGCTGCGCCGAAATCAACGGGCGGATGGCGCTAATGCGCACCGGACCCGCGAGGCCCGCGGTTTCGAGCAACCGACAGCGCAAACCGACAACGCGATCGTTTTCGCGCAGCGGCTCCAGCGCGGTAACAATGACTTGCCGCGCATCGACATGCAGCAGCCAACCGCTCGCGCTTGCTGGGGTCGCGGGCGCGACGATCTGCGGCGCGGGCGCGGAGAATTGCCGCGCGGCGATTGCTGGGTTCGGCAGATCGACGCCGATGCCGACCCGAAACCGCCGCGCTGTTTCGCCGCGCGTGATCAACAGCGTATCGAGCATGCGATAACCCGTGCGCTGATGATACGGCAGTCCATTGAGCAGCAACGTCGTGCGCTCGACCTCTGACGCAATCTCAACAAACCGCGGCGACTCCAAACGCTTTGCATCGGTGCGATGGCGAGTTTCATGCACGTCGCGATAGAGTTCCAACAGTTCGTCGGACCAAGCCCAGCGCAGCGCGTAATACGAGTTCCAGGGGTCGGCCTTGGGCAGCGTCACTGGATCGAGCGTCAGGTCGATCTCGACGACCGAACTGCCGGCCCAGAGCCGCGTGATTTGCGTGAAGTTGGCCACGACTTGCTCATCGTCGTCGAGCAACCGGCCGCGGCTAGTGAACTCGCCGAGCACTGTTGACGAGACCGTGATTTTCAATTCATCCGCGACCATCCGCGTGTAACTCGGCGTATCGTCCCAGCCATCGCTCATCGCTGCGTTGCCGAGCCGGAAGCCGACTTGCTGGGACAGGCGATTGCCGCGCTTGTCGGGGATGCGGATCGCTTGAATCCCGCCGGTTTCGCGATTCATCGCGACGATCAGGTGCTCGTTGACGAGCGCATGTTCCACCGCAATTGGCTGCGGAGCTGCCGGTGCTTTTTTGAACAAACCCCAACCGGACTTCTTCGGTTCACTCAGCGGGGCTTCACTTTTGGCGACCCAGGCAAATCCCAGCGGCGGAACTTCCACGACCGCGCGGCGCGGTTCGCTTGCTCCATCAACGGCCAAGATCGCGCCGCCAACGGTTGGTGTCGGAGCCTCGCGCGGGAGTTCGATGCCCGTGCGCCAGCGGCCGTTTTGCGGGTTCACGAGAAGCAAGCTCGTGTCGCGCGAGATGCCCGGCGTGCTTAACGACTTGCTCAACTCGGCGAGTGGCTCTTTCGTTGATTCGCTCGCGTTCAGAGTTCCGGCCAAGGCTCGCAGCGCCTCGCTTCTTTGCTGCTTCATCTCTTCGCGTTCCCCCGCTTGAAAACGCGTGACCGGATTCTCTCGCTGTCGGATGACATCTTGCAGCAAATACGGCATCCGATATTGATCGGGCAGAAATTCTTGAAACTCGCCGGGGCTCGATGTCTCGTCGAAGTATTGCTGCAGTGTCACGAACTTTCCAAGCACCGGAATCGTTTTCAAAGCACGGCACAGATCGCCGTAAGCCGGGCTTACATGTCCCGGCCAATGCACGAACGCCAGACTTGCCACCTGGTCATAGTCCATCGTCTCGCCGAACTTCTCGGGCAGGCTCAACAGCGGCGCTGGATCCTGAGCATCCAGCGGGACGCGTGCGATGGCATCGATCGAATGATGGCCGAGGCCTTCCCAGCCGGTCTTGCTGCGCTGGCCAGTTGGAAAGCGGCCTTCGTCGAGCGTAACATGGATCGCCGCGCGATAGCCAAGGCCGTGCAACAAATTCGGCAAGAGCGGCGTCAACCCGGCACGGCGGCGGAAGAAGAATTTCGGCGCTTGGTCCAGGTGCTTGCGCCACGTCGCCTCGCCCGCACGAAGATCGGCGAGTATTGACTCAACGGAGTCGAACGGACATTCGCTTTCGATTTGGCAGCCGCCGCCGACGGTGATGCGTCCCGCGGCGATGCCGTCGCGAATCAGTTGCAGCGTCTCGGGTTCTTGCGCCGCGATCGCGTCGAGCGTTTCCCCGCTCATGAGGAGTGTCGTCGGCAATTCGGTACGCAGTTGCGTGCGCAAAACTTCGCCTGCGACGGATGGAACAACGAGCGTGAAGTCGAGCAGGAAACAATCGACGGGATAAAAATGGTTCCGCGATTGCAGAAGTTGATCTAGGGCGTTATCGAGTTCCGTGCGCGTCGTCAGCTCATCGCCGCGCACACTGGCCGTGGCCGCGGCCGAGACAGCCGTTTGGAAACGAACTTCGTCGAGCAGACTCATGTACCTCATTCGCCGCGTCAGCAACTCGGTCCAGAGGTACGCCATGCCGAGCGCGTAAAAATCGTCGACGAGCATCGGCTTTACGGCTTTTTCTTCTTCTGGCAGTGCGTCGAGTGCCGCCGCGACAATCTCCTCGCGCGTTTTGAGCTTGCGTAGAAGGATGCCGCCGCCTTGCTTGACCTTGGCCGCGTAGCCACTCGGCAGATCACACCCATGCGTCGTCGGCAGGATCATCAGCCGTTCGGCAAAATCCTCGGGCGGATCATCGCAGCGCGCCCAGCCGGGAACTTTTTGCGTCCGATTCAACAGCCCCGGATGCCACATCGCGGACCACGACGCCAGGAGCGACGCGGCATCTTCGCCCGAGTGATATAGGGGAAAATCCTCGAGCGAATGACAAGGCAGCAGGATCGTGACGTCGGTGAACAATGCAGAATGTAAGAGTTAGAAGTTATGAGTTAGAATAATGCAGGAAGACAGGACTACAGGAGGACAGGATTCTTTAGTTCCGACCAACGCCCAGCGCCCAATCCCCAACGCCCATTATTATATCTCGCCAAGACTCAACCCCAGCGCCAAATCGCGATTCTCTTGATACCACGCGACGCAGCGGGCGAGGCCCTGTTCGACGCTGATCGTCGGCCGCCAATCGAGCAGACGGTTCGCTTGTTCGATCTTGGCCCAGGTGGCTGGCACATCGGCCGGATGAGCCGGACGATAAGTAATGTTCGCTTTCTTCCCGAGGAGGCGTTCCAACTCGGCGATGATCTTCGTCAACGCGATCGGACGATCGCCGCCGAGGTTGATCGTCTCATACCCGAGCGGCCGCAGCGCGGCGACGGTGCCGCGGGCGATGTCTTCGACGAACGAAAAGTCGCGCTGCTGGCTGCCGTCGCCGAAGAGTGTGATTGTTTCGCCTTCGGCGATCCAGCGAATGAACCGAAAGATGCTCATGTCCGGCCGGCCCGCCGGTCCGTAAACCGTGAAGTATCGCAGCACCGTGACATCGAGCTTGTGCAGGTGATGATACGTGTAGCAGATCGCTTCGGCCGCCTTCTTGCTTGCGGCATACGGCGACAGCGGTCGATTCGTGTCGGCGTCTTCGCTGAACGGAATCGCGTTCGAACCGCCGTAGAGCGACGATGTCGACGAGAGCACAAACTTAGGGACGCCAAACTTGCGCGCCAGTTCCAAGAGATTCAACGTCCCGTCGCAGTTCACCTTGAAATAGATCCAAGGATCGAGCACCGATGGCCGCACGCCAGCGCGAGCCGCGAGATTTATAATTCCGGCGTACGGCGGAGAAGAGTCCGCCCCGTATTTCTCGAAGACGGACTTCAGCGCGAAAAAATCCGTGATGTCGAGCCGCTCGAAATGGAAGTTCGGCAGCCCGACGAGCTGCCCGAGCCGCCATTCCTTGAGCGCGGGGTCGTACGCATCGCTCAGGTTATCGATGCCGACGACGCGCTCGCCGCGCGCGAGGAGCATTTTGCAGACATTGGACCCGATGAATCCGGCGGCTCCGGTAACGAGAAACGGCGCACTCATGACAATCGTAACCCTGGCGTGAAAGACTCCGAAGTAGAGCTTTCAGTGTAAAGAGACGCGCCTCGCATTTATAGCCCGTTGCTCACGCTACGGCTACAAATTTCAGCGTGCAACGCGTCCCAGAGCTGTAGTCGCGCTTGCAAACTGCGAATCGCGGCCTGCTCGGCTTGTTGCCAGCGATTGCCATCATCGCCACAAAGCCGCGCGACGAGAGCCCGCGCCATCGGTCCGTGTGTTTCGCCGTCATGCTGAATATGCCGCGCCAAGTAATAATGATAGGCATTCCAACGCTTGGCATCTTCGGCGGCTAGGCTCTCGACGAGTTGCGTGAACATCGCGGGGATAACGTCCTCGCGGCCATAGGTGAACGACGCGGCCACTTCGACGGTCGTACCGGATTCGCAGTAGCCAAGCGTCACGGCGACGAATTCTTGCGCAGCGGCGCTAGCACCTGACTCCGCCAGAGAAACCTTCCAAGGCTGCCCCCGCTGGAGTCCGCTCAGAAACCGCGTCACCGGCCCCAGGTCCGCACCACAATCGCGCATCGCCTCGAGATACATTTCGAAGTGCGACAATGCGCGTCCATCGGCCGTGACATCGCTCTCTTCGTCCAAGACGATCGAATTGATCAGCCGCCGCGCCTCGGGATCGGGCGTTGGCATCCAGGGTAGGGTACTGCCCGTCAAATCTCGCCGCAACGCGACCAGCAAGCACTGAAAATCCCAGACGCAAAAGACATGCGTTTCGAGAAAAGTACGCAGTGTTGCTTCTGATTGTATGCGAGCGTAAAGCGGGTGGGCGAGCAGTTTTGCCCGCCACGGTTGCAGAGATATATCCAGCTTATTCATGCTGGTATTGTAGCCAGCGAGCGTTTTGCCGGTGAGGGGGGACGCGAACGCGTCGCCCATGCTTAGCCGGACCGTCACGGCCGGCGTGTTTCCAAGGCCGGCCGTGGACGGTCCGGCTAAGCGGTCGGCTGCGCCGAAGAAATTGAAACTACGCTTCGACCGGCTGCGGCGTACTCACGCGCGGCAAATGAATCCGAAAGACGCTCCCCTGACCGGGAGTACTTTCGACATCGATGCGGCCACGATGGGCTTGGACGATGTGCTTGACGATCGCCAGCCCGAGGCCAGTGCCGCCAAGTTTGCGGCTGCGGGCACGATCGACGCGATAGAAGCGTTCGAAAAGCCGCGGCAGATGCTCGCGCTCGATGCCGCAGCCATGATCGCGGACAGCGATCACCACTTCGCGTTCGGTCGCCGTCGCGTTAATTTCGATCCGGCTGCTCGGTTCACTGTATTTAATGGCGTTATCAACAAGATTCAAGACCGCTTGTTCGAGTAACCGCGGATTGATGGCCGTTGCCAGGGCTTCATGGCAGTTCAATTCGAGCGCGATTTGCCGTTCCCCGGCCTTATTCTCGCAATCCGCGAGCGCCGCTTCGAGGACATCGCGGATCGGGAAATACTCAAGCGCCAGGTCGCCGGCTTCTTCGCTTTGCTCGATCTTCGAAAGACTCAGCAAATCTTCGATAATTGTGTTCAATCGGTCAGCCTGCTTCACCACGATTCGCAAGAATCGCTCGGCATCCGCAGGCTCGTGGATCGCACCGTCGAGCAGCGTCTCGACGAAGCCCTTGATGCTCGCGATCGGCGTTTTGAGTTCGTGCGAGACATTCGCGACAAAGTCACGGCGGATATTTTCCAAGTGCCGCGTGTGAGTCACATCGTTGAGCACGATCACCGCACCGATCGCTCGGCCACGCGTGTCGCGTAACGCCGTGCCGCGAGCCTGCAAAACTTTCTGCCGCTCGCCTAGCAGCGTGATGTCGTCCTCGATCGAATCAAGACTTTCCAGCGCCCGCAGCACAAACCGCCTCAGATCGGCATTGCGCAGGACGCTTTGCAGATTCTTGCCCGTGGCGTCTTCGACTGAAACGCCAATCAGCGCCGCAGCCGCGCGATTGAGTGTGATGACATGTTGCTCGGAATCGACCGCGAGGACGCCTTCGGCCATGCTGGCGAGCACCGCTTGCTGCTCGGTTCCTTTGCGCCCGATCGTGTGGCTGCGTTCTTCGAGTTGCTGATGCAGCCGGTGAAACGCTTCACTGAGATCCGACAATTCGAGCGTGCTTTGCGGGCCAAGACTACTGAGCGGCGCGGAATGCTCGTGCCGGCGGATCGTCTCCGATAGCTGCTCCAGAGGGCGGCAAAGATACCGCAACACGAGCCAGCCGATCCCCAGAAACACGCTGCCAAAAGCCAACAACATCAGCCACGGATTCAGCGAGCCTTCGCCAACAACACTTGGCACCGGTTTGGTGACGCGAACGGCACCGACGATTTTGCCGGAATTCGCGGCGTCATTGCTGACCCACGGAACCACAACGGCCAATTGAGGGCCGTTGACGGAACGCTCCTGGCGCTGTTGCCACGGGCTTTGCCCGTTGAGGACAGCGCGAAATTCTTGCCGGTCGCCCAAGGGTTCCAGCTTGGATAGCTCGACCTCGCTATCGCCGAGAGCCTCGCCGCGGAGATCGACAACGCTGAATCGCAAACCCGTTGCTTGGGAAAGTTCACGAAGCTGCGGCTGGAGAGCCTCGGCAGTTCGAGGAAGTTGATTCGTTTCCCAACCCGCGATGGCCGATAGTGCTGCGGTGCGCAAGGCCACTGATTGGGTCTGTTCCCACATCGAATGCGCGGCGCTATGCAGATACCAAGCGACACTGACTAGCAGAATAGTCAGGGCAGCGGCATAGCTGAGAAACAATCGCCAAAACAGACGCGGCAGTGGGAACACGCCAGATTCAAGCCCTTAGAGGATGAATTACTCCTTGAAACGATAGCCCACTCCGCGAACTGTTTCAACATAGTGGCCGTAATTGCCGAGCTTTTTGCGCAATCCGGCGACCTGCACATCCACCGAGCGTTCGGTAACAGGATAATCTTCGCCCTTGACCGCATCGACGATTTGGGCACGGCTATAGGCCCAGCCCGGCTTCTTCGCAAGGAATTGCAGCAAGCGAAATTCCGTGAACGTCAACTCCAGCGGTTTGCCATCAATCATCACTTCGTGACGTCCAGGGTGGATCAGCAGCTCGCGGACGCGAATCGCGTCGTCGTCGTTGGCGGCGGGCTTGGCTTTGCGGCGAAGCATCGCCTTGATCCGCGCCAGCAGGACGCGCGGGCTGAATGGCTTGG
Organism: Pirellulales bacterium; assembly: GCA_041736895.1. Classification (GTDB taxonomy): domain Bacteria; phylum Planctomycetota; class Planctomycetia; order Pirellulales; family JALHPA01; genus JANRLT01. Next base: position 23,075 of record JBGSSS010000130.1, read on the forward strand.
TCATGTAATCGTCGGCGCCGAGTTCCAGACCGGTGACCATATCCGACTCTTCGCTTTTTGCGGTCAGCATGATGACCGGAATGCCTTTGGTCTGCGGATCGGATTTGAGCAGCCGGCAGACTTCGAGCCCATCGACATTTGGAAGCAACAGATCGAGGACAATCAAGTCCGGCAGATGCCGCCGCGCGGCAGCCAGAGCCGCTTCACCCGTGGCGACCGTTTCGACGCGATAGCCTTCGCGGCTGAGATTGTAGTTCACCAATTCGAGGAGATCTTCTTCGTCATCAACGACCAGGATGCGTTCACGCGACATAACACGGCTCTTTGGCAAGGGCTGGTTTAACTGGCGGCCGCTAGTGGCCTCGGTTTGTTCCGGATTGGCAGGGCTTAGCAACATCTGCTTGATTCCTCGGAAGGACACAAATGGAATACGCCGATGCTACCAAGAATTTGTTAGGACTCTGTGAGCGCCAACCAGCGTGTTCCCATAAACGTTCAAATTCATTCAATTTCGTGTTAATTTGAACGGGTTAATTCAAGAGATGCCAAGCAGCGAAGCCGCTGGGTACCGCTAATGCCCCCAGTCGCTTGCGGCTTAGCAATGAGCTTCAGAATCACAAATTTCCAAACGCGTCTTCTTTCGCCAGATCCACCGCCCGCAGATGTTCGATTTCGTTTAATGTCCAAAGCTGAAGCCGCTTGCCCCACACGAGCCGGCTGATCGAAGCGTTGAACAAATTGAACGGATTCAGTTCGGCAGGAATTCCTAACAGTCCCTTGAGTCCGGCGCATAAAACACCTCCGTGTGCGACGATCGCAACTTGTTGCAGACCGCGCTCATGAACTTTTCGCAAGGCCCGCTCGCCGCGCTCCATCAATTGCCGCCGCGATTCGCCGCCGGGGATCACAAAGTCCGGGTGCTGTTCACTCCACGGTATTGCGTACTGGGGATACTTTACCTCGATCTCGTCCCAGAGCAAACCGGCGAAGATCCCGGCGTGAATCTCTTTGAATTCGTCCATGAACTCGACACGCATGCTCTTGCGCTCAGCAAGTGGAGCAGCGGTCTGCGAAGCGCGCAGGAGGGGACTGCTGATCACGGCGTCGAGTTTTATCTGGTCAAACGCCGCGGCAATCGCTTCTGCTTGGCGCTGTCCCATCTCCGACAGCGGAATATCGGTTTGGCCTTGGATGCGCCCTTCGGCGTTGTACTGGCTTTCGCCGTGGCGGATCAGGTAGAGAATCATGCGGGAACACTCGGAGCAAGGGGGACCGAATCAGCAACTCTGACCGCTATCTTACCCGTCTTGAAACACGTTCCGAAAGGCAAGATTCGCCACTACAACAGGTACAACTGATTCGATTCATTCTTGCAGCTTGCCGCAGCACATTTTCCGAACGCTTGTCACGAAAACAACCGGCCAACCCGCGTTTCTGCCGCTAAGTTTCAGGTGGACTGCATTCCCCCCAATCCCGATTCCTCAACCCCCAATCCCGTCCCCTGTGCTCTCGCTCCTTTGGATCACCGCGCTGCTGCTCCTGTTCGCCGCGGGTCAGATTCTGACCGGCTGTTGGCTGGCGTTTTTTTGGCGCTGCCGCGATGCGAAGCGCGCCTGGCAGACGCTGCGATATTGCCTGCGGACGAAGAACTTCGATCCAACGGTGTTGCGCAGCCATTTGGGAATCGACTAGAAAATTTGCCGCAACGTTTTTTGTAGCCCGTAGCGTTAGCGAGGGCGACAAAAAACGACGTAGCCAAGCTCGTAAGAGCTTGGATGTCTTCGCAAACGACCAAATCCAAGGTCTCACGACCTTGGCTACGGGCTGAGTCTCTGCAGCGCTCGTTCGACTAGCGGAATGAGCGCTTCGCGCGTTGGCAGATGCGCACGCCAACTCGGGTGAATGTAGATGCGAACCCGTTTGACATGATCGTCGAATTGCTCGCGGGCCAACGTGCGCACGACGGGAGAGCGTTCCCCCAGCCGGCGATACTGCCCGGTCTTGAGATCGTAGACATCCAGATCAAATTCGATCTCGCGCTCCGTGGGTGGCGCATCGAAGAGAACTTCATCGGCACCAATGGCAAGTCCCAATTCACGATTGCAAACCTCGACAAACGCGGTCCCGAGTTCCAACAGCCACGGATACGGCCGCCGCGCCAGCTTCTCATAAAGCTCAGGGCAATCAAGAATGCTGTATTCGGCCAGGCGTTTGTAGATGACCCGCTTGTCGCCGAAGAGACCTTGCAGCAGCGGCTCGACCGGTTGTTCTTGGGCAGCCCAAAGCATCGTTTGCACCCAGTTGGCGTCGTCCGCCCGCAGCAACGCCGGTAGGTCAATTCGGGTGCGAAGGTGATAAAACGCATGCTGCAGCATCGCCGTTGCCGCGCGCACGGTATGATGCCAGTAGACCTCGCTGAACATGACATAGCGGGCAAAAACGAGCATCTCAGCGGCGGTGCGGCCTTTGTCGGTAATCGCTAGAGCGTCGCCGGCGGCATTCAAGCAGAAGCTGCCGATGAGCCGCTGCTGGTCAAAGTTCCTGCCGTAAGGGACGCCGCTGTGCAGGCTATCGCGTTGCAAGTAATCCATCTTGTCCACGTCAATCGGACCCGAGAGCAAGCTCGCGATGATTCGCTCGCCTGCGTCGCGCGGCTCGTCGCGCAAGATTCGCGCGAGATCGGCCGGCTCGATTCGCCACTCGCGGCGCAGCACCTCGGCCAATTCCGAATCGCAAAGCAATCGTTCGGCCAATTGCTCGTGATGCGGAACCTCAGGCAGGCTCAAATCCTCGATCGGATGGCAATACGGCCAATGTGCGATGTCGTGCAACAACGCCGCCGCGATCGCCAGCGACGCTTGCTCCTCGCTGACTGTCTGACGAAAACGCTCGTCGCGGTGTAATTGCGCCAGAAACAGCAGCATCAACCGATACACGCCAAGGGAATGCTCGAACCGCGAATGGGTAGCCCCGGGGTAAACGAGCGAAACCAGGCCCAATTGACTCACACGCGAGAGACGTCGAAACGGGGCAGTATCGATGAGAGCCTGAACGCGCGGCGAAATCGGCACATCGAGCTCCGGCGAGATGCGCACAAGGCTCCGCTGCTCGTGCTGCGCCGCCAACTCAGGTATTCGCATCAACCAGGACATGTTGGGTTGTAGGTTATAAGTTGTAAGTTGTAAGTTGTAAGTAAGTTGCAATTTCACTCCACCTACAACTTATAACCTACAACTTACAACCTTTCATCACCCCAGCGCCGCGATGGCTTGAAAGTCTTTTTTCAGCGAGCGATACAACTGCTGGTAGACGGGAAAGCCGCGGTCGTAGTATTTCGACGCCGCTTTGTTGTTGGGCGTTTCTTTGACGACTTTGATCGTCGCGTCGCACGCTTCTTCGATGTTCTTGTACGCTCCATCACCAACGGCCGCCAGGAGCGCGACGCCGAAAGCGGGGCCTTCTTCGGCATTGAGGGTTGCCGCTTTTTGGCCGAGGACATCGGCTTGAATCTGCCTCCAGAGCTGGCTCTTCGATCCGCCGCCGCTGACGCGGATTTGATTCACTGGCACGCCCAGTTCGCGGATGATCGTCAGTGTATCGCGCAGAGCGTACCCGACGCCCTCCATCACCGCACGGACCATGTGTCCGCGAGTGTGCTTGAGCGTCAGCCCGATAAAACACGCCCGGGCGTCTGGATCGGCGTGCGGTGTCCGTTCGCCGCTCAGGTACGGTAGGAAGAACAAGCCCTCGGCACCGGCGGGAATATCTTTCGCTTCGTTGCCGAGAATTTCGTAGATGTTCTGCTTTGATTTCTTCGCCGCGGCGATTTCCGCCTGGCAGAGCGCATTGCGGAACCACTGCAAACTCCCGCCGCCGCTGAGGCTAACACCCATCTGATGCCACTTGCCGTGTACGGCGTGGCAGAACGTGTGCAGCCGACCCGTCGGATCGACCTTGGGTGTGTCGCTGTGAGTGAACAAGATGGCCGACGTCCCGATCGATGTGCTGGCGACGCCTCCGCGCACGATGCCGTTGCCGATTGCGCCCGCGGCGCAATCACCTGCGCCGCCGACAACCTTGCACGCCGTGGTCAAGCCGAGTTCCTTGGCCGCGGCCGCGGTGAGCGTGCCGGTGACTTCTTCGGATTCGTAGCACTTGCCGAACATCGACTCGTCGAGTTCCAGCTTCGCCAACAGCGGCTTGCTCCAGTTGCGCTTCGCCACGTCGAGCAGCAGCATCCCGCTCGCATCACTGACATCGGTCGCAAACTCGCCCGTCAGACGGCGACGGATGTCGTCCTTGGGCAGCAAGACCTTGACGGTGCGGTCGAAGTTCTTCGGTTCCTTGTTGCGCAGCCAGAGAATCTTCGGCGCGGTGAAGCCCGTCAGCGCCGGGTTCGCGACCATTTGGATCAGCTTCTTGCGCCCGCCGGCGCGCTCTTCGATCTCGGCGCATTCAGCGGCGGTCCGTTGATCGTTCCAGAGGAGAGCACGACGCACGACCTGATTTTTCTTATCAAGGAACACCGAACCGTGCATCTGGCCCGAGAGCCCGATCGCGCGGACATCGACCGGCTTGAGCTTGGCTTTCTTCATCACCGCGCGGACGGTCTTGACCGTGGCATTCCACCAGTCATCGGGCTCTTGCTCGCTCCAGAGCGGTTGCGGGTGATACGCCGGATAGAGCTCCGTCGCGTCGGCCAAGATCTTGCCCGACTCGTCCATCGCGAGGGTCTTGGTTCCCGAAGTGCCGATGTCGATGCCTAGGTAGATACCCATCAATGTTGCTCCGCCTCTAAGTGCCGTGTAGAAACATCCCTCAAGAACCTTGAAAATAGTCGAATCGGCGGGAAGAACAAGGGAAGACAGCTAGTTTCAATTGCGAAATCCGCTGAATTTTCACTGACTAGTTTCGGCGCTGCTGCATGAAAGACTCGCCAACGGATATGATTCAAGCTCAGGGATGCGATTCAAACATTTTCTGGAGCAGAGCATGTTGAAGGGAAATTGGCAGATCCTCGTCGCTTGTGGAACTCTGTTGCTTACCGCGGCAGCAACCACACCGGCCCAGAAGATTGCTGCACCCGCCCCCACAAAGGCCGCGGCCGAACAAGAACGTGCCCAGCGGCTCGAAAAACAGGTCGCCGACCAAGCCGCCGAAACGAAAAAACTGCTCACCGACGATCTCACAATGGTCGTCCATTCACCGTTCATCATCGCGGGCAATTACAGCCGCGAGAAACTAACCAGCTACTACACCGATTTGATTCAGCCATCGGCTGCGGCATTGGGGCGGATGTACTTCACGAGTCTGCCCGACACGCCGATCGTGGTCTGGCTCTTTAGCGATGCGGAGAGCTACGCCCTTCATGCCGAGCGGATTTACGGCGATAAGAATGTCAGCGTCTATGGCTACTACAAGCCGGACAAACGGGCGTTGGTGATGAATCTCGCGACAGGCGGAGGGACGTTGATCCATGAATTGACACACGCCCTGGCGGTCTACGATTTTCCCGGCCAACCGGATTGGTTCAACGAGGGTCTCGCGTCGCTCTACGAGCAATCGACGTGGACGGGGAAAGGGGAGCAACAAGTCCTAGTCGGAATGGCGAATTGGCGCTTGCCGAAATTGCAGGAAGCGATCACGGACAAGCAACTGCCGCCGCTGACAACGCTGATGAAGGACAAGGACTTTCGCGGCGCGGCAATGGGCCGCAATTATGCCCAAGCCCGGTATCTTTGCTTGTATTTGCAAGAACAGGGGAAATTAGGCGAATTCTATCGCCGCTACCGCGACAATCGTCTCAGTGATCCGCATGGCGTAGCATCGCTTGAAGCGACCGTCGGCGCGGCAGCGATAGCAACTCTTGACGCCGATTACCAGAAGTGGGTGATGACGCTGAAGCGTTAACGCTTTGACTGCTCAGAATGAGCACCCTAACGCTGCTGGAATCCTCGCGAAACGAAAAAGCACTCGTATTGAAATCAAGATGCAAGAATCATCCGAATCCGATTCCGTAGAGACTACTGCTGAAGTTCTTCCGCACACAGAAGTTGAGATTCCCAATGACTCTCCTGAATTGCAGATTGACCGACGTACAAAACCCCGCGTTCCAAGAACCGCGCAGCGGCTATTTCAAACGATGGTGCTGTTTGAGGTCACTCTTGGTCTGGTGGCGTTAGCGATTGGTTACTGGCTCGAGTCGCCAAGTTGGAGATCTTGGAATTGGCAAGGTGATGCTTGGTGGCAGGGGATTCTAGGCACGATCCCGCCGGTAATCCTGCTCCTGGTAATGCTCTGTGCGGATTGGGATCCTCTGGCCAAATTTCGGACGCTTCTTGAGCAGCGTGTCATCCCGATGTTTGAGGCGTTGAGTTGGTGGCAATTGCTGTTGTTGGCAGCCGCAGCAGGGTGGGGCGAGGAAATGCTGTTTCGAGGACTGCTCCAGCCGTTGCTTGGTCAGTGGCTAGGGACATGGACGGGAATTGCCTTGTTGGCTTTTCTCTTTGGTTTAGCCCATGCTCTCTCGCCTCTCTATTTTGCCTTAACCGTGATAATGAGCCTATATTTGAGTTGGCTGCTTGAGTCTACAGAGAATTTGGCCGTTCCCATCTTGGTGCATGGCATCTACGATGCAATAGCATTACTCATCATGCATAAAAAAGATGCGTAAAGTGTTCATTTGTAATACAAGAATCATAAGTCATTTCCTAACTTGAACTTAACACTAGTTTGACATCCTAATTTCTGTGCCTGGATTCTAGTCAGAAGTGCGGCGGAAACGCGCAAACAGAATCACATCTCTATTATGCATTTTTATAAAAATGTTTTCGTTAAGTAGAAATGGCTATTCGTGTTATGCATAATACGCTGCTAGCATCGATTGAACAGGCACTCCATTTGCCAAGAACAGTTGTCATAAACATCCCATTTTAACATTTGGGATGTAATATCAGTCTACACTGAGTTGGCCTAGTGGCTCGGTTGCAGCCAGTTCTTTGGCCAAACTTGATCATTCGCTAGTCCCGCAAGTTCTCCTAACTGGAAAACTTTGCTCATCCTTCGCCAGTTGCCACTAATCCTACAAAGGATATTCTATGAGTACTGCTGATCTTCCCGCCACGACAGGCGAGATAGGTCTTCTCTCAGCAGCCCGCCGCGCTGATCCGGGGACGCATGCGATGAAGCACGCTCTGTTGACGAGTCTTCCTTTGGCGTTGATCGATGTGACAACGAACGTGCTTGCCATGTTCCTTGCGGCCAAAGTGATGTCGCTCGGCGTCTATGGCGAAGCTCATCATGGCGTACTGTCATTTCTGCCGTTGATCGCGGCGCAGTTGCTAATCTTCCTCGCGGTCGGTCTTTATCCCGGCGTGGGCTTGAATCCGATTGTCGAACTGCGGCTGCTCACTTGGAGCACGGCATTCACTTATGGCGTGTGCTTCGCCGCGGCGCATCTCGCCTCGTCGTTGCCCGCAGGCACCAATTGGGTGCTGCTCCTGGCTTGCTGCATTAGCTTGATCCTGCTGCCGTTGACGCGAGGCGCCGTGCGCGCGTTGTGCTCGAATTATGAATGGTGGGGACAACGCGTTTTGATTTTCGGCAGCGGTCCTGCCGCATTGACGGCTTATCAAGATTTGCAGGCAAATAAGGCGCATGGCTTGCGGCCAATCGGGATCGTGGACGATGCGGGCATCAGCGAAAAAGTCCGCGACGCCAACTGTTTTCTCGGCTCGACCAATTCGGCCGTCGAGATCGCCGCGCGCAACGAAATCACCTGGGCCATGGTCGTGATGCCGGAGCGCACGCAGCAAGAAATCATGCAGGTCGTGAACCGCTTCTCGGGCAACTTCCCGCATCTGTTGGTCGCGACCAACATGGAAGGGATGCCAATCCTTTGGACGCGCGGGCATGCCTGTGCCGGGATGGCCGGGTTGCGTGTGAACGAGCAATTGCTGCTGCCGCTGCCGCGGATCATGAAGCGGCTGATGGATTTGACCCTGATTGTCCTGGCCTTGCCGCTGCTGTTGCCGGTTTTTGCGATCCTTGCATTCCTGATCAAACGCAGTTCGCCGGGCTCGGTTTTTTATTGCCAACAGCGAATCGGCCGCGATGGCAAACCGTTTTTTGCCTGGAAGTTTCGCTCGATGGTCCAAAACGCGGATGCGGCACTCGCGGAATATCTGGCCGCGAACCCCGCTGCTCAAGCCGAATGGAACCTCGACCACAAGCTGCGCAACGACCCGCGAATTACGGGAATCGGCAGAATCCTTCGCAAGACGAGCCTCGACGAACTGCCCCAGCTTTGGAACGTCTTGCGCGGCGAAATGAGTCTGGTTGGACCTCGTCCTATTGTGGATGCGGAAATCTGCAAATACGCCGAGAGCTACGAGCTTTACACCAAGGTCAAACCGGGCATCACCGGCTTGTGGCAAATCTCCGGCCGCAATGACACCTCCTACGGCGAACGTGTCGAATACGACGCCTTCTACAGCCGCAACTGGTCGCCGTTCCTCGACATCTACATTCTGGCCCGCACGATTAAAGTTGTCTTGCTGCGTGAGGGTGCGTATTGATGGAGCGGCCCGCTGACAGCGCCGCGCTGAGTGTCCCCATGCCGTGTGAAATCAGCACGCCGCGATCGGGTCTTGCTTGGCGCATGCGGTGGGGAGCACTGTGGGTCATCGGCGGACGGATCGCCGGAATCGGGATGACGCTGCTGGCGAATGTGGTGCTAGCGCGGCAACTCGGACCGGACGAATATGGCAAGTTTACCCTGCTTTCGACAATCATCGCACTGCTGAGCTTGTTGACGATGCTTGGCTTGAGCGGCGCTGTTGTCCGATTCGTCCCAGAGAGTTTGGCCCACGGACAAGTCGCCAAAGCGCACCGCATCCTGTGCATGTCGTTTGGCATCATGAGTCTGATCTGGGGCTTGGCCGGCGTGGGGATCGTCACTTGCTGGTCGCTGCTCGCGGCCGCCTTTTACTTGCCCGCCGAGATTGATTTCGTGTTGCTCGTTGTTGCCAGCGGCGGATTGATTGCGCTGCTCCAGTTGACGGCCGAATCGCTGCGCAGTTTTCATGAGCTGCGCTTCGCGAGCATTCTCGCAGGCGGACAGACAGGCGGCTTGCTGAGCAACACGATCTTTGTGGCGATGCTGGTCGTGTGGGGCTTGTTCGATTCGGCGACACTGCGTTCCGCACTGTCGATCAATGTCATTTCGATGCTGGTTGTCGCGCCGCTGGCTTTGATCTTTATTATCAAGACCGTGCGCAGCCATCAGCCAGAGCCAGCCCTAGAACCAGGTTCCGCTGCCGCTCTTGAACGGCCGCAATTGGCGATGATTCTCGCGGTCTGCATTCCAATCATGTTCGTCCAATGCCTGACGATGTTTTCGAGCCAGGCCGATGTTTTGATTGCCGGGAAGTTCTGCGAATCGGACTTAGGCCTGTATAGCGCCGCGCGGCGCTTGATGGTGCTCGTCGCCATGCCGCTGCAGATGGCGAATTTCTTGGTCATTAGCTCGATCGCCGAACTCAAGGCCAAAAAACGCCTGGCCGAGCTCGAAGGCCTGCTCCAGACAACCGCGATTTTCGCCGCCATTCCCGCGGCCGTGGCCCTAATTCTTCTCATTTCGGCCGGCGGGCCGATTTTGGAATTGCTATTCGGGGGTGCGTATCGCGGTGCGGCGCTGCCCCTGGCGATCTTGGCTTGCGGGCAATTTGTGCTGGTTTGGGCCGGGTCTAGCCATACGACCCTGCTGATGACCGGGCATCAGAATCTTGTTCTGGGGGTAAACGCCATTTCGGCCATCATTTTGCTAGTCGGTGGATCGCTGGCCGCTAATTACTATGGAATGGTCGGGTTGGCCGTCGTTTCGAGTTCGATTGTGATTTTGGAAAACTTGGTGTTGATCGTCATGGTTCGCAAACTTCTTGGCATTCATACGAATGTGCCCGTGAATTGGAACAAGTGGAGCGAGCGGCTGATGAACTTCGATGCTCTCCGCGGATTGGCGAAAGCGAATAACGACAAGTCGAAACAGAACCAAGCGCGAAGCGTGGAAGCGGAGGCAGAACATGCCACCTGAAGTCGAACCGTTCCGTTTCGAAGACTTTACGCTCGGTTACATCCCGGCGGACATCTGGTTCTCCTGGGGCGTCCTGACCGTCTTGATGCTCGTCTATTGGATAATCCGCTTTCGCAAGTCGGGAGTGCTGACCTTTGACGTCTTTTTTGTCGGACTGTACCTCTACATTCCGATCGTGTTCATGTCGCTGTTCGCGTTTTCGCCGCTGAACTCGACGGCGACGGGTGATTGGCATTGGAAGTATGTGCCGTATATCCGCGAAGCGTTTTACGTCTCGGTCTTTGGGATCGTGGTGTTCGCCTCGTCGGCGCTGCTGGCTTCGCGTAGAAGCACCCCGCTGCCCGGCTTGCGGGCACTGAGCCATTCGCTGAACGATTTTTGGCTCAAGCCGTGGGGCATCACGGTACTCCTGGGCATCATCGGGATCTTGGCCGCGGGGGTGATTGCGACGCTTGGCATCGGCAGTGCGCGCGATGCGGCGATGACCAACACGGAACTCCGACCGATCGCGCATCTCTTTGCAACCTTTGCCGTGATCGGAATGTATCTGATGCTGGTCGAAGGTTATCGCCGCAATTCCTGGACGTTTACTTTGATTGGCTGGGCTCTGGTTATTGGCTTGCTAGCGTTTGGAACGCGCAAACTAACCGTCGGGACGTTGCTGTATTACTCGGCGATGCGGCTGATCAACTTGCAAACCTTCAAAGCTGGCCGCGCGATCGCCGCGATGGCGCTCATGGTGGTGCTGTTGGTAGGATTGGCTATCGGGATGGAAGCGTATCGGATCGGCGACTTCTCGCCGGAACGGCTGGCCGCGGCCCCGGTGAACACGCTCTTTGGAAATAATCTGTCCGAATTGCGAGACTTTGCTTGGATCCTCTCGGGCTGGGATCACGAGCCGCTGATGGGCAAAACCTATGTCTCGGGTTTTCTCTCCTGGATTCCTTCGTACTTGCTGCCGGAGCGCAAGGCCTGGAGTTGGGGTCTGTTTTCCACGGAAACCACAGGCCTCACAGGCGGAACGCATCCCGGCTTGCGTCCGACGATCTTCGCCGAGGCTTACTTCAACTTTGATCTGCTAGGTGTTTTGGTTCTCGGCATCGTGCTAGGGACGATCTTTGGCCGCTTGAGCGCCGTCGCCGAACGGGTGATGCAAAACTCGAATCCGCATGAGCGGCTCTTTGGGTTGATGTGTGTCTTTTTTTACTTCGAGTGCTGCTTGCGTTTGCAGCAGACACCCGGATATTTCGTCTCGTACATCGAAATCTTGTTCGTGATCGCCGGCTTGGTGGGCGCTGCCTTGGTGAGCTATTTCTCCCAAGTTCCATCGCGCTCTGGCACTCTACCCGCGCGGCAACGTGCGCTGGAGAGTGCCTCGTGATTGCGGAAGTAGAAAAACCTGCGCCCGAACAAGCGACTCGCGCCGCCACGAGCAACCCGACGAAAACGGCAATCGCGGTGAACGCGCGGTTCATGAACCAGCGTATCACCGGCGTACAGCGCTATGCCCGCGAGATCCTCCGGCGTTTGCCGGAACTCGATCCCATCACTCCCAGCGAACGCTGGAACGGGCCGAAAGGCCAGCTTTGGGAACAGGTCGTCCTGCCCGGCAAAGTCGGGAATCGCCTGCTCTGGTCGCCTTGCAATGTCGGCCCCTGGGCCGTGAAAAGGCAAGTCGTCACGATTCATGACTGTGCTTTTCATGATGTCCCAAACGCCATCTCGCGCGGGTTTCGGCTCTGGTACAGTTGGCTGCTGCGACGGCTCGGGCCGCGCGTGCGGCGGATCCTGACCGTGTCGGAATTTTCGCGGCAGCGCCTAATCAATTACCTGCAAGTCGACCCCAGCAAGGTCGTCGCAATTCCCAACGGTGTTGACGAACGCTTCAACCCCGCGGTGATTGAATATGTTCCGGCGATGCGGACGCGCTTGGGTTTGCCCGAGCGGTATGTCCTCTTTGTAGGGTCGCTCGATCCGCGCAAGAACTTGCTCGGACTGCTCAAAGCCTGGGCTCAAATTAGCTCGAAACTCGATTGCCCGTTGGTCATCTGCGGCGCTTCGAGCCATGTCTTTCGCAGCGCCGGCATCGAGAAACTGCCCGAGCGCGTCGTGCTCAGCGGTTATGTGTCTGACGACGATTTGCCGGCTTTGTACGCGGGCGCTTCGTTGTTTGTTTACCCTTCGCTCTACGAAGGTTTCGGCCTGCCGGTCATCGAAGCCATGGCTTGCGGCACCCCAGTGGTTTGCTCCAGCACCACCTCGCTGGGCGAAGTCGCGGGCAACGCGGCGTATCTGGTCGATCCGGCGGATGGCGATAGCATTGCCGACGGGATTCTCCGTGCCGCCGAGGATGATGAACTGCGCCGCAACTTGCGAACGCGCGGGCTGAACCGCGCGGCCGAATATAGTTGGGATCGGACGGCGCGCGAGACCTGGAATGAATTGATTGCGGCGAGCGACAACAGCTCGTAGCTACGGAGCTATCCCAATAGTAGCCCGTGGCGTAAGCAAGGGAGTTTTACTAAGCGACTCTCCCTCGCTTACGTGTCGGGTTTTTATTGAAGAGTTACTTGACTCCCTCGCTTACGCGTCGGGCTTTTATTGAAGAGATTGCCTCATGAATGTTGGGATTGTCCACGAATGGCTGGCGAGCTACGCCGGTTCGGAAAAGGTCATCGAGCAAATGCTCGAGGTCTATCCGGCCGCGGAAGTCTATGCGCTTGTCGATTTTTTACCGGAGAAGGACCGCCAGTGGCTAGAAGGCCGCAAGATTCACACCTCGTTCATTCAGCGCCTGCCGTTTGCACGACGCAAATTTCGTGGCTACCTGCCGTTCATGCCGCTGGCCATCGAACAATTTGATTTGGCCCCGCATGACATCGTTATCAGCTCGAATCACGCGGTCGCCAAGGGCGTGATCACACGCGCTGACCAGCTCCATATTTCGTACGTTCATACGCCGATCCGTTACGCCTGGGATTTGAAGGACCAATATCTTCGCGAAGCGGGTCTGACGTGGGGACTGCGAAGTATAATGGTACGAATGATCATGCATTACATCCGCCGCTGGGATTTCGCTGCTGCCAGCCGGGTCGATACGTTTGTGGCGAACTCACATTACGTCGCGCGGCGGATTCAAAAGACTTACCGCCGCGAAGCCGAAGTCCTTTACCCTCCAGTCGACATCGATGCGTATCCGTACTGCGAACAGAAAGAAGACTTCTACGTCACGGCATCGCGTTTGGTGCCGTATAAAAAGGTCGATCTGATCGTCGAAGCGTTTACCAAGAACGGCTTGCCGCTGATGGTCATCGGCGATGGGCCGGACATGAAGAAGATCTCGAAGCTCGCCGGCAAAAACGTGAAAATGCTCGGGTATCAGCCGCAAGCAGAAATGACGCGGCTCATGCAGCAAGCCAAGGCGTTTGTCTTCGCCGCGGACGAAGATTTCGGCATCACGCCGGTCGAAGCGCAAGCCTGTGGCACGCCAGTCATCGCCTATGGCCGCGGCGGCGTGACCGAAACGGTGATCGATGGCGAAACGGGGATTTTCTTTGACCAGCAAACGGTCGAAAGTTTGAACGAGGCGGTGAAACGCTTCGAAGAAACCGAGACACACTTCGAACCGGAGTTGATTCGCAAGCAGGCAGAACAGTTTGGCATCGAACGCTTCCGCCGGGAATTGCTGGAGTTGGTCGAGCGCGAGTGGAACAAGTTTCAAGCCCCGGCACGCAAACGCGAACTGGAACGCAGAATCGTTCAGTTCTCCGCGTAGAGGGTTTTTCGGGCAGATTCTTTTTTTTCTTGGGTTGAGTAGGTTGGAATTCGTGGCAAGCGATCTTAATAATTCGACAGAAATCATTGAGACTTTCAAACCGAAGAACGGTTTGAAGGCGCGTTCGTTCTTTTCCAATAGCCAGCCAGCAGACGCCGATGAATGGCTGCTGCATGGTTCGTTTGTCAATCGCGCGCGCAAGTTTCCCAACGCTACGGCAGTGATTTGCGGCGAGGAATCGCTGACATACGGCGAACTCCTTGCCCGCGCTGAAACGCTCGCGCGTCATCTGCGCGAACTGGGCGTCGTGAACGGAGACCTGATTGGCATCTGCACCGAGCGGTCGCTCGACATGCTCATCGGAGTCTACGGGATTCTGCTCGCCGGCGGGGCATATGTCCCATTTGATCCAAGCTATCCCGCGGATCGGCTGCAGTTCATGCTCGACGACGCGCGAGTCAAATTCCTCTGCACGCAGCGCCCGCTATCCGAGCGATTCGCCGGCTGCGGTGCGGCACTCGTTCTGCTCGACGAACCACTGCCCGAGTGCACGAATGACGACGAACCGTTGCCGGAAGTTGATCCTAGCCAACTCTGCTACATCATCTTCACCTCGGGTTCGACCGGCCGGCCCAAGGGGGTCATGCTGCAGCATCGCGGCGTGATGAATACGATTCACGACATTAACCGGCGATTTGAAATGAAATCGTCGGATCGTGTGCTGAATTTGTCGTCGATCTGCTTCGACATGTCGGTGTACGATTTCTTTGGCTTGCTGTCGCTGGGCGGAACCCTGGTGATTCCGACTGCGGCCGAACTGCGTGAACCGGGAGCGTGGGCGAGCTTGGTTGAACGCCATCAAATCACGTTCTGGAACAGTGTCCCGGCGTTCATGGAGATGTTGGTCACTCATGCCGGCGGGGTGCAGCGTGTGCGGCTCGATTCGCTGCGGCTGGTATTTCTCGCCGGCGATTGGATTCCCGTTTCGCTCCCGGATCGTGTCCGCACGCTCGCACAAGACGCCGAAGTGGTTAGTTTGGGCGGAGCGACCGAAGTCTCGATCTACTCAAATTACTACCGAATCCGCGAAGTCGATCCGGCGTGGAAAAGCATCCCCTACGGCGTGGCGCTCGAGGACCAGACCATGATGGTCCTCGACGAGAATCTCCGGCCATGTGCGGAAAACGTTGTGGGCGAGATCTACTACGGCGGCGCAGGGGTGGCACTCGGCTATTTGCATCGCGAAGAACTCACCGCCCAGCGGTTTATCCCTGACCCGTTTGCTCCCGGAGGAACCCTTTACCGCACCGGCGATCTGGGACGTCTGCTGCACGATGGCAACGTCGAGTTTCTGGGACGCATCGATCACCAAGTTAAAATCAACGGTTTTCGGATTGAACTCGGCGAAATTGAAACGGCGATCGCGCGGGCACCGCAAGTTGCCGAGGCTGTTGCGGTCGCACGGACTTCGGTCAGCGGCGGGAAATACCTGGCGGCGTATGTGACCACCACGGACGGCCAACCGCTGGATGAAGCACAACTGCTTGCGGAACTTCGCAAAACACTTCCCGAGTACATGATTCCCGCGCGGATCGTATGGCTCGAGAAATTGCCGCTGAGCAGCAACGGCAAAATCGATCGCCCCGCGCTGCCCGAGCCGCCGCGAATCAAGAGTAAAACAGAAGCGCTGTCCGAACTGCAAACCGAAACGCAGCGCGAGCTCGGGAACTGCTGGAAAAAAATCCTCGGCGAGCACCAACTCGGCCCCGAGAGTCGCTTCATGCACCTGGGCGGGGATTCATTGCAAGCAGTTCAGGTTCTGCTCGCCGCCCGTTGCCGTTGGAACGTTGAACTAGGCATTGGGAGCCTGCTTGGACCAACGGCGACACTGAGCACGATGGCGAGCGAAATCGACACACAAATCAGCGCCGGTATCACGCTCGTTCCGCTGGTGGCTGACACGAGCGATCTGCCCGCCGAGATGTCGTTTATTCAAGCACAACTTTGGACGCTCGAGCAATTTCGCGAGTGCGGCGCGGCTTACAATATCCCTCTGGCGGTTCGTCTGCGCGGGAAGCTCGACATCGCCGCCCTGCAAGCAAGTCTGAACACCATCCTCGAACGGCACGCCGCGCTGCGCACCGTCTTCACCGCGATCACCGTCGGCCAGGTCATCCAGCAAGTCCTGCCCATGACGCAGTGGCTGCTGCGGGTGGTGGATTTGCGAACTTGTCCCGCAGCCGGCCGTGCGGAACGTTGCGCTGAGCTGCTGCGAGATGAACTACGTCAAAAATTCGATCTAGCGCGTGGACCTCTTGCGCGGGCGATGCTTGTCAAGCTGGGGGACGAGGAACATGAGCTGCTCTTGACGATCCATCACATCGTCGCCGATGGCTGGTCGCTGGCCCTCTTGATCAAGGAAATCAATGCGCTCTATACCGCGCGCGTGCAAAAGACTGATGTGGAATTGCCAGCTTTGAGTGTGCAAATCGCCGATTACACGCGCTGGGAGCGGCGGTGGCTCGAATCGCCGGCGGCCGTCGCGGCATCTAAATATTGGCAGCAGCAGCTAGCCGAAGAAATTCCTGAATTGACGCTGCCCACCGATCGCCCGCGGACGGGAGCGTTCGATTGCCGCGGCGGGATCGTCGGCTTTACCGTCCCGACGGAACTCGCCGTGAAACTAAAGGACATGAGCCGCAGTCACGACGTCACCATGTATGTCACGCTGCTCGCCGCATGGCAGACGCTCCTCGCCCGTTTGGCTTCGCAATCCGAGATTGCCGTGGGGACGCCAGCCGCCTGCCGCAGCCAGCCCGAGGTGCAGAACCTGATCGGGTGCCTGATCAACACGCTCGTCATGCGGACGAGTTTCGCCGGACAACCGACGCTAGCGGAATTGCTGGCACGTGTGCGCACGACTGCCCACGAGGCCTTTGCCCAGGGCGAGTTTCCGTTTGTCGAACTGACGCGGCGGTTGGCGCGTTCGGGTCAAGGCGGACATTCGCTTTACAATGTGATGTTCGCCTGGCAGAACACGCCTTACGCGGCGTTCGAGTTGCCAGGGCTTTCGGCCGATGTTTTCGAAGTCGAAACGGGCGCGGCGAAGTTCGACCTGCTGCTAAACATGCAAGAAACTCCCGCCGGTTTGACGGGCTTTATCGAGTATCGCAGCGCGCTGTTTGACCGTTCGACCATCGAGCGGCTGGTGCAAAATCTGTTGTCGGTCCTGCACGATTTTACGGCCTTCGATCCCGATTCGCCAATCGCCGGCTTGCCCGCCCTTGCAGGAGTTCATGCCCCTGGAGCGGCGAATCCTGTAACTGCCGCCGCTCCTGCTGCAAACGCGTTAGCAATCGGCACTCGCCGCGGCGAGTCATCGCACAGCCACCAGATCGAACGGCGTTTGACGGCGATCTGGCAAGAATGTTTCAACTTGCCCCGGATTGGCATCCGCGACAACTTCTTCGATCTCGGGGGCGATTCGCTCCTCGCAACGGCGCTGTTGGCAAAAATGGAACGTGAATTTCAGCAGTCCTTTGCCATCGCGATCCTGTTAGAACGACCCACGATCAAGCAACTCGCCGAATGGCTCCGTTCGGATCGCCGGGTGCGCGAGTTTAGCAGCCTAGTCATGCTCCAACCCGGCAGCGGCCGCACTCCGCTGTTCATCATTCCCGGCATCCATGGAAGTTTGTGGGAATTCCGGAAGCTCGCCGGCTTGCTCGATCCGGCATTGCCCGTCTATGGGCTGGAACCGCGCGGGCTCGACAGTCAAAGTGAACCTGACCCCAGCATCGCGGCGATGGCCGATCACTACGTCGAAGAAATTCAACGAGTTCAATCGACAGGCCCATACTACCTAGCGGGGTACTCGCTGGGCGGTACTGTGGCGTACGAAATGGCTCAGCGCTTGAAAGCAGCAGGCCAGGCTATCGCTCTCGTGGCGATGATTGATGCCCCCACGGGTGGTCACTCACGCCCGATTCGGCTGTTACAAAGCCTTGTCAATGGAACTGCTGCGACAATCCGCGCAGGGTACAACGTTTTTGCACGATGCTTGGGCGGGAAGCTTTGGGAAAACGAGGACCAGCTCTTAAATGGGCTGATTCCTGGCCGAGAAGCGGTCTTTGAAACCCACCGCCGAGCCCTCGATCAATATTCTCCAGGAAAATATTCCGGCGAAGTCACCGTCTTGCGTGCCACGATTCGGCCAGCGTGGCCGAAAAGTATTTTCGACGACACGAGTCGGCAATGGCTGAATTATGCCCCGGGAAAAGTGTTACAGATACCCGGGTGTCACTTCACGCTCTTCGAAGATGCCAACATCGGCGGCTTGGCCGAGACCCTGACCAAGTGCATCGATGAAGCAACGGCGTCGAAGCCGTAGTGAGCGGCAAGCCGATGGCAGCCTCACCGCGTTATATGACCTAGCTCCGTAGTATTCAACTACCGTGGCTGATTCGGCAGAGCATGTTCACGAGGCGCTGCTTCTCGTTCAGCATCGCTTTCCGCGGCTTTCGGTTCTTCTTTGTCATCGAATCGCTCGAACCAACGATCGTTGTCCGTCACTGGAACGGCTGGCATGCTGCGCCACTCCGATAACAAGGCAGCCGCGATCGACGCGAACATCGCAAGCACCAATCCGAAGCTCAAATTCATAATCACGCGAGGACTAGTCGGTGTCGCGGAACGCGAGGGATACTGGAGGATGTTCAAGTTGGTGACTTTTTTCCGTTCGAGATCTTGGTCGGACCAAGCCTGTTCACGATTATTCGTGTATTTACTTAAGTTTGCCTTTTCGCCGTCGATCTGCCGTTCCAGGGCCGCGATTTTTGGTTCGTGATTGTTGAATTCCTCCAAGCGTTTCTTCTCGGCAGCAAGCTGCTTGTCAAGCGTTGCAACTTGGCCTTGATAACCCGAGACTTTGGATTCGATGTCGAGCAACGCATTTTGCATTAACTGGTACGCGGCGTTGATGCTCTTGGTCACTTGGAGCGGATCGTCTTCGGCTTCCAGCGTTTTTCGCGCGGCGGCAACTTGATCGCGAATCTGCTGAACAACAAACGTGTCTTCCGTGAATTTCGTCGTGATTTCCTGCTCTTTGAGTTCGAGTGCATACAACTGTTCCCGCATCTTCGCCGCGGCCGTCTGGGGATTGCCCGTAATTTGCGACGTGATGTGAGTTTCGGGCAGCGACGCCAGCTTTTCCTGGCGTTTTTTGGCTTCGGCAACCGCCGCATCAAGTGTCGCTTGGGCCTGGAGCCGGCGATTTTCGAGTTCCGCGATTCGATTTAGATGAACACTTCGCTGGGCATTGATGTCGGCGATGCCCGTGAAGTTTTTCAATTGACGCAATTCTTCCTCGTGATTCTGGAGTTCCTCGGTCAATCGATTGGTTTGAGCCACGAAAAAGTCATATGACCCCGCCGTGCGATTAATCCGCAGATGGACATCGCTGGCGTACTTGTACGCCAGTTCGACAATTTGCTGTGATAATTCGGGGCTTTGAGATTCGCACGAGATGTTGATGATGTTCGATTTGCGGATGACTTCGACCTTGAACCTTTTGGCCAAGCGGCGAATCGCTTTGTCGCGGGCGCTATAAGTCACAAAGGGGTTCAACTGCGACCAGATCGTGGGCTTAGATTCCGTGTTGTCGACTTCGTCGGCGCTCTTGTCGAGAATCACATACGCCCCGACGGTATCAACGATTTGCTCCAAGACTTTGTTGCTGCTCAACAGCTCTTGAATCGAGTTGAGTTCGTTCTCGCGCGATTCCTGGAGCGATACGGTGTCCCCGGTCGTGGCGGTCGGGTCGAGCCCCACGCTTTCCTTGCCGAGTTTGACGAAAATTTTCGCTTCGGAGGTGTAAAGCGGCGTCGACAGTGCGGTATAGGCAAAGGCTCCGCCCATGACCACGACAAAAGTCGCGATCATCAACTTAGTATGACGCTGAAGCAGCGACAATGGCGAAGGTTTCGCCGTGGGTTCTGTAGAATTCGCAATCATAAGTTTGCCAAATAAAGCTGAAGTGTCGTTTCTTGAAGTGCCAAGCGTCATCGCAAAGGCTGTGCCTCGCAACTTGCACATTGAAGCAGGGCGATTGATTCTGCGCATTCGCTGTGAAAATCTGCGGATTATTCCTGCCAGATACCCCTTTGCGAAGCGGGTTCTCTTCTTTCGATAGTAGTTATGGCTTGCTGGATTTGCCAGCAAAGCTGCCGAGTTAACAAGCGAAATACTCTATTTTTGCTTAAAGAATTGGATACCCAAACGCCTGTTACACCTCACCTCCTTCCGGTCGAAGGGGTTATGAGGATTGTATTTCCAAATCTGCTTCCCAGCTTTGGACTTCGGGCTTATTGCGCGCGATGCGGAGTACTCCCTCAATTGCGTCGCCGTGCAACCGCACGACCCACTCGGTGGGAGTATCTCGCAACAGTTCGAATGATCCCGCGGCAACGCGGCGTACATGGCCGCGATCCCCAGATACGGGACCTTCGTAATCAAGATATTCGCGTCGATGATCCGGGAGCGGGGTTACTTGTTGCCGCCGAATCGTCATAGGAGCTTCCGGAAATTCCCAAGCCCGCAAACTCTCGCCAACTTCGCACAACAGATCCCAATGAACCCCGGGCTTGTAGTTAGCACTTCCCGTATGCTCAAGAATGACAAAACGTGGCCGTTGTATTGTTGCAGAAATGATTGTTTTCTCAGCCAGTTTAAGTAGTACGCTCTTGGCGATAGGTAATACTTGTTATTTTGCAATTTGCAGTTTGCAGTTTGCAATAGATGAGACCGTATATTCACAAGTTTTCCGCCAAGTCCTACCGCTGAGAATCTTCTGCACTAGTAGAACTGTACCTGTTCACTTTTGACTTGCGGTTGAGCTTGGCCCTGGCCGCTAAGTGTTGCTTCGAAGACTCCGGTGCCCGCTTGATTCGCCACGACTTCGATGATGATCTGCCGCGGGCGATCGGTGGGCTTGATCTCGTCGAACGGTTGAAAGGTGATCACCTGCCCGTTTATCGTGTTGGGCATATTGATGCCGTTTGGAACGGGCTGCACCTGATCGGGCAGTTTGACCGTGAGCTGGACGTTCTTATCCGGGGCGCTGCCAATATTGCCGATCAGGATCGAATACCGGTATTGTTTGCCAACTTTGATCTGCTGGCCGACTTCACTTTTCGTGAAGCCAAAATCCAACTTGCTGCCGGCCGTTGGCGCGGCGGCTTGCGGCGGAATGATTTCGATCGCTGCTTGCTGGTCAATTTGCTGACCATTCACAATTGCACGCACACGTACCAACGCTGGTCTGTTTGGGGGAGTGAGCTGGTTTAATTCTTTCGTTTCAATTTCCAACGGCGGCGTCAGTTTGCTGTTTGGAGGAATAGATAACCCCGTCCAATTTATTGCGCCCGACTGCGGATCGAAATTGACTTTGTAGTTCGGACTGTTTTTTTCCGAGTACGAGGTTTGATACGGCGGCAATTCAGGAGCGAATTCTGCAATGATCTGCAAATTGTTAATGGGTTCGGTACCGGCATTCTCCAGATCAATGGTAAATTTAGCCTTGCTGCCTACTTGTACTTGAGGCGAATTCTGGAGGATCTTCATCGAAAACTTTGGCGGGTTGGCGATTCCCGGGGTAGCTCCGACGACATTCAAACAGGCGCGAGCTTGTGCCGGCGCGCCGGCTAAAGGCGTGATTGTAATATTAATGCATTGTTGCCCCGGTCGAGTCGCGGTAAATGGCAAGTTCAATTTCAACGACCTCCCTGGCGGAATCGAGTCGGTCGTTTCTCGTTTGATTGGACTCTTGCCCAGCTTATTCTCCAAGCCCGGATCAAATTCCACATTGACGGTGGCGTTGTTGATCGGGGCGGCGCTGGTATTCGTTACCTCCATCTGGAACACGACCTCTTGCCCTGTGGCCGCGGTTGTTGGCCCCAGCAAATTTAACCTGATCGGACTCGCGGCGGCCGGTGCCGGTTGTGGTGTCCCAGGTGGCGGGGTTCCCGGCAATATGGCCGGCGGCGCAGGCGTTTGACCCGGCGCGGGGTTCAGCGGAATCGTTCCCCCTGGCGGAATCGGGGCCGGCGAAATCGGACCCGCATCACTCCAAGCGACTTGCGTCGTGGCTGTACCCACGATCAAGGGATCGACGGCTCCCGGGGCGCTGTTCTCGGGCCGAACCAATTCGACGGTGATCGTGTTTATGCCCGCTTGCGGCGCGGCTTGTGTCAGGTCGGCAATCGCCTGGCCCGCGGAATTGGTGGTGGCTTCGAAAGACTGCGCCCCGCCGGCCGAGAAATTCGCCGGGGGTCCGCCGCTGATGGTGAAACGCACGCGCCAATTCGCCACCGGTGCCCCGCTCGATTGGCGGTAAACGGTCACTGCGACTGGCGCGCTGCCGCCGCTGCGGGCATTGATCTGCGGCGGCAACGTCCAGCGGGCATCGACCCAGTGAATCGCCGCGGTTTGGCGATTCCCGTAAACGCCATTTAAGTCCGGAGCAAAGGCAGTCACGTAACTCACCCCTTCGGTCGGGCTTGTCATCGTGAGCCAAGCTTGGCCCGGCAAGATCGTCACATCGTCGGCCGGCGTCGCCGTGCCGCGCTGTAGGACATGCCCCACGGAAGCCGTTTCGCTGACCATGTATTGATTGTCGAGCTTTTCAGGATTCGTACCCGAGGCAAAGAACGGTCGATCGCTTTCGCCGGTGCCAAGAAACGAACCAACCCCCTGCGGTGCAAGGATCCACTCGACGCGCTGGTAAGGAGCCTGGGCCTTGCCCGCCGTGTTAACCGTGGCGACGACGAGAACTTCATTCCCAATCGGAGCGACTAACCGGCCGGGAAAAACTGAGATTCCAGGGAGTGCCGCCGCGGGAACGAGCGCGGCCCCCGGTTGTGCAACCGCAATCGGCTGAGCGACCGCGATTGGTTGCGCCGCAGCGGCTTGCTGAGCCGCAAACGGATCAACCGGCCGTGTCGACGCACAGCCAGCCAGCAGCGCGCACAGACACGCGAGCAACGCAAGCGTTGCCAACGGCGGGCGGCGATGGTGGCGGGAGCGGAACATCGAAAATCGGCGCAAAAGCCAGGTAAAACCGAACATCGCGGCGCACTGCGAGCGCTCCATGAGCGCAGCGGTTCGCGCGAGAATGCTACCTGAATAACCCTAGCACGCGATTAGGCAGCATGCGTTGACTTTCGGGAGCGCATGTTGAGAAAAGAGCACGGAGAACCGTTGCAATCGTTAAGAATCAAGAATCCGGCCCTGGAGGGTCCGGCGAAGCGTGAGGGAACTCATCCTGGGAACAGCAGCTCGCCTAACTTGCTCCAATTCCAATAGATGCCCCAGCCGCCGGTAATCATCAGCCCTCCAAATGACAGCCACAAGAATGCCGTCCAAACCGGCCCGGGCTGCAAGCGCGCGTCGCAACGATAATACCGATAGTACAGCGCGGCGAAGCCCAGCATCGGCAACATCACGGCCTGGGCCAAGCCCGAGATCATCACTAGTGACACCGGCTTGGGATTGGCGAAGTAGATCAGCATCGCGGCGATCGGAATCGCGCCGCAGAGATATTTCGTCCAACGTTTGACATCGCTATCATCCCGTACTCCTAGAACACGAAAGACCTTGAGGGCATCAGCCGCCATCCGCGCGTTCCCCGCACTCGCGACAAAGAACGTCGAGTAGAGCACGGCAAACGCACCGAATAGAAA
Organism: Pirellulales bacterium; assembly: GCA_041736895.1. GTDB lineage: Bacteria > Planctomycetota > Planctomycetia > Pirellulales > JALHPA01 > JANRLT01. Next base: position 46,680 of record JBGSSS010000130.1, read on the forward strand.
AATCCATTCGGCTGCCTCGCCAAAGACCGGGCGATACATCTCGAGCAATGTCGGGATCAACTGCTCGTTGCCTGGATTCAAACTCGCGCGATGCAACACCGTCGCTCCAGTCAGATAAAACGCGATCGTCGCAAACGTATAAATGCCCATCGAGGCCCAACAGTCCCAGCAAAGGACGCGAAACCAGCCTTCGGCGCGATTCACCCAAGCCATCGTGCCATCGCGTTTTCCCGCCGCGCGGGCATACCCCTTTTCGAGGCACCAATAGGGATACGCCACGAGTTCCGAAGCCCCAACGCCAATGATGCCGAACGTGGCGAGACAAGTTGCTAAACCTGCGCCGTCAGGAATCTGAAACGACAATCCGTGCCTAATCATGCTCCAAGAAATCGCCCATTGATCGGTCGTCTGTAAGGCAATGAGATTCGCCACGCTCATCAAGGTAAACAGCGCGACCAAGATTGTCGAAACATGTTGCACGAAGCCGTACTTGCCGATCACTAGCATGATGGAGGTGAGGATTGAAACAATTCCTACCCATATAATGACGTCATATGCCAATGAGGATTCCGAGGTAGATTGGCTCTTAAGTTTTTGGTATTGCTTTGCTGTTTCTGCCTTCATGACTTCAGGATCATAAGGCTTCTTGCCCAATGGATCTTTGGCATTGTGTATTCTAAAAACAATGTCTGAAGCTTGACTTTGCAAAAACTCATCTGCTTTTTTCTGCTCTTCGAGTTGCGTATTGTAGTCTGCAGTTATAGGCAAACTAATCGCCAACGACTGCCCCACAACACCAACGATCCCACCCAATTGACCGATGCTGCAGACATACATGAAGAGCCAATACCAGCAGAGCCAACTCACGCGCACCCGCGGGCCGGGAACCTGATCAAACGCATCGATCGCCGTGCGGCCTTCGGTCATCGTGAACCGGCCGATTTCGATTTGGGCAAAGACCTTGATCACACAGCCGATCAGGATCAGCCACAGCAGCGTGAACCCGGCGCTCGCGCCGGTCTTGGTCGTCGCGATCAACTCACCGCTGCCGACAATCGATGCGGCGATGATCAGCCCTGGACCTAGGCGCGCGAGGATCCCGCCCGTCGTCTGCGGCGGATTCTCGATGGCGTCGATCGTCTCCGGATCGTTGTCGAGGTCCGGGGCCTGTGCTACGTACGGATTTGTAGACATTGATCTTATTAAAAGATGCGAAAGTCACGCTTTCGCGCAAGTTGAAACAAGCCCGTTCAGCGGCCTTACCGCAAGCGCGCGTCGCCCCAAAGAGACTCCCTCGCTAGCGATTGTGGTCAAGATCGACGGAAGAAACAAGCTGGAATCAGATGTTGAGAACGTCGTGCACCGTTAAAATGTCGTTCGAGTTGATATTTCATTTTTTGACGCGTGGATTTCAGCCCACGCTACCTTCATGCCCGCCGATACCATCGGCGGCTTTGTGATATGTTCACTCGCTACAAAAATCTGCCGGAACTTGCCGGGATCTGTTCGATGGAGGCCGCATTGCAGCCGGGCTTGTCGATCGACGAGTGCGTCGCGCGGCTCAAACGATTTCATTACGCATGGAAGCGATTGCATGGAATTTGGACGGCGCGAATCACCGGCGAGCAGATCTATGAACTGAAATCGGCGTTCAGCTACCACGCTTATCTCGCGGCCGAGCATGCGATGGCGCTGCGCAAACGCGTCGGCGAGATGCGCGAACCGCCGTTGGGGCTGGAAAATGTACCGCACGAGGGCTTGTCGTATGTCTTCGACGAGATCCTGTCGGCTCCCACGACCGAGGCGTTGCTTCTCGGACTCTACGAGGTCGCCTTGCCTGAGTTAAAAACGGCGTTGCTGCAATACGACCGTGCGACGCATCCCTTGGCCGATGCCCCATCGCGGCGAGTGATCAAGTTCGCGCTGGTCGAGTTGAGGGAGATTCACTCTTTTGGCCATGAAGCAATCGACGCACTCCTCTCCAAGACTCAGCGCACGGAGCTCGCTTCTTGGATCGATTTGCTCCAGGAAGCACTCACGGCCGCCGGTTCGCTTGACGGTTCGCAGGAACAATCGAGCACGCTGCCCGCGCCGCACTTCTCGGCGACACCATACGAATACCAGCGTGTCCCGCGACGCGACGAGCGTTTCCAAGACGGCTACAACGCCGGGGTGAATCCCGAAGCCTTTCTCTACGACGAACGTTTTCGCCCGCGCGACAAAACGCTGATGATGTACTACAAACGGCTGCGCGAAATCGATGTCCCCGAGATGATGGCTAGCATCATCACCGAGACGCCGGACAAGCCGTGGGGCTATTATCTCGACATGACGCGGCAACTCTGGGACGAAGCCCGCCACGCGATGCTTGGCGAGATCGGGTTCGTCGCCCAAGGGATCGACTGGTCGCAGATTCCGATCAATTTCACCTGGTCGTTGAACCTGAACACGCAGCTCACGCCGATCGAACGGCATGCGGTGCTCTACTTCATCGAGCAAGGGCTCATGCCGCGCACGGGCAAGCGCTACGAATGGGAAGTCGGCGCGGCCAGCGGCGATCCATTATCACAAACGTTTCAAGATTTCGACTGGGCCGACGAAGTGTTGCATGCACGCATCGGCCGCGATTGGTACGTCAAAGAATTCGAAAACCCTAAGATCGCCAACGATTACGGCGACCGCTGCTGGAGCAAGGTCGTTTCGCACTGGCGATCGTACCTGGAACAGGGCCTCACCGCGCACCGCAATTGGTGGCCCGCAATTTACGAGCAAGCTTGCAAAAACTGGGGCATCGAACCCGATCCGACGGCGCTGGCGTACAACACGACTTATGAAGCGCAACGCGCGGATTTGAAAATCTTATCGACATCGGGATGAGCGTTTCGTGTGCGAAACCGCACACACCCGCACACTTTGCTTTTTCACCATCAGCCGACTTGCTTGTTTCCTGGCGTGTTGTCACGATAAGCAAATCCATTTGCCCAGGGATCACTATTTGCATGACGGTCAAACGGCAATGGAATTGGATCCTCTGAATCTGCTTACTGCGAGGTATGCCGCTGATGTCGTTCGATCTTTCGCATCATGAAATCACCGTCGCTGCCGTCATTCGCAATGCCTCGCCGCCGCGGCTCTACGAAGATGCCGTGAAGTTTGAAGGGGCCTTCATCGCCGACAACGGTGCCCTTGTCATTCGCTCGGGCAAGAAGACGGGCCGCAGCCCGTTGGACAAACGGTTGGTTGAGCATCCGAACAGCGCGAGCGATGTGTGGTGGGGGAATGTCAACTTCAAGCTCGACGAGCATGTCTTCGCGATCAACCGTCAACGCGCGATCGACTACCTGAACACGCGCGACGAGTTGTATGTCTTCGACGGGTTCGCCGGGTGGGATCCGAAGTACCGCTTGAAGATTCGCGTCATCTGTTCGCGCGCGTATCACGCGCTGTTCATGAACAACATGCTCATTCGTCCGACGCCCGAGGAGTTGGCGAACTTCGGCGAGCCGGATTATGTCATCTACAACGCGGGCCAGTTCCCGGCGAATCCGCATACGCATCAGATGACGTCGCAAACGAGCATCGATCTGAGTCTCGAACGCCGCGAGTTCGTGATCCTCGGGACGCAATACGCCGGCGAGATGAAGAAAGGCGTCTTTACGCTCATGCACTGGCTCATGCCAGCGCGCGGTGTGCTGTCGATGCACTGTTCGGCGAACTGCGGCAGCGCGGCCGGCGATGTGTCGCTCTTCTTTGGCCTCTCGGGTACAGGCAAAACGACGCTCAGCGCCGATGCACGGCGGCAGTTGATCGGGGACGACGAACATTGCTGGACCGACGATGGCATCTTCAACATCGAGGGGGGCTGCTACGCCAAGTGCTCGAACCTGAGCCCGCGTAATGAACCCGAGATTTATCAGGCGATCCGCTTTGGAACCATCCTCGAAAATACTGTATACGACGAACACACTCGCGCGATCGACTACCGCGATTTAAGCATCACCGAAAACACACGCGCCGCATACCCAATCGAGTACATTCCGAATGCTCGGATTCCGTGCCTGGCAGGTCACCCAAAGAACATCATCTTCTTAACATGTGATGCGTACGGCGTCTTGCCGCCGGTGAGCAAGTTGACGCCAGCGCAAGCGATGTACCACTTCATCAGCGGCTACACCGCCCGCGTCGCGGGAACAGAGGAAGGCGTCAAGGAGCCGACGCCCGCGTTTTCGGCTTGCTTCAGCGCGGCGTTTCTCGTGAGGCACCCCACGGTCTACGCGGAGCTGCTGGCCGCGAAGATGCGCGAGCACCATGCGAATTGCTGGCTCGTGAACACCGGCTGGACCGGCGGCAGCGTCAGCACCGGCGGCCAGCGGATGTCGATCCCGCACACCCGCGCGATCATTGACGCGATCCACAGCGGCACGCTCAACGACGTTCAGTTCGTCCCGGACCCGATCTTCGGTGTCGGTGTGCCGCAAAGCTGCCCAAGCGTGCCGACGCAAGTTCTCACGCCGAAGAACGCTTGGCGCGATCCTGCGGCGTACGAAGAGACAGCCCGAAAACTCGCCGGGCTCTTCAAGGACAACTTCAAGAAGTACGCCGACCAGGCGAGCGCGGAAACAATCGCGGCGGGACCGGCGTAACCGTAGGTTAGGCTTTCCAGCCTGACAACGTAGGTTAGGCTTTCCAGCCTGACAACGTTTGAGTCTCAACTCCATGAAACTCTCGCCCTACAAGTCAGCGTCGCTTCAGCCGAACTCGATATTCCGTGCTCTACGTCCGTAGTGTCAGGCTGAAAGCCTAACCTACGGCTTGATCCCGCCGAACGCCCCGAACGGGCCGTTTTTGTGCAGGACTTCGAGCTGAGTAATACCCGCGCGACGAAGCAACTCCAGTTGTTCGACCAGCGGCCGCGGCGTGTCTTCGCGTTCGACATAGGCAAAGACCTTGTCGCGGTATTCAGGTCCGCCAAGTGAGACTAGGTATTCGCCATAGCGGCGTTGGAACATCTCCCGCAGTGCCGGCGTCGCCGTGTCGAGCAAATCAAAGATCCAAATCGAGCCGCCAGATGATAGAGCGGAGGCGAACTTTTCAAAGACATTTTGCCATTCACTGTCCGTACGCAAGTGATGCAGTACCGCTGCGGCGAAGATGACATCCGTACTGTTGGGTTGCAAGTCGAGTTCGCGGACATCGGCTTGAATCGCGGTAACATGACGACAACCAGCAGCGCGCAAGCGTTGCTCCGCGCGTTCGAGCATTGGCCGGCTCAAGTCCACGAGCGTTATTTCGAGCTGCGGCAAACGTTCGAGCAGCTTCAGGCTGTAATTGCCCGCGCCGCAGCCGATATCAAGCAACCGCGTTGCATGCGGCGTTGAGACGGCCGCGGCTTCGGCGATCAATTCCAGCGCTAACGGCGAGTCGATCGTTGCCGCTTGGCCAGTTTCCAAATTCGAAAAACGTTCGACCTCATTGTCGAAGCGCTCGCGAATTTCCTCGACACTCGATTTGGCCATCGGATGCCTCCAATTTTTCGGGAACGCTTCACTCAGACAAAGCAATTTTATCGAAATTGACGATCATATTTGATTATTACGTGATTTCATAGTAAACATAGTATTCTCTGTGGCGTCTTTTCGAAGGCTGTCGCCATGTTCCAACAGGCTTCCTATTTTTCTTCACGAGCAAATCATGCGTCGAATTCTGAATTGTCTGTTGCTGATTCCCGTGCTCTGCGTCATGACGCTGGCCGAAGAGCCTGCGGTTCCCGAGGCGAAGATCATCGAGGGCGTAGGACCAGAATGGAAGACGCTCGGAGAAGACGATTTCGAAAACGTTAACTGTGCTAAGGACACCTGGAGTTGGAAAGACGGCGTCCTTTACTGCACCGGCAAGCCAACCGGCGTGATCAAAAAGAAAACGCCCGTCACAAATTTCGAACTCGTTCTCGAATGGAACCATCGCAAGCCGGCTGGCAACTCCGGCGTATTCGTTTGGGTACCCGAGAAGTCGCTCGAAAAGCTCGTGAAGCCCGGCTTGCCGCAAGGGATCGAAGTTCAAGTCCTCGATCACGGCTACACCGAGCAATATGAGAAAGGGGGCAAAAAAGCCGATTGGTTTTCGACGAATGGCGATGTCTTTCCCGTTGGCGTCAAGATGACGCCATTCCCGCCAACGTCCCCAAACGGTCAGCGCAGCTTTCCCAAGTACAAAACAACCAAGGGATCGGGCGAGTGGAATCACTACCACATCAGCGCAAAGGACGGCGAAGTGCGGTTATCGGTCAACGGAGTCGAAGTGAGCGGCGGCAAGGACATCGAACCGCGGACCGGCTTTCTCTGCCTTGAGTCCGAAGGTTCGCCGATCGAGTTCCGCAATATTCGGATTCGTGAACTTCCGTAGCCGGGCGTGGACGCTCCGGCTAAGCGGTCACGCATCGCTAAACGCCGCGATTTGCAACTTCGTCAATTCACGAATCCCGTGCTTGGCCAGGCTCAACAATTCGGCGAGCTGCGCTTCGTCGAAGGTCGCTTCTTCGCCGGTCCCCTGAATTTCGACGTACTGGCCCTTGCCCGTCATGACGACGTTCATGTCGACTTCCGCATCGACATCTTCCTTGTAATCGAGGTCAAGCACTGCCGCGCCGTTGACGATGCCGACGCTCACCGCGGCAATGCTTTGAAACAAGACCGGCCGTGCCGGATCGAGTTGGTCGGCGATCTTGCCGAGGGCATCTTGCAAAGCGACATAGGCTCCGGTGATGCTCGCGGTGCGCGTGCCGCCGTCGGCTTCGAGGACTTCGCAATCGCAAACGATCGTCCGCTCGCCGAGCGCATCAAGATCCACAATCGCCCGCAGGGCGCGGCCGATGAGCCGCTGGATCTCGGTGGTTCGGCCATCGACTTTACCGTCGCGTTCACGCTTTTTTCGCGGGCTAGTGCTGCTCGGGAGCATGTTATATTCGGCCGTGAGCCAACCCTTGCCGCGACCCGCCATCCAATCTGGAACCTTGGGCTCAACGCTAGCGGTGCAAAGAACACTCGTGCCGCCAAATTGTACCAGCACACTACCCGGAGCGGTTCGCGTGAAGCGACGGGTAAAGCGGATTTCGCGTAGCTGATCGGGGCGGCGTTGGTCGTGGCGCATGAAAACTCTGGAAATTAGCGAACATCGTGGCGAGAGCGCTTAGCAAACGCTACTTAGGAAATCAATAAAGCCGCTCGCCAATGGCGTGCGTTTTTCCTTAAACAGTCGCTAGAGATGACTATGGATTCGGGTCTTCGAATTTCAACGGCGGAATCGTGTCGTCCGGCTTGCCAGTCGAGGGAATATGAAATGTGCTGTTCTGTTTCAGCGAATCTTGCAGCGACCCCAGCGCCGAAAAACCGGTTGTCGCGGACTCGCTATCATCGCGGTGATCAAACATCCCATCGAAGCGCGGCACCGGTTCGTTTGGATCAACACCGGGACCCGGGACGATATTTTCGGCACCGTGCTGATTCAGAATCTCGGCAACCTCCGTTTGGCGAGTAGCCGTAGCGACCATCACAACGACATGCCCGTGGGCGAAAGCTTTGTGGTAATACTTGAGTTCATATTCCGGCAGCTCCCGGGCTAGCAGTCCGGCTTGGTCGCTCGATTTGTCGTAACTGGCGATCTCACCCGAGTCGACATTGACATTGCGGAGGTGCTCGATTGCGGCTTGGGCATCTTCCCAGCGATGAAAAACGCCGACCACGAGTTGGTTGTTGATGGTAGCCATGAGGAGAAGTATCTGTTCGTTGAGCGTTCCGCCAATTCGTCAGGCCGCGGACTTGACCTTCACACTTAGCCTATTCTGCAACGGCAGGGATTACAACCGCCCGTACGTCAGGCATTCTTGCCTGACACGCCAGCCGTGGATGGTCCGGCTAAGCAGGCCAGACTGAAGCCTGACCTACGAAGTTCGTTGCCGCAGTGCTTCATAAAACAAAACTGCAGCGGCATTCGAGATATTCAAGCTATCGGCCATCCCGCGCATCGGGATCGCCATCGGCAGTATATCCGGTTGCCCGCGCCAGAATTCCCCAAGACCATCGGCTTCGCTGCCCAGCACAATCGCCGTGGGTTGGCGGTAATCGACTGTGGTGTATTCGCGAGAACCAGCCCCCAATATTGCCGCCGTGATAATCAATTTTTGCGATCGCAGCCAAGTCAATGTCTCAAGTTCGGTCGCCGCCACGACCGGCACCGAGAAGATCGTCCCCAAGCTCGCCCGAATCGTGTTGGGGTTGTAGAGATCCGTGTTTCCGCCGGCGACAATCAACGCATCGAGCCCCGCGCCATCCGCGGAACGCAGGACCGCGCCGACGTTCCCCGGCTTTTCGATGCCGGCAATGATCCCGACGAGCGGCTGCGCCGAAAGTTTCAGCTCGGCCAAAGAACGGCGCGGCGTCACGGCTACGGCGACGATGCCGTCTTCGCGCTCGCCAAAGGCGATGGCCGGAAAAACATCGGCCGCAACATCGAGGACTTCGCCACGAAAGGGACTGCTGCTGTCGCTAATCCGCTTGAGCACTTCGGCCGCCTCTTCGGAGTTGCACCATTCGCGGCAGAGGAACAGTGTTTCGATGGCGATGCCCGAACGAATCGCCCGCCATGTCTCGCGAGCGCCATCAACGAGGAACCGTTCGCGCTGCCGGCGTTCGCGGCTTTCGCGTAGTTCGGCAGCCGCTTTCAAACGCGGATTTTTGCGGCTAGTGATCAATGGAATTTCCGCGAGGACTTATCCCCGGCCCCCTTCGCAGCACGTTTCGCAAATCGCGTGACACTCGCGGCAGACGAGCTTCATCCGAATTTCGATCAGCCGGCCGCCGCAATGGTCGCAGGTGCTTCGGCAAGCGGAAACCAGCGTTTCGACGTGATACTGCGACAGCCCTGAATCTACAGGCAATTGTCTTGCGAAAATTTCTTGTCCAACGGTCATGGCGAGCCTCTGCTGGCAATGTTAGCGACAGTCCCCAATAATGAACATAATAACACTACAGCAAATAGCAAGCCGGCAATTCAAAAAAACCGGGCAGCTTACGCTGCCCGCTCGCGGCGATCAGAAATTATAGCCCGTAGCGTTAGCGAGGGCGCGACGGCATTTTTGTCGCCCTCGCTAACGCTATGGGCTACAAAAATGCCTGTTATCATTCCGGAAACAGTTTCGTGCTCAGATAGCGTTCGCCGAGATCCGGCAGGATCACGACGATCAGCTTGCCGGCGTTTTCCGGACGGCGGCCGACTTGAATCGCCGCCCAGGCCGCGGCGCCGCAGCTAATGCCGCACATCAGCCCTTCGCGCTTGGCCATCTGCCGCGCGGTTTCCATCGCGTCTTCGTCCTGAACTTGAATGACATCATCGATGATGTCCATGTTCAAGTTGCCCGGAATGAACCCGGCGCCGATCCCCTGGATCGTATGCCTGCCGGGCTTGATCGGTTCGCCGTTGCGCTTTTGCGTGATGACCGGGCTGTTGGCCGGTTCGACGGCGATCATCTTGACGCTCGGCTTGCGTTCCTTGAGAACTTCGCCAACGCCGGTAATCGTGCCGCCGGTGCCGACGCCCGCGACCACGATGTCGACTTGGCCTTCGGTGTCGTTCCAGATTTCTTCGGCCGTCGTCTTGCGATGGATCGCCGGATTCGCCGGGTTGTTGAACTGTTGCGGCAAGAAGTAATTGCTATTCGCCGCCACCAACTGTTCGGCATGCCGCACCGCGCCGGGCATCCCTTCGGCCGCCGGTGTCAGCACCAACTCGGCGCCGAGCGCCTTGAGCATCCGGCGGCGTTCGAGCGACATGCTTTCGGGCATCGTCGCCATGAACTTGTAACCCTTCGCGGCACAGACATACGCCAGGCCAATACCCGTGTTGCCGCTGGTCGGTTCGATGATGACAGTGTCGGGTTTGATCTTGCCGTCTTTTTCGGCGGCGGCAATCATCGCGGCGGCGATGCGGTCCTTGACACTCCAGAGCGGATTGACGTTTTCGATCTTGCCGGCGATGGTTGCGACGCAGCCTTCGGTGACGCGGCGGAGTAGGACGAGCGGCGTGTGGCCGATGCACTGGGTGATATCGGTGCGAATGCCTTTGGGGAGTGTGGCGGTGGCCATAGCGTGAGTAACCTTTGGGAAACTAGCGGACAAATTGAGGGTAATGGCGAAAATCGGCTCGGCCCCCCGATGCAGCTCATCCTGAGGAAATGGGACACGCCCCCCAGAGCGGCCGAACAACGCCAACATCCCTCAGACTCTAGTCTGTCGGAATGCCGCTGAAATATCAGATTCCAGTCAGAAGGATTATACGAAAGTGGAAAAACGAGGGTCAACCGCGATTTGCCCGCTTCGAGCGATTTGCCAAATTCCCCGCGAGAAATGTTTGGCATCAGCCAGAGATGAATTTATCATAAGCTGACCGTTGGGGTTCGGTTCATCGCAGCAAGTGCAACCATCGAGGGGGCATCGTTTTGATTCAAGTCATCTGTGGTAACTGCCAGACACGCTACAAGGTTGCCGATCAAGCTGCCGGCAAGCGAACTAAATGCGCTAAGTGCCAAACCGTACTCACGATTCCCGCCGCGCCGGCAGAAGTACCGCTGGCCGTGGCCGTCGAAGCACCTGCGCCAGCGCCAACCGCGGCCCAGAAAACCGCGCCGCCGGTCGCGGCCAAACCGGCC
>JBGSSS010000142.1:0-39631 GCA_041736895.1 Pirellulales bacterium
GCGCCGGCGGCGGCAGCAGCGGTCGCGGCGAGAAAGAAGGCGGCAGCTCCGGCCGCTCCTGCAAATCCAAAACCCCGGCGCTCGACAGCTTCGGCCGCGACCTCACCGAACTCGCCAAGCAAGGCAAGCTCGATCCGGTCATCGGCCGCGAAAAAGAAATCGAACGCTCGATCCAAGTCCTCTGCCGCCGAACCAAGAACAATCCGGTTCTCCTCGGCGAAGCGGGCGTCGGCAAGACGGCCATCGTCGAAGGTCTCGCGCAGCGCGTCATCGACGGCGCTGTGCCCGAGATCATGAGCGACAAGCGGATCGTGGTGCTCGACCTGGCGATGATGGTCGCCGGGACCAAGTATCGCGGCCAGTTCGAAGAACGGATCAAAGCCGTCATGAACGAAGTCCGCCGTGCCAAGAACACGATCCTCTTCATCGACGAATTACACACCCTCGTCGGCGCCGGTGGCGCTGAAGGGGCGATCGACGCCAGCAACGTGCTCAAGCCTGCTCTCTCACGCGGCGAGATCCAATGCATCGGCGCGACGACGCTCGACGAGTACCGCAAGTACATCGAAAAAGACAAAGCCCTCGCCCGCCGGTTCCAGGAAGTCATTGTCGAACCGACAAGCAAGAGCGAAACGATCCAGATCCTCAAGGGTCTGCGCGACAAGTACGAACAACATCACCGCGTCCAGATCACCGACAACGCCGTCGACTCGGCGGTCGAACTGTCGATGCGCTATATCACGGCTCGTTGCCTGCCGGACAAGGCGATCGATGTGATCGACGAAGCCGGGGCGCGCGTCCGACTCAAAAGCATGACCAAGCCGCCGGATCTCAAGGAGATCGACGACGAAGTCGAACGCTTGAACAAGGACAAGGAAGAAGCCGTTGCCAATCAAGACTTTGAAAAGGCAGCCTCTCTCCGCGACCAGGCCGACAAGCTCAAGAAAAAGAAACAACAGATCACTCGCGATTGGCGCGACAAGACCCGCGAGGGCGAAGGCGTCGTCGATGAAGAAGTGATTGCCGAAGTCGTCAGCAAGATGACCGGCATCCCGCTGACGCAGATGACGACCGAAGACAGCATTCGCCTCATGCAAATGGAAGGCGAACTGCACAAACGCGTCGTCAGCCAAGAAGAAGCGATCAAGAGCATCAGTAAGGCCGTCCGCCGCAGCCGTTCGGGTCTCAAGGACCCGAAGCGTCCGACGGGCTCGTTCGTCTTCGCCGGACCGACCGGTGTGGGCAAGACGTTGCTCGCCAAGGCGCTCGCCGAGTTCATGTTCGGTGACGAGGAAGCCCTCATCACGATCGACATGAGCGAGTACATGGAGAAGCACAACGTGAGCCGCTTGATCGGCGCGCCGCCGGGTTACGTCGGCTACGAAGAAGGCGGGCAGTTGACCGAAAAAATCCGCCGCCGTCCGTACGCGGTGGTGTTGCTCGACGAAATCGAAAAGGCGCACCCCGATGTCTTCAACATGCTCCTCCAGGTCATGGAAGAAGGCCGCTTGACCGATTCGTTTGGCCGCAACGTCGACTTCCGCAACGTGATCTTGATCATGACCACGAACGCGGGTGCCGAAGCGATCAAGAACGAAAGCGCGTTCGGCTTCCAAACCAACAAGCAATCGGACGCTAGTTACGAAGGGATGAAGACCCGCGTCAAGGACGAAATCGGCAAGGCGTTTCGCCCCGAATTCATCAACCGGTTGGACGACATTATCGTCTTCCGCCACTTGAATGTCGAAGATCTCAAGATCGTCATCGACTTTGAACTGTCCAAGGTTCGCGAACGCTTGCTCGACAAGGGCTTGAAGCTCGTGCTGACCGACGAAGCCAAGTCGTGGCTGATCAAGCGCGGCACGGACACCGACTTCGGCGCTCGTCCGCTCCGCCGCGCGATCGACAGCTTTGTCCAAGATCCGCTCAGCGAGGAAATCCTCAAGGGCGAGTTCAACGGCAAGGACACGATCCTGGTCGACGTCAAAGAAGTCGCTGGCAAGAAGCAACTCACGTTCGTCGGCAGCATCGGCGAACCCGAGTTGGCAACGGTCGGTGCGACCACGTCAACAGGCGAAAGCATCACCGACAGCACGCCGGAAAAACCCACGGCGTAACAAAGCCGCCGATGGTATCGGCGGGCATTTAGCGAGCGTTGAGTAACAATTACGAAAAGCCGGAGACGCAAGTCTCCGGCTTTTTTAGTGCAATGATGATTGATTTTCAGCTTCGTTCGCGATCATAATGTAATAGCTACCAATCAATAGGAGGAAACGATGCACTCTTACACCGCGATCATTGAACGCTGTTCGGAAACTGGACTCTTCGTCGGCTCGGTCCCGGGTTTCGCTGGCGCGCATTCGCAAGGCGAAACGCTTGAGGAATTGCACAGCAATTTGTCCGAGGTGATCGAGATGCTCTTGGAAGATGGAGACCCGCAACTCGATTCGGAATTCATCGGCACACGCGAAATCCAAGTGGCCTAATCGATGTCAAAATTGCCAGTCCTTAAGCCGCATGAAGTTATCTCCCGGCTTAATTTTCTAGGCTTCATTGAAGTCCGGCAACGGGGATCACACAAGCAATTTCGCCATCCCGATGGTCGGGGAACGACGGTTCCATTTCATCAGGGTCGAGACATCTCCCCGATTTTGCTACGTAAGATCGCCCGCGATATCGGTTTGACTGGCGAGGAACTCGTTGGCGGGTGATGGCGAAATGCCGCCGCCCATAAAGCCGCCGATGGTATCGGCGGGCATTTGAGCGAGAGTTGAGTAACAATCACGAAAGCCGGAGACGCGAGTCTCCGGCTTTTTTTGTTTATGGTAGGTAGAATCCAGGAATGGACTTTTTGGATGATAACGCTGAAGAAACGCAAGACACGGCACCACCTAGGCAGCCTGCGTTTCGTCACAGTTATCGAGAGGCGTTTTGCCTGTGGGTGCTCCTGCTCTTCTGGGAAGCGATGACTTGTCCGGCGATCAGCCATTCACCACTGCATAGCGGGACAGAACTTCTGACAGTGGCGGGCATTGTCTACGGCGCGGTATTGTTGGGTCGATATCACGCCGATCCGTCAGCGGCATTTTTGTTTGGCATGGGCTGCACGATTGTATTCTTGCCGCGATATATTTTCAGTGGTCCAGCTAAAAGGCAGTTTCGGCATGTGCCGCCGAATGTTCCTCTGACGGTCGCTATCTGGGTCGGCGTGGCATTTGGCCTTGGGTTCGCTTGTTGGTTGATTGCGAAGCTTGTCGCGCGTCGCCCAAGTGTTGAGATTCATCCCAGTTCTCAAAGCGACGAACAAGTTAGCGACGAAACGCCGGAAAAGCCAACGGCATAACAAGCTGCGACCCAATACAGCCGCCGATGGTATCCGCGGGCATTTGAGCGCGAGTTGACTAACAATCAAGCCGAAGGTGCCGAGCTTCGGTTTTTTTTGTTGATTGGGTTCGTGACGCAGCTCAAAATATTGTCTTTCCAGTTCGCAAATAAATTCAGGGGCAATTTCCATGACCACGCCAGCAATCGATCCCGCCTACTTGCCGATCATGAAGCGCGTTCGCATGGAGAAGGCGCGTTGGTGCCCGCTCGATGAACTCTTAGCGATTGGCGTCAAACGCCCGCAGACGATTCCCGGCTTTATCGTTGCCGCGATTCAAGAAGTGCTGCCGATTCACGGCGGCTGGACGGAGCTCATGGAGTGGGTGCCGGAAGAAGCCTGGCCCGTGTTGCTAAAGGTAGCCGTTCCGGCGATGCTGCGTGGCCGTGACTCGAATCAACCGCGCGTCGATTTTGAGGTCGATGGTTTAGATCTTGAGTCGACTATCATGAAAATCTCGGAACAGGATTACGACAAAATATATGACCACTATGAGCAACTTGTCGGCAACGACAAGAAGAATCCCGTGGCCGATAGCGTGGTCAGGTTTGCCGCAATCAATTACCCGCGCACACTCCATCCGTGGCTAAAGGAGCTCTTTGAGTACAACCTTGCCACGATGAATGGCATTCATTTGAGACCGTTCCGTTATGCGCCGCTCGCCGCGCATGATTTTCTTTGGGACATCCTCTACGATGACGAAGGTTCCGTGATGCGTCAGGCAACGGCGTTCTACGCACTGCTCGAGTCTTACAGTTTGCCGACAATCGAGAAAGCAATCACGTTGGCTGATCGAGTCGATTTCAACGGATATCTTCAGGAACAATTTGCTGGCTGGAATCTGGATATTTCGGATCGCTCCACCGAGGAATCCGTCAAGTCGGCCTTGCAAAACATCGGGTATGCAACCGATGGCAACGACCTGCGGCAGTTATTCAACCCAACTCTCTGGCATATTCAACTAGCGCACGACAATTATCAGTTGCCGACTCATCCGACCTGGGATCCAAGTAGAGCATTGCAAACTGTTTACGGAACAGGCGGAGTTCGGTTGTCGTCCGCTTGTGATTTATGCCACGGGCCAATGGCACGCCTGCTGACAGTGCCGCGAGAGATCATTGCGAGTGCCGAAAACTTCAACTATCCGCCGCATGTCGATATCTGCCCGTCATGTACGAATTTTACGCACGTCTACTTCCAGTTAAACGAGCAGAATTATGTCAAAGTTCATTCGACAGAACCAGATGAAGAGATGGAAATGCAGGAATACAAGCCTTTCGAGTTAAAGCCGCAGAAGCTTCGCTTCAGCCAACTCCCAGAACGCTGGTTTTTTCAAGAATGGGCTGGCACCGGCGGAAATCTGTATCGCTTGGGCGGAGTGCCAAGTTGGGTGCAAGGTCCCGAGTACCCTCCCTGCCCATGCTGTGAACAAACGATGTCGTTCTTTCTGCAGCATGACATGGACTTGCCGAAGCCCGTCGATGAGCAGACCAAAGGCTCGTCGGACGGCATGACATATTATTTTTGGTGTGAGCCGTGCCGCGTGTATTTGTCTCGATTTCAGATGACTTGATCCTTAAGCGTGGGTTTGAGAGAGCCTTCACAGACAAACCCACGATTTTGCCTAAGTCCACTTCTTGACTCAATCCAGATTATCCCTTATCACTAGGGAATGCTCCGAGATCCGGCTCAAATCCTTCGTGACCACGATGTCCAAATTACGGCTCAGCGCCTCGCGGTGCTGCGGGCAATCGCGCGGCGGCCGCATTGTGTGGCGGACGAGGTAGCCGAAGCGGTGCGCGAGGATCTCGGCACCATCTCGAAGCAAGCCGTTTACGATGCGCTCGGGCTCATGGTCGAGCGGGGAATTATCCGGCGGATACAGCCGGCGGGGTCCCCAGCGCTCTACGAAGATCGCGTCGGCGACAATCATCATCACCTGATTTGCCGTGCGTGTGGCAAGACGGTCGATGTTGACTGTGCCGTCGGTCAAGCGCCGTGTCTGGCCGCGTCGAATACCTCGGGCTACAAAATTGATGAAGCAGAAGTGATCTACTGGGGAACGTGCCCCGAGTGTCTGGCGGCAAGTTCGGCAGCAATAGCAAATTCAATGGGACACTGATTTGATGGATGGAACTGATTTACACAGATCAGCAAAGAAGTGAGACTGCTGCAATGAAACTTCAAAATAAAAATTTGCATCGTTTGCTGCTCTGTTGTCACTCGACTCGATGGCTTCCCTGCTGATCATTGAAAATCAGTCAATCAGTGATAATAAGTGTCCAATGCTTTAATTCCCCAACCAACGAAAACCCAACACGAGGAGTATTTTTCATGGCAGCGACGACGAACGAACGGCCCCAAATGGGCGCGGCATTTACTGAAACCGCCGGCGGCGGAACGACGAACCAAGATTGGTGGCCGAATCGGCTGAAGATCGAACTTCTCTGCCAGCACTCCGAGAAGTCCGATCCAATGGGCGAGAGCTTCGATTACGCCAAGGAGTTCAACAGCCTCGACTTCGCGGCGCTCAAAAAGGACATCGCCGGGGTGATGACCGACTCGCAAGATTGGTGGCCCGCCGACTTTGGGCACTACGGGCCGCTCTTCATTCGCATGGCGTGGCATAGCGCGGGAACCTATCGCACGGGCGATGGACGCGGCGGCGCAGGCCGGGGGCAGCAACGCTTTGCTCCGCTCAATAGCTGGCCCGATAATGTGAGCCTCGACAAGGCTCGGCGGCTGCTTTGGCCGGTGAAGCAAAAGTATGGCCGCAAAATTTCGTGGGCCGATCTGCTGGTCCTGACGGGCAACGTCGCGCTCGAGACGATGGGCTTCAAAACGTTTGGCTTCGGCGGCGGGCGCGAAGATACCTGGGAACCGGATCAAGATGTGTACTGGGGCTCGGAAAAGACCTGGCTCGGCGGCGACATTCGCTACGCGCATGGGTCGGAGGGCGTCGACAAGGGGGGCAAGAAACCGGTGCTTGTCAGCGACGACACGGCCGACGGCGACATCCACACGCGCAAGCTCGAAAACCCGTTGGCTGCGGTGCAGATGGGTTTGATCTACGTCAATCCCGAAGGACCCGACGGCAATCCCGATCCGCTCAAGGCGGCGGTCGATATCCGCGAGACGTTCAAACGCATGGCGATGAACGACGAGGAAACCGTCGCGCTGATCGCGGGCGGGCACTCGTTCGGCAAGACGCACGGCGCGGCACCGGCGGAGAATTGCGGACCTGATCCCGAAGCGGCTGGACTCGAAGAGCAAGGTTTCGGCTGGCGCAACAAATTCCGCAGCGGCGTTGGTGCCGACGCGATTACGAGCGGCCTCGAAGTGACCTGGACCACGACGCCGACGAAGTGGAGCAACAACTTCTTCGAGAATCTGTTCGGCTACGAGTGGGAACTGACCAAGAGTCCCGCCGGCGCGCAGCAATGGGTCGCAAAAAACGCAACTCCAACAATTCCAAGCCCCGACGACGCGTCGAAGAAGCGTCTGCCGACGATGCTCACGACCGATCTCGCGCTGCGGTTCGATCCGGCGTATGAAAAAATCTCGCGCGACTTCCTAGCGAACCCCGCGAAGCTCGCCGACGCGTTCGCGCGGGCCTGGTTCAAGCTGACACACCGCGACATGGGTCCGAAAGCGCGTTATCTTGGCTCCGAAGTGCCAAAGGAAGAACTTCTTTGGCAAGATCCGAGTCCGGCGGTTAATCATCCGCTGATCGACGCCGGCGACATCGCGGCGCTGAAGGGCAAGATCCTTGCGGCCGGACTGAGCGTATCGGAGTTGGACTCGACGGCGTGGGCCTCGGCGTCGACGTTCCGCGGCTCGGACAAGCGCGGCGGCGCAAACGGCGCGCGGATTCGACTCGCTCCGCAAAAAGATTGGCCGGTCAACCAGCCAGCGCAACTGGCCAAGGTGCTCAAGGCACTCGAAGGCGTTCAAAGCGCGTTCAATAGCTCGGCTGCTGGCGGGAAAAAGGTTTCGCTCGCCGACCTGATCGTACTCGGTGGTTGTGCCGCGATCGAACAAGCGGCGATAAACGCCGGCGTCACTGCAACGGTGCCATTCAGCCCCGGCCGGATGGATGCCTCGCCGGATCAGACGGACATCGAAGCATTCGAGGTCCTCGAACCGATCGCCGACGGGTTTCGCAATTACGAAAAGGCGAAGTTCAGCGTTCCGGCCGAAGCGCTGCTCATCGACAAGGCGCAACTCCTGACGCTCTCCGCGCCCGAGATGACGGTGCTCATTGGCGGCATGCGCGTGCTGAATACCAACGCCGACAAGTCAGCTCATGGCGTTCTCACGAAGAAGCCCGAGGTGCTGACGAACGATTTCTTTGTCATTTTGCTCGACATGCGTACCGCTTGGAAGCCCGCTGGCGACAACTTCGAAGGCCGCTGCCGCAAGTCGGGCGAACTCAAATGGACCGCGACGCGGATCGATTTGCTCTTTGGGTCGAATTCGATTTTGCGAGCGCTAGCCGAAGTCTATGCTTGTGCTGACGCCGGCGAAAAGTTTGTGAAGGACTTCGTCGCCGCCTGGGTCAAGGTGATGAATCTCGACCGGTTTGATCTGAAGAGTTAATACGAAAAATGCGGGGGACAATTGTCCCCCGCTTTTTGTTTGCTGGATTAGGTCGATTAGGCTTCAGCCGGAACTTCGGCTTTTGGCTGAGCCTTGCGGAACCAACTCAAGCCAGCGAGTGCTTCAACCACTTCCGGTCGAAGCGTGAGCTGGGCGTGTTCGTTGGACTTGTCCGAGGTGTTGAATTCATTCACCAGGATCGTCAGATTCGTCTCCGGCTTCTCGGGTTGTTGGCCGAAATGATTGCAGAAGCGTTCGGCCAACTTACCGTATTGGAGATTGACCGCGCTGTGCTTGCTGTAGCCGACGGCGGCAGCCAGATCGGCCGCGGTGATCGTAAAATCCGGCGCAGCATAGTGAACCTTGAGGAACTCCAAATGCTTGTCCGGGTATGGCCGGAGGGCAAGAAACGCGGCACGATATTCTGCAACTGTGGGGATTTTCATCGTATCGACTCGGAAGAAGTTTCGCGTTGTCAACATAACGCTTGCATTGTACCACGAATTGCTGTCTTTTGGGCGTGAGATCAGTTGATGCCGCGATTTGGGGCCGATTTTCAACGACTTTGCTGTATTCGGGAGGGACTGCGCCATGAAATATGTGATTTCGATGTTAGCCACGTTGTTTTTGCTAGCAAGCGCAACCCATTCACTATGTGCCGCGGACGAACCGATCCGCCATTCTTTTTTCATTGCCGGACCTACGTTCACTGGGATCATCGGCGAAGATGGCACCGAAAACTGGAACGCCGGCAAAGCCGGCGCGCGGGATGGCTTTGTCTTGCCCAATGGCCGTGTCTTGATCGCGTGGGCCAACGAGGTCAAGGAACTTGACCGCGATGGCAAGGTGCATTTTCATTACCCGCTGTCCAAAGAGAACAAGGAAATCGGCTCGGTAGAGCGCTTGCCCGATGGCAACACGGCGATTACGGAACTCGGGTCGAAGCCGCGTCTGCTCGAGGTGAAACCCGACGGCACGATCGCGGCCGAAATTCCACTGCAGCCGGAGACGAACAATACACACATGCAAACGCGCATGGCGCGCAAGCTCCCAAGCGGCAACTACCTGGTCCCGCATCTCTTGGCGTTCAAGGTCAAGGAATACGACCCGACAGGCAAAGTCGTGAGCGAGTTGGCGACGGACTTAGAACCGCTCGGCGGACGCAAGGCCGAGAATTGGCCGTTCACCGCGATTCGGCTAGCCGACGGAATCACGCTGGTGAACCTGACGCACGGCAACAAGACGGTCGAATTCGACACGGCGGGTAAAGTCGTCTGGCAAGTTTCGAATGACGACTTCCCCGACCGCAAACCGTTCGCCGATCCGTGCGGCGCGCAGCGCTTGCCCAACGGCAACACGGTGATCGCGAGCTACGGCGCGAAGAAAGGGATCCGAATCTTTGAAGTGACGCGCGACAAGAAAATCGTCTGGACTTACGAAGGGAAGCACGGCGCGCACGAGATTCAGATCCTCACGACCAACGGCGTACCAGTGGCTGGCGCGCCTTTGAAGTAAGCCGAGCGATGTCTCCAGACAAACCAGACATCGTGCTCGAAGAGCGCTATCGCACGCCGGCGAATTATGTGAAACTGGCGATGTTCTCGGTCTTTCCTGCGTTTGTCTGCTTGCTGACGGTCGCTGCTTTCATGCAGGGGTTCGACAAGATCGCTTGGCAGATGTACCTGTTTTATACGCCGTTTCTCTTGCTAGGCGTCATCTGCGCCGGCGAGGTGATTTGCCTGGGCAACGCGATCATTCGCAACACTCGCGGCGTGCTGCGCATCAGTGATCAGAAACTCGTGCTTCAGACGGCGTATTACAGCAAGACGATTCCGCTCCGAGAGGTCAGGGAGATCCAAGAGGTGGTGCAAAAACACTCGAAAAGCTATCGAGTTAGTTTGTGCATTCGCCAGGGGATCAAAGGATATTACTTTGAGCCGCACGGACTGAGCAATGACGAGGTCCTTGAATTGATCGAAAGGCTCAACGCCCTTGTATTCGCGGCTCGCCAAACTGCGAACGCGCCGTAGCGGAGTTACTTCACCGGCTTCTCGCTCACTTCGCGATATGTGCCGTAGAACTTTTGCGCGATCGTTTCGAAATCCTTGGCCGGGCGGCTGCCAGGCTTCATGTTGAATCCGATGGTGTGGACTTTGGTGCGTGTTGATTCGCGGGCCATAACGTCTTTGACCGTGCTGTCGGTGAAAGCGCCGTCGCCCAGCAGATAGATTACGTCCGGGCGGAGGTCGAGGGCCATTGTCATTGCCTCGCTCCCTTTGGTCTGTCTGTGAAGTTCGACCGTCGAGAGCCACTGGATCAGGAGTTGTTTGTTCTTGGGACTTGCTTGAACGAAACTGCTGGCCGGAGTGGGATAAAACAGGGGGTACGGTTTGTCGCTGAAGAAAATGATATAGAACGACTGCGCCGGAGTTAGCTTGTCGATCGCCGTTGAGAGTTCGTAAATCGCGTTTTCGAATTTTGCGCCTCGCATGCTGTTCGAGTTGTCGACGACGAAGCAAAACTTTTTTCCTTTCGCCGGAACGCCAAAGAAGCTGGCCGAGGTGCCGGAGCCTGGTTTGTCGATCATCGCCTCGCCGAAATCGGCCAGCATGCCGCTGCCGGGATCGCCAAAATCGGCAATGGCCGGAAGATCGCTGGGAGCACTGCTCTCGACTTTTTCCGGGGCCATCGCCGCGTCGGCCGCATCGATCTGGGAGTCCGAGGGATCGGGATTTTCGACGGCCATCGAATTGACCTCGACTTCTTCGAGTTTGATGACGTCGTCGAATTGTTCTTCAAGCGTCTCGGGAGCATCGATCATGCTTGCCGTCATGATCGACGTGCCAGACTTTTCAAACTCGACCGTGGTGTACATCGCCAACGCGAGTACTAGGATGATATGGAGCAGCATGCTGATGCCCCAGGTCGGCGAAGTATATATGAAATCGCGCCAGAAGGTGCTTGGCTCTTCCTCGGTGACATCAAGTTCAGGTTTTTCCGAGGCTTGGCCCGCAACAACGGGCGGGGCTGCGGGTGGAGCCGCTGGTACCGGAGGCGCTGCCGAAGGTGCCACGCTCCCTGGCGGAACACTCGCAACAGGCGGCAGTGCGGAGGGAGTCGACATGGACATGAGAAGCTCGCAGCATGTTGATCTAGATCAGCGGGGGCACTAGTCATTCTTCGCAGCATGGGCGACGAATTATTGCCGCTCCCCACGTCTTGCGACCATTCCAGCGTAAACCAGAGTCCGATGTGTCACCAGACGATTTTTGCCAGCGTTGAAATATTGATCACTGCCGGCCAAAACATTGCTCACGCGCTGAATAGAAAAGATATTTCCCGTGGCTTCGTGCCACTGGCTCGGCCATTGTCCCCCATGCGATGAAAACAAATAAGCAGTCCTCAAAAGAAGTTCTTGAGAGGGCATTTGTAATCGATCAACGTCATTAGGAAGGGGCATCGGCGGCGTTTTAGAAATTCCACTGGCCGAGCCACTGCCACGAGAAACTATCACCGTCCGCCGAGTTCCGTCGCTCGGGCGACGCGGCCGATGCCGAGGATGAACGCCGCTGTGCGATGGCTGACTTGGCGTTCGGCGGCGAGTTGCCAAACTGCCTCAAATGCTTCGCCCATCGCGCGGTCCAGTTCCTGCCGCACACGGTTCAGCGGCCAACGATAATATTGTCGATTCTGGACCCATTCGAAATAACTCGCCGTCACGCCGCCGGCATTGGCCATGATATCCGGCATGACCGTGACCTTGTTTTGGTTGAAGATCTGATCCGCTTCGGGTGTGGTGGGGCTATTCGCCGCTTCGACGATAATCGGCGCTTTGACACGCGGCGCATTTTCGACGGTGAGAACTCCGCCCAGCGCCGCCGGGATCAACAAGTCGCAATCAATCTCCAAAATCGCGCCGGGTTTACTCAGCTTCTCGGCGTTGGCGTAACCCGCGAGATTGTTTTTGTTTTGCTGCGCATAGTGGAGCATCTCGCCGATGTTGAGACCCTTGGGGTTGTAGTAGTCGCCGCTCATATCGCCGATGGCGACGATTTTGCACTGCACATCGGCCAAGAACTGCGCCGCATGCGTGCCGACGTTTCCGAAGCCTTGGATCGCGACGCGCGTATTTTCCGGCTTGCGGCCGAGGCGGCTTAGTAACTTGGTGACGACGATTCCGACGCCGCGGCCGGTCGCTTCTTCGCGGCCATGCAGACCGTACAGCTCCACCGGCTTGCCGGTGACACAGGCCGGCGCAAAGCCGTGGTACTTTTCGTATTGATTCGCGATCCAAGCCATCGTCTCGGCGCTCGTGCCCATGTCGGGTGCCGGGATATCGCTGTCGGGTCCGAACATGTCGTGGATTTCGTCGACGAATTTTCGTGTGATGCGTTCGAGTTCGCGTCGGCTGTATTTTCGCGGGTCGATCCTGATGCCGCCTTTGGCCCCGCCGTACGGAAGATTCACCACCGCTGTCTTCCAGGTCATCAGCGCGGCGAGTGAACGAACCTCGTCGAGATCGACCTCGTGATGGTAGCGCAGACCCCCCTTCATCGGCCCGCGCGAGTTGTCGTGCTGGACGCGATACCCTTGAAAGACAGCCAACTCGCCATTGTCCAGTTCGACGGGAATCTGAACGGCGACTTCCCGCCGCGGCGTGATCAGCAAATCTCGCATACTTGGGGCGAGTTCCAACAGATCGGCGGCTTGATCAAAGTATTGGCGCGTGCTGTCGAGAGTTTTCATCGGGTGCCGATCATCGAAGGGAATTGATGCAGGAATCGCCTAGATCGAATGATAACGAGCAGGGGAACCGCAGGACAAGGACGGCAAATCGTACGTTAGGCATTCTTGCCTGACACTCCGGGCGTGGACGCTCCGGCTAAGCGTTCAGGCTTTGCCTGACAAATTTTGCTCAGGAATCCGCTGCTGAACTGGTAAAAATGCTGCCAAGTTTCCGCCGATGGGTTATCCTAGAAGGAACGGCGGGCGAGAGGCAAAATTTTCCGCCGGAGGGAGGGTCACGCGCCCTTGGTGCCGTGAACCGTGGTCATTTGGAACACGAGATCCGGAGAACGCACGCCCCGGCGGTCGCTCTCCCTTTGCTGCCGCTACGCTATGTCGACATCGATCGCCGAGTTTTGGAAACTCTTGGAGAAAAGCCGGCTCGTTGGAGCCGAGCACTGCCATGCCCTGGCCGAGCAATACGGCCAACTCAAAGGCGTCGGCCAATCGGGCAACGCGCAGACGCTCGCCGAGTGGCTCGTCAAACAGCAAGCCATCTCGCGCTACCAAGCCAAGGTGCTGCTCGCCGGCAAGTCCGGCCCGTTCTTTTACGGCGGCTATGTTCTCTACGACAAAGTATCCGAGGGTCCGCTACGCAGTTGCTTCCGCGCGCTGCATCCGGCCTCGCGGCATATCGTCGCGTTAAATTTCTTTGACGAGCAAGCGCGGCCCGACGAATGGGCTGCTGCCGCCGAGACCGTATTAACCGCCGCCGTGTGGCATGGGCATCCGCATTTGCAAGACCTGTACCAATTGCAGGAGCAAGGCAAGAAGCGCTTCGCCGTGGTGGCCGATCAGCCGGGGATTAGCCTCGACAAGGTCTTGGCCAAGCACCAGCGCTTGCCGCCGCATGAAGCGTGCCGGATCGTGCGCGAGATGCTGCTCGGTTTGAATACCATGCATCAGTCCGGCGCGGTCCACGGCGCGATTCGTCCGGTCAATGTGATCCTCGCCCCTGAAACGAACCAAGCGGTGCTTTTGCAGCCGCCGATCGCGCGGCCGTTCTGGCCGATCCCCGGCACCGTCGATCTCACGCCCTACACCAATGAGCAACTACTGGTGCAGGTCGATTACATGGCGCCGGAATTGGCGCATGCCGGAATTCCGGCGAGTCCCGTGTCAGATATCTACGCGGCGGGTTGTTTGCTGTACCAGTTACTCAGCGGTCGGCCCCCCTTTGCCGGCGGCGAAGTCGCGGCCAAATTCATGCGCCATGCCAGCGAGCCAGTGCAGCCGTTGGAACCGCTCGGCGTACCGCCGCAATTGGCCCAGGTCGTCATGTACTCGATGGCCAAGGATCCGTCGATCCGCTATCAAAGCGCCGCGCAGTTGATCGAAGCACTGACCTACTTCGTCGATCCGCGCGCGCTGCAAGTCGTCCCGCAAGTCGCGCCGACTCTTGGCCCATTCTTGGGCTGGCTGCGCGAGCAACCAGCGATCCCGACGGCCCTGGATCATGAGCTCTACGGCACCGCGCCGGCGGAACAATTTGCCGCGCCCGGTTTTCCAGCAGTCGATTTCGGCGGGCCGTCGCGCGATCCCCGAATGATGGACCTGGGCGGGTCTGGCGGCAGTAGCAGTGAAAGCCTGGTTGCCTTGATGGCCGAGCGAAAGCAGAAGTCTCAGCAGAAAATGCTCTTCGGCGGGATCGCCGTACTCGCGATCTTGATGATCAGTTTTATTATTTACAAATCAACTGCCAGCGATACGGCTCCCGACGAAGATGTCGCGGTGAATACACCGGCTCCGGCAGCCGACAAGGTCAAGAAGCCGCCGCAAACGCCGACGAGCATGCTGACACAGGACAAAGTTCCACCGGAGCCACCGCCGATGGAACAGCCGAAGACACCTGTGGCCGAAAACCCGGCACCCGCGGTTGAAGAAAAGACGGCGCTGATCGCCGACGACGGCAAATCGCTCTGGGCGTCGCCGACGAGCGGTCCGGCGTTGAATTTTTCTGAGCTTCCTTCTTCGGCGCAAATTTTCATGAGCGTGCGGCCGTGGGATTTGATGAACAAGAATCGCGGCCCCAAGCTTTTCGCTGCCGCCGGACCGCTCGCCGAAATGGGCCGGGCCAAGGCTGAAGCCGATGTCGGCTTGAAGTTTCCCGAAATCCGGTTGCTCGAAATCGCTTGGGTCGCGGATGGCGGCGCGTTGACGCCCGTCTATTACGTGCGGGCCAAGGATCGCGCGGCCGCCGAAAAATGGCAGCAGAATCTCGGCTCGCCCAAGATGGAAATGGTCGGCGACAAATCGGTCGGCCGCGGGCCGCAACTGATGTACTATTGGCCGACTGCGGACCAGGGAATGCGCCTAATCGCGACCTATCCCAAGCAGATGCAAGAACTTCTCACGAAACCTGGGAATGCTAGCCCCAAGGTCGAACGGCTGTTGGCTCAAAGCGACGAGCAACGGCTTTTCAATTTGATTGTCACGACGAACTATCTTTTCACCGACGGCGCGGATGCGATCCCCGGACAAAAACCGCTAGTGAAATTGTTCGAGCAGATCTTGAGTTACGACACCCAGGCGCTGAGTTTGAGTTTGCATCTCGACGATCAGAGCTTTTTCACGGAACTCAAGATGCTGCCGGCCGCGGGCCAAGGAGCGAGGCAAGCGGCACTGCTGTTCTTGGAAAAAATCCGCACTTGGGAACCGGGGACGACGACCTTTGTCGGCGAAGCGCTGCAAAAGAATAACCAGGCGTATGGTTTCAATGTTCTCATGGCCTTGCCGCGCCGGATTGGCAAGTTCGCTCAGCAAGTCCGCGCCGATGAGGACAATGGCGTCGTCGTCGTGCGATCGTATCTCAACGCCGATGCCGCCGCGCATCTCATGCAGGGGGCGGAACTTGCCCTGGCATATAGCGGAACCGGTGCCGGTGCGCCGCAATTAGCACTGGGCGGACCTGCCGCGGGCGGAACGACGCCGGGAACGCCCGCTCAACCAACGGGCAACACACCGGCGGACAAGTTGAAGAAGGTCATCAGCTTGACCTTTGACCGCGACACGCTCGAAAAATCGATGGTCATGCTCGGCGACGAACTCGGCACGCCGATTGAAATTATCGGCGGCGATTTGCAACTCGAAGGGATCACCAAGAACCAATCATTTGGTCTCGATGAAAAGAATAAAATGGGTTCCGAGATTTTGCAGGTCATCATGAAAAAGGCGAATCCCGACGGCAAGCTCGTTTATATCATCAAGCCCAAGATGCCCGGCGGCGAGGATATGATCTATATTACAACCCGCTCGGCAGTGGCAAAGCGAGGCGACAAACTGCCGCCGGAATTGGTCATCGAAACCAAGCCGCCGGCGAAGAAGTAAGCCAAAGCCATGCAGCTTAACTCCTTGGATCGGACGGCCGATTCTGACGAATAGCACGATTTTTTTGTCCGCCCGGGCCGTTTCCTTACGCTACAATTGGTTGGTCCCCGTTTGCGCGCGGGACCGCTCCTCTTGTCGTTCCCTACTGATCTCATCCTCGCTGTTCGAGAGTCGCGTGACACCGTTCCACGTTCAGTGCCAAACCTGCCAGGCCTTTCTTCGGGTCACCAAACCCGAAGCGATCGGCTTGATTTTGGGCTGTCCGAAATGCAACGGTATGGTCGAGGTTCAACCGCCGCCGGATTGGGCCGACGCTGCCAATAAAGCCGCCGATGGGATCGGAGGGTATGATGCGCCGCCGCCGGTGCTGATTCCGCCGCCTGGGAGCAAGCGTTGGATCGTGCCGGGTGTTGCCGCGAGCGCGTTGGCCTGCACTGGCTTGCTCAGTTGGTTGGTCTGGTCGCAACTACGTGAACCCGATCGCCCCGAACCACAACCGGCGGTTGCCGCCGCGCCCAGTGTCGGCGAACCAAAACCGACAATCGACGACGAGAACATCAATCCGGCAGCGCCCGCCTCCGAGCCGCCGAAGTCAATCAACGAGCCTTCACCGCCTGCTCCGCCGCCAGAAAAGATCGAGCCCCCCGCTGTCACCGAGACTCCGCCGCCGCAGCCAGTGCAAGAACCCATTGTTGAAAAGCCAACTCCTGCTCCGCCGGAGAACGCCGCGCAACCGCCGCTGGAACAACAACCGACGAAGCCGAAGTTGGTTTTGAAGCCCGAAGTTCCTGCGCCGCCGCATCCCGAATCGCCGTTGCATGCTCCAACTCTCCCGGCCAATCCGGCCGGCGCGACGCAAGCGACGCCGCCGGTGGAAATCGCCGAGAAGCCAGTCATCAACAACCGGGGGCCTGATGTCGCGGCGAATGAACCGGCGCGGGTCGTGCCGCCGCAGCCCGACGCGAAACCGCTGCCGCGCACGCCGCTCACGGCAGTCAACCCCAAGCAATTGGAGTTGACGCTGGCTGCGGTTTCATACGAGCGCGTGCCGATGCATGCGTTCCTGCGCGAGATGGCGGACTTGGCTCATGCCGAGATCGGGATCGACGACGAAGTCTTGAAGCGTAGCGGATGGCGTCTGTCTACGCCGATTCGCGTGAAACTGGAAAACGTCACCGTGCGCGGCGCGTTGCAAGCGGCGCTGCGGCAGTTGGAACTCGATTTGATTGTCAGGGAAAACTATCTTTGGGTCGGCCATGCCGCAACGACCGAGGCAGCGCACCTCACGCGCTATCCGATCGACGATCTCGTCACGAAAGCTTCAGCCGACGCCGATGCCGCGGCGCTGGCCGAACAAGTCCAACTCATGGTTGCGCCAAGCGCCGCAGGCGGAGATCGAGCTCAATGGGCCACGGGCAAACTCGAGATCGTGCCAGGCGCGCTGCAGATCACTCAATCCGCCGCGGTGCATGACGAATTGATCGTCTGGTTCGAGAAACTGCGTACCGCGCGTGGGCTGCCGCTGCGCACCAAGTACGATCCGACAAATGCCCAACTGCGGCGTTTCGCGCCGCAGCGGTTTGCTCTCGCGTCCCGCTGGCATCAGGCGGAGCCCATGCTCGCCAAGCCGATCACGGTATCGTTTCTGGAACCTGAGACGTTGGACGAGATACTCGATGTGCTGCGGCGACAGAGCCAGGCCGTGCTGATTTGGGATTTGCCGGCGCTTGATGCGGCGGGCTTATCGCCGGAGACCTTGGCAACGCTGGTCGTCCGCGAGGCGCGGTTTGAAACGGCGTTGGAGCAGGTTCTCGCGCCGCTGGGACTCACGGCGATCCCGGTGGATGAGACGAGTCTGCTGGTGACGACGAAAACCGCCGCGCAGCAGCGTCTGCAAACCGAACGATATGCGCTCGGTCAATTACTCGAGCAGCGCCGCTGGGGTGATGACGAAGCTGCGATTATCGCCGGATTCCGCCAAGAAATCATGTCGCGCGGACTCGAATTGCCCGAGACGATTCCGTTGGCCTGGGATCGCACCAGCCGCACGATCGCGGTCAATGCCTCGCCGCTGCTGCAACGCTCACTAGGTAGAATTCTCGCCGAGTTGCAGCAAAAACCGGTCGCTGCGGCGACGGTGATGAAGAAATAATCTTTGCAAACCGCAAGTGCACCAACCCGCTTGCGGGTTAGCCATTACTTTTCTAGCACGCGCTCCAGATAAACCACATTCGCGCGGACGCCTTCGAGACCCGGGTTCAAATTCAACGCCCGACGAAATGCTTCGAGCGCTAGGGCTTGCTCATCAAGCTTCAAGTAGCACTGCCCCATCCCGGCCGCCGCGCCGAAGTGGTACGGATTTAATTCGAGCGCGTCGTGGCAGCTATTGATCGCTTCGACATAAGACTCCAAGCAATACTGCGCGATCGCCAATTGGTTCCACGCCTCGGCGAAGTCGGGCGAGAGTTCGGTCAGCGCCGCGGCGCGGTCGAGGGCCTGTTGATATTTCTTGGTCGTGTTGAGCGCGATGATGGCCGCGATCTCGCGGCGTTGCCGTTCGCTGCCGACGCGGCACCAGACGGAGCGAATCCCGTTTTCGGCCAACATTCGGACGCCACGGTCAGAATCGTGCAGCGCGCGGCCAAGTGTGGCGTTGCATTGATAATCGCCCAGGTACCCCAACGCCAGTGCCGCGGCGCGGCGGACGAGCCGCTCGTGATGATTCAGCAGATGCGCAAGCGCCGCTTGATTGTAGCGATGCCCAACGCGATGAATCAGGGCCGCCGTGTCTTCGTCGGCCAAGAACTGGTCATACAAGTCCAGCAACACTGGGTGGCGGATAGAATTTTCGCTCGACATGCGTTCCTTTCCGATTTGGCGGAAGCGTTTTTTGTCGCCCGTCGCGTTGGCGAGGGCGATAAAAAACGGCATTGCCAAGCGGGAATTCTTGATGAGCCCGGAATTAAGTCACGCGGCCGGCTCTCGTAGTTGGCCGCCGGGACGCGATTATTCCTCCAGTGTAATTGCCCCGCGGCACAAGAAAAACAGCCGCCAGCGAAAATCAATGAGGCTGGCTTGCGCGCCGCGCGTTATAATCGCTACGTCGGCAGCCAAGCACTCATTTTCTCCCGGTTTTCTGCGATGATTCTTCGATTACTCGCAACCATCCTCGGATTATTTCTGAGTGGGCAACTCCTGGTCGGACGGATTGCCGGCGCTGCCGAACCCGCGCGTCCGGCAATTGTCTGGAAACTGAACCAGGACTTTGCGACGACGCTGCAGTCGCCTGGGAGCGGTACCTGGAAGCAAGTGCCGCTCAAGATGGTCGTTGCCGATCTGGCTCGGGTGCATCGGATTTTTCTCTTGCTCGATCGCCGGGTCGATCTTGATCAGCAGTTGGATTACACCGCGCCGAATGGCTCGCTTGAAGTAACGCTGCGCGGCATTGCGGATCACTTGAAACTCGGCATCGCGATCGGTAACGGCTGGGTCTATGTGGGTCCGCCGGACGCGGCCAAAAAAATTCGGACGCTCTCTGCGATGCGCGAGGCTGCCGCCGAAACGCAATTGCCCAAGGAACTCCGGACGCAATGGCAGCGCCGCAGTGTCCACGTCTGGCAGAACCCCAAGCCGCCGCGGGAACTGGCCGAGAGTCTGGTCGAAAAGCTCGGCCAGATCACCAATCCCGAAGCCATCGTCCACGACCTCTGGGAGCCGCGGCACTGGCCGACGATGCCGGCGATCGAGCAGTTGTCGCTTCTGCTTGTGCAGTTCGATCTGACGTGGTCGTGGGAAGAAGAGGGGCAAAAACTGAAGCTTGTGCCGCTGCCGCAGGAAGTCTCGGTCACGAAGCAATACACCGTCGCAGATCCGGAGCAATTTGCCGCCAAGTTCAAGAGCTTCAATCTGGCGGCCAAGGTCGAAAACTCGGATCGTGTTTTCAAAATCACCGGCACTGCCGAAGACCAGCAGATCGCCGCCGATCTGGCTGCCGGCAAGCAAGCACGAAAGGTCGTCGTGCAAGCCAATCCAGATTTGAAGCGTTACACGCTCAAGGTAAAACTGCCGGTGCAGAAATTATTGCAGGCCCTTGCGACGAAGCTCAACTTGCAAGTGGAATTCGACGAAGCGGCGATTCAAAAGGCAAATATCTCGCTCGACCGCGAGATTCAACTCGATGTCGACCAGGTGACGCAGGACGAGTTGCTCACCAAGATCGTTGGGCCGGCGGGCTTGAAGTATGAGATTCAGGGAAAGAAGCTACTGATAACGCCCAGATAGCTCGTGACCGTGATCACTCACTACGCCTGCGAGGAGATCTTCATCGATTCTTCGCACGCTGCATCATGATGCAATTCGCAATGCGCGTCCCACCAGGCATCGGCCGTGCGATGGTTCCAGCGGCCGTGGCTGCCGCAAGCACGCAGCGCGTCGGACAACTCGACCGTGTTGCTGAATCGCTCGGCGGGCTGTTTGGCCAGACAGCGCAGCACGATCTGTTCCAGGTCGGCGGGAATCTCACGGCGATGCCGCGTTGGGGGGGTGACCTCTTGCGTTGCTTGCGCGAGCAGAACCTGAATCGGATTCTCGCCGTTGAACGGCGGACGCCCGGTCAATAGGAAATACGCCACAGCGCCGAGCGCGTAGATGTCGCTCCGTGCGTCGGGCTCGCTCTGGCCCGAGGCTTGTTCCGGCGACATGTACAGCGGCGAACCGGTGATCGATCCGGCAGCGGTCAAATCGAGCGATGGCGCATCGGTTTGATAGATAGGTTTGGCCAAACCGAAATCGAGCAGCTTCGCGACGTCGCACTTGCCGCCCCGAATCGCCGAGTAGATGTTGCCCGGCTTGATGTCGCGATGCAACAAGCCGAGGTCATGCGCTTCGCCCAGCGCGTCGCAGACCTGCGCCAGGAGAAAGATCACACGCTCTGGCGGCAGCGCCCCGTAGCGTTCAACCATCTCGGCCAGACTCATCCCCGGCAGGTATTCCATCACGTAATAAAACGTCCCATCGGGCGTATGGCCGTAGTCAAAAATTTCGATCGAGTTCCAGTGCGAGAGCTTTGCCGTCGCGCGGACCTCGCGCTCGAAGCGCGCGAGCGCTTGCGGGTCGTTGGCTTTGTTGGGGCGAATCAGCTTGATCGCGACGGGCCGTTTCATTAGCGTGTGCTCGCCGAGATAAACCTCGCCCATACCGCCCTCGCCGATCAACCGGCGGAGTTTGTATTGGCCAAGTTGCTTGGCTTCGAACGCTTCGACACGCAGCCTGCTGATGGTCGCGACGCCGACGATGGCGGTGCCGACGGAAAGCAGCAGGCGGAGGAAACTGCTGGTAATCAACTCCGCGTTGAAAATCATCGCCGCATGCTGATCAAACCACCATGTGCTCGCCATGATCAAGATCGGCAGCGCGGCCATGCTGCCGATCACTATCGCTGCGCGCTTCAAGGTGTTCGGAATGAATAACGCGTAGTTGAAGATCAACAGCATCCAAGGGCTGATCGGACTCTCGATGTACTTCAGTTGTTCCGGTGTGGGTGCAATCTTCCCGGAAAGCTTCACTAGGTCGTAGACTTCGATGATGTTCAAAGCACAGAAAAATATCGCAGGCAGCCCAAAGACCAGAACTTCCATCCAGCGCAATTTGGTGATGCTGATATCGCAGCGGCGGCAGAGACCGGCACCCGTGGTGCCGAGGATTGCCGCCAATGCGCCCATCCCCAGCCATAACCCAAGCAGGATCGGGTTGCTGAAATCGAACTGAAAGACGCTCCAAACAAAGAAGATGGCGAACCCTGCGGCCAGCAAAAATGCGGAACGCCGCAGGCGGCACCGAAGCAGCGATTGCGTTTCCGTGGTGAGATGCGGACCGCTCCCGGCAACCATTGCGACGGGCTTGGCTGGCTCTCCATCGGACTGATACTCGACAGCCCGAATCACAGTGGGGGCCGGAGACGGCGTGTTGCCGGAAGTAGAATCCTTGATATCCAGCGTGGCATCCAAGCCGGAGCGCCCCTCTGTGCTCGTCACGGTGGCCATGATCAGTTGTTTCCAAACTCGCGGTGATCGCGACTAGTGGTAGGGTCCCTCGCTCCCTAGATTACCTCAGTACGGTAGCGAAAGGAAATGGTTCGGTTAAGCGAGGACAGTTGGTATTTGAAAGCCCGCGGTGTAAGCCAGGGAGTCAAGAGCTTGACGCCCCTGGCTTACGCCGCGGGCTTATGTTGTTTTAGACCCCGTACTTTACCTTCAGTTCGCGCAGCACCGTGAGGATTGGTTTCGGATGGCCCGCGGCGGTGAGAATGCCCAGGCCGTTTTGGTCCGCGGGCGTGTTCGGCGGATCACTCAGACGATTCCAGAGCAAGCCTTGCACGGTCGGTTTGCTGAGGAGCGTCGGCCCGTAATCGGCGAGCCAGGCACGCTGCTGTTGCACCGACGACGAGGTTGCGCCGGTCGGCGCTGCTTGTAAGAACAGAATCACCGGGATCCCGAGATTGGTCCAGATATCAAGCTGCTGACAAAAGGCCAGTGGGTCTCGCGGCAGCGCATCGCCCGCTTGGAAGCCGATGCGATACTCGAGCCCGACGCCCGTCAGTCCCAAATCCGCGCGGGCGAGCGTGTCGGTGAATTGCCACGGCGTCAGTTCGCCGCCGTGGTCGGAGAGTCCTTCGCCGGCGGGTTGGTCGATCGTCATGATGACCGGCGTCTTGTTGTCGATCTCGCGGACGGTCTGCAAGATTCGTCCTGCCAAATGCAAGCGTTTGTCGTCGTTCAATTGCAGCGCTGGAGTGGTGTTGATCTTGGCCGCGGCGTTCCAAACTTGAACACGGCCTTTGTAACGCGTGACGACACGCTTGACGTAATCGGTCGTCATCGAGAGCAGATTCTCGTAATCGTCATCCCATAGCACGAGCCAATCGGGAATCGACTCGGCGTGCCAATCGATCAGCGGCCCCGCGCAGACACGCTTGCCGTGAGCTTGAGCCCAGGCGAGTTGTTTGTCGGTATGCGACCAGTTGTACTGCCCTTCTTTGGCTTCGATGCGCTTCCAGGGAAACGCGATGCCGAGGGTGTTCGCCGCTTCGAGGACCGGCGTGGCGCTGCTGTTGTCGGGAATGACGTCTTGTAATTGCGTCCCGATCAAGATCGGAGCCTTGCTATTCTGCCGTTGCCGCGCGGCGAGGGCTTGCTGTGAGTAGCTGCCACAGAGAACCGAGATCCCCTGCAGTGCTAATTCCAAGCAGAGCTGCGCGTAGCGATTGCCCCCTTCGAGATCGCCGGCGCTGGTTGCCGATTTCGCGAGCCATTGCACCGCTGCCTTTTGCAGCGGCGCGAGTTCTTCGGGCATTTGCATTCCGGCCAGCGACCAGAGCGCGACCTGATTCCTTAGTCGATTTAGCGTCCCGCGCGCGAGTTCACGAACCAGCACGTACGGCGCTTCGCGCTCCATGATCGTGCCGGTAGAGATCGCGATCTGACCGTGCTGCGCGCTCGACCAGACCGCCGTGAGCTGGCCCGACTCGGTATCCGCGCGGTCCACGAGCAAGTACGGCGATTCCCATTTGACGCGCGTGCGAAACGGCAGCCCGTCGCTATTCAGAAACTGAATCTTCTCCCAAAACGGAGGAGGCTCGGGCTCGGCGGCAACATACAAGCGCAGTCGGCCCATGGCGGTGCGTGAGCGTTATAAAAAAGAACCAACAAGAAAGGGTTCTCTCAAAGATACCAGATTATCGCGCGAATTTCATCGGGAACTCGGGGCAAAATCTACCGGAGAAATGCTGTCGTCAAAGTCTCGCTTATCGCCACGATCCGTTGATGCTGAAAAGATAATTCGTCGCGGCCCGGCGAACGACGGTATTCGTGCCATAAGTTCCGTTCAAGCGAACCGCTTCGAAGCCGATGGCGATGGCTTCGAGGCCCACGCTCGTCAGGCGACCCGTGTTGCCATCGGCCTCAAAGGTGTCATTCCCGTACGAGTCAAAGAAATCAATCGTGTCCGTGCCGCCTTGCGAGGCATCCATCGTGACCTTGTCGAATCCCATGACGGCATTCGAGAAGCCCGTGCCGCGGCCATAGGCCATGGTGGACGAGTAGTAAAAGGTGTCGTTGCCGGTCGAGTCGCTGAGCGTTGCCTGGTCGTAGCCGGTCGAAGCGATCGCGGTGACGGCTTCGAATCCATTGAGTGTCGTCGTGGTGCCGGCGCTTTGCATCGTGGTCGAAGCCGGCGTCGCGGTGAAGACATCGTTCCCCGCCGAGTCGAGCATTGCTGCCGCGTCGTTTCCGCCGATCGAAGTGATCGTCGTCTGTTCGAAGCCCGCGGTGTACACGGCGTAATTAGCCCCGATCAGTGTAAAGGCCTGCAGGCTTGTCACGAGCAGATCGTTGCCCGCCGTGTCGTTGACATAAGCCGTGTCGACACCGCCGGCAGTGGCCGCGACGGCAAGAACCTTGAACCCATTGACCGTGTGTTGGAAGCCATTCCCCGTTAGCACGACGCTGGCGGTGTTGGCTGTCAGCGTATCGTCGCCGGCCGAGTCAAACATCATCAGCACATCTTTGCCGCCATTGCCGTTGACCGTGACATATTCGAAGCCCAGAGCATTGATGCCGTATCCTGCGCCGAGTAATGATGTCGCGCCGACACGCACGATGGCCGTTTCCGCAAAGGCCGTTCCATTGAGTGTCACCGTATCGCTGCTGTCGCCGCCATAGACAGTCACAATTGCCGCTTGTGCCGCGGTATAAGTGTAAACGACATCGTTGACGCTGATGCTCCAACCTAGGCCGCGTGTGACGCTGAAGGTGTCGTGTCCCGCGGTACCGTTGACTGTAACGGTGGTTCCGCTGATCGAGACCAAATTCGTCAAACGCAGAGAAACCCCGTTCGTGTTGCCCGTGAGTTTGATGACTAGTTCTTGCCCATTGACGACGGGCAAGTCGATGCGCGACGACGTATTGAGTGTCTGCGTCTGGAGCAACGAGCCGCTCGTGTTGTAGATGCTCAGGGTCACTGGCGAAGATGTGCTGAGCATCGCTTCGGCCGTAAAGGTACCTGCCTGCGACGCGGTTGTGCGATACCAGACATCGCCGAGGAGTGAGATTCCGGTTTGCGTCGTCGAGCGGACAGCGCCGAGATTCGTCGTCGAGCCTGGCGGGGCAAAGGTATTGCTGCCGCCGTTGTTCGATCCGCCGTTATTGCTCCCGCCAGAGGAGCCGCCGCTATTCGAGCTGCCGCCGAGTGTGAGTGAATACGTTCCTATCCCGGCTGTCGTGGTGAGTCCAATCGTGTAGGTCTCGCCTGCGACGACATTCAACGTGATGCTATTGCCCGTGGCGGTCGTGGTGCCGTTGGACGAGTTGATTTGCCAATTCAAGGCCGCTTCGCCGCGCGTTGTCGAGTTGATCGTCACAGTGCCCGTCGCGCCAGCAACGAAGTGGAAGTAATCTGCGTCGCTACGGCTGTTGAGCAGGCCATTGAAGGAGCCGCTGCCCGCATTGGTCCAGTTCGCCGCGGTCGCCGTGTTGTTGCCGTACTCGTCGGCCGGTATCAGTGTATCGAGCGCGCGTTGCAAGTTCAGCCGCTTGTAGTTCAAACCCGTG
Organism: Pirellulales bacterium; assembly: GCA_041736895.1. Taxonomy (GTDB): domain Bacteria; phylum Planctomycetota; class Planctomycetia; order Pirellulales; family JALHPA01; genus JANRLT01. The sequence goes on from JBGSSS010000142.1 coordinate 25,699, forward strand.
GCCGAATCGGTGAACGTATCGGCCGTCTGCATCATATGGTTGTAGATCGTGTCCTGCGTGATGTTCGTCCGCCCGGCGAGTTGCATCGCCTCGCGGATCAACACCGACGCGCCGGCAATGTACGGACTCGCCATGCTCGTGCCCGAAAAATTCGCGTAATCGTCCGCTTGGCCGTTCATGTTGCCCATGTAGTCGGGCACGGTGCTGCGGATGCTGCCGCCGGGCGCGGCGATGGCGTTGCCGAGCCGCTGGCTGAAGCCGCTGAGCGAGCCGTCGTTGTTGACCGACATCACCGGCACAACGTAGGGACTGGCGGCCGGATAGTCGAGGCCCGGCGTGTTGTAGCTGCCGAAGGAATTGCCGGCCGCGACCGCGACGAAAATCCCATCGGCCTTGAGCTGCGCGAGTTCATCCTCGAGCATCGCCCAATTTGGCACGGTCGCCGCATTCCATCCCGAACCGATCGACAAGTTTACCGTTGTGATCGGGTTTTCAAACGCATTGCGATTCGTATGGACCCACTTAAGCGCGTTCTCGACCCAGCTAAAGTATCCTTGTCCCTGATCGTTAAAGACGCGCAGCGAGACAAGATCGACGCCGCTGGAGACTCCTTGGGCTTGGCTCGTGTTGCCGCCGATGATCCCGGCGACGTGCGTCCCGTGCGAACCGGACGGGCCGTCGTCGTAGGGATTCGAGTCATTCTCAGCGAAGTCCCAGCCGCCGACAACGCGGTAGTTCGCCCCGTAACCTCCGCCCAGCGCCAAGTGATCGTACGCGATGCCGCTATCGATGACGACGACGGTTTGCCCGCTGCCCGTGAGGCCGTAATTGTTCAGCGCGCTGTTGAACCCGGTCAGATCGTGCGCCGAGGCCGCGTTTTGATACAACGGGTTATCAAGCCCGCCTTGTGTCGTGATGGCGATGTCGGCCAACGATTGCAGGTACGCCGGATCGACGTAAAAGTCCGGCGTGCCGAGGTCGGCCGCCATCATTTGGCGGTCTTCGCATTGCTCGAGGCTGACTTGCCGAAAGAGCTGAGCTCGAGATTTGTTCTGGCGTGAATTGTTGGGGCGCATCGCGTGAAACCGACTCGATAAGACCAGGGTCCGACCGGGCGGCCATCTTGGCGCCTGTCAGAGTTGCCTTGATCCGTGCGCAAGGGGGTTATGGCGCGGGGCAAGGTGGTGCGTGATGAATTCCCTGGCCATCGCGAGAGGGGGAGCGATGACCTGTAAACCAAGGGGTCCAGCGAGATGAGTTCAGTGCCGGACCGTGGGAAGAGGAACCCCTTCCCATCCATGAGTAACCGTAGTTTATTTCAGGACCGGCGGCTTGAGTTAAACCTCAGCGGTTATCCACAAATCAGCACTTACTTTTTTGCTAGCGTCGTCATAACCGTTATAGTTTGCCTAGATCGTATGAGAAGAACCTCAAGTCATTGCTGTAAATACTCCAAGGGAATAAATCCCTTGGCTTTGAAGATGAAAAAGTATGCGTATTTCTCTTCTTCCTCCTTCCGTCTTCCTCCTGAATTCTCCCCGCAAGCTACAATTTCACGTCCTATTGCCGTTTTCGCACTTGCTTGAGATTCATCAATGTCCCGCACGATTCTGGTTACCGGCGGCGCCGGTTTTATTGGTTCGCATATTGTCGCCGCGCTCGTCGCCCGCGGGGACCGGGTTCGTGTGCTCGACAACATGAGCACCGGCACGCATAAGAACCTTCAAGAGGCGGCCGGCGGGAAAGCGGAACTCATCGAGGCTGATCTCTGCGACGCCGCGAAAGTAAAACAAGCTGTCGGCGGCGTTGATACAATCTTCCACGAAGCTGCTCTCGCCAGCGTCCAGCGCAGCGTCGAGAAGCCGTTGGATACGCACCATGCCTGTGTCACTGGCACGCTGACATTGCTCGATGAAGCTCGCAAGGCGCGGGTCCGCCGCATTGTCTACGCCGCGTCGAGCAGCGCTTACGGCAATATCCCGGCATCGTCGAAACGTGAGACGGACTTGCCCGCGCCGATTTCGCCGTATGGCGCGGCGAAGCTGGCGGCGGAGTATTACCTGGGCGCGTTCGCCGCGCTGGGCGAGATCGAAACGGTGGCGCTGCGGTACTTTAACGTCTTTGGCCCGCGGCAAGATCCGCACGGCGAGTACTCGGCCGTCATCCCGCGGTTCATCACATCGATGCTCGCCGGCAAAGCGCCAACGGTTTACGGCGATGGGCTGCAATCGCGCGACTTTACCTACATCGAAAACGTGGTGCGCGGGAACTTGCTCGCGGCCGACGCGCCGAACGTCAGCGGCCGCGTGATCAACCTCGCGGCGAGTCACAAGGTGAGCCTGCTCGATCTGATCGCGCAGTTGAACCACCTGCTTAACCTCAACATCGTCCCGAACCACGAACCGGCTCGCCCCGGCGACGTCCGCGAAAGCATGGCCGACTTGACGCTCGCGAGGCAGCTTCTGAACTACGAACCAACGGTCGATTTCACCGTAGGGCTAAGACGGTCGATTGATTATTACTTGAGTATCGTGAAGAAGTAGAGTCGGCGCAAAGCCGATGCCAGTCTACTCTCGCCAGTAGGTTGATTCCTGCGGTCCCGTGTATTTCACGGCCATCTCGGGTGTTTTGATGAGCGACTCCCCGGCGTGCAACGATTCGACCCCGCCGATGACCATGCCGGAAGTCAAGAGCGTTCGCTCGACCGGGTAGGCCGCCTTGCCGGTTAGGATCAGATCCTCGATGTGACGCGATAGAGGGTTGAAGAAGTCGGCTGTCGAAGAACCGTGGGTCGGCATCGGCAGATACATCTGACAGGAGACGATCTCGCCATTGTCTTTCCGCAAGCCTGCGTAATTGAAGTCGCGGATGGGCGCGAGGAACATCGCGGTGCGGAAGCCGTCGCGATGCTCGATGAAGTAGGCTGTCGTTTTGGCGAGTGCTTTCCGCGCCCAGTCGAACGTAATTGGATCTATAGGATAGCCGCCTTCGACCGGGAGATTGTGACTGCGAGTCAGAGCCGCGACCAGCAGTTCCCGCGTCGTTTTCCGCTCGGGCTTCTCCAACTCGCTCCAGAGCTTCTCCCCCTTTAGGGCGAGCACGCTGTTGATCCCGACCTCACCCCCTTTGCGGCGTTCGGACATGCACTGAGCTGTTTCGAGGCCGTGGAAATCGTAGCTATCCACTCCGCCATAACATGCACAGACGCTCTCTTCCAACGGCACGCCGAACGGCATGTCGATTGACGGCAGCCTCCAAGTCACTGGCAGCGAGGAACCGGCGAGGAACGCAAAGCCAAGCCGCCGTGAGTCTGCGACCATTTCTTCGCACTCCTTCCATGTCGTCGAGAGATGTTTGTCATTGAAAACCGGACAGGATTGGCCAGTCTTCTCGAAAACCTTGACGACTTCCTGAAACCACTTGTAGCGCGGGTATTGCTTTTGCCCCTTCTCGTTGATTGGATAGTCGCCGTGCTCGGCAATGATCACAACTCCATCAACAGCGAGCTTTTCCGTGCCAAGCGTCAGGGCATCGGCGATGGTCGGCACGGATTTCAGCTTGTACTTGGCGATGCGATCCTTGCCCAGATCGCCCTTCGGGAACTGATCGATGAACACCGAGGCGATGTCGAGCCGCGGTGCCTGCCACTTCCCGCCCCAGGTGTAACCCATGCCGAGACGATCGAGAAAATGTTGTGCGTGTGAATGCTCACGAACCTCGGTTCCCAGAAAGGCAATTCGCTTTCGCGGCTTGGTGTCCGCAGCGACCAGGTGTGTGCTGCTAATCGATGACGCGGCGAGCGAGGCGATCAGCCCGGACGCGACAAACTGGCGACGATCCATGTGCGTCTCCGAAGGTTAGCTGCCAATGACCAAGCTCCGCAACGGCTGGCGGACGCCGAGCATACATATTCCAGAGTGATGACCCTCAAGCTGAGGGCGACGCGAGTACGTTGGCCCATACCACCCGCCGGTTGCCAGGGTTTCCCGACAACCACCCCAACTCCAACTAGGAATCGGTGCTGTTCGTCGCGATCGTCGTGCGCTTCAGACGGATCTTGTGCGTCTTCCCTTCACGGTCGATCTCGAAACCCCCGCCGAATTCCTTGACATAAGGGCCCGTCTTCCACACCACCGCTTTGTTGGCCGCGTCGTAGGAGTATTCCCCGTTGCCTGCCGGCTTGTCGCCAGGCAAGAAGACTTTGTACGTCGTGCCTCCTTCGAGGACGACGTAACCCAGGACGAGCGGCGGGCGGTTCGTCGCCCCGTAGGAGAGGATGATGTACTTGCCAGGACGAGTTCCGGTGGCTGCGTCGTCGGCGCGAGCTGGCGAAGTCCACACGGCGGCTGTCAGGGCGTAGAACAAGACCGCGAAAATCATGTTACGATGCATCGAAGGACTCCTAAAGGGGCAATTCTTGGTTACTGCTTTGTCACAGCTTAACGCTCGGCTAGTTGGATTCCTGGGCTGGCAGAGTTGCTAACAGCTTTTCCAGGCTCGCGCGGACCGACTCGAGGGTGTACGGATCGTCGGGGTGCGGTGAGCGGCCCGGCATTTCGAACATCGGCCGTTCGCCAAAGGTGCGGCCCCACTCGGCATCCGTCTCGCGGACCAGTTCCCGCAGCAAATAATCCGAGCCGAGAACCCGGCGCAAGCCGTTTTCCAGCGCGGCGAAAGGGCGATCGTAGTTGTCGAGCAGGAGGTCGCTGTCCTTGGCCATTCGGCGTAAGACGACCGACAACGAACCGCGGCCGTCGAGCAGATTTTTGACGATATACTCGTCGATTGCGATGATCGCCTGATCCTTGAGCGGCACCGGCGAGACGCCCTTCATCATCCCCGGCCCGGCAAGGCGGCCGATGGCTTCGGCCAACGAAAACTTGCGATCGCCGCGGATCTCCCGCTCCAACTCCTTCTCCGCGTCGGTGGTTTTTGAAGGCTTGTCGCTCATGGCGGGTTCCAAGATCATGCAGCGGTCTGTTAGTGTCGCTCATCTAGATAGTTACCACCCAGGATTTCTTTTGCGCGCGTCTCGCCGACCGCCCTGATCACTGCGGTTCGCAAGCGAAGTTTGTCATCTGGCGTCGTCGGCATTTTACCGTCCAGCGACACACCTCCGTTCGAACGTCGACGAAGTTCGATGCCCGCAAACGCCAGATCACTGGCCAGCACCGGCACGAGTGCTTGGCGTTCTATCTCGTATTGCCGATGGTATGCTCCCTGTTCACCTAAAATGGCGCCCAGTAGAAAGGCAATGCCCGCGAGAATTACCAACAGCAGCAAAAACCCGACCACGCGCAGCGTGCGAAACGATGTTTCGCGGGGGACAGTTGTCGATATTCCGGCCTCCACGCGCTCGCGCCGCACGTCGCGCCAACATAGCAGCGCAACCAACGCGAGTCCGATGACAGCACCGGCGGCCGCGCCTTGCGTTAGGCCCATCGCAATGCCCGTGGGCACCGGGTCAAACTGTGGTTGCTGCCCCGCGCGAAAGATATTCCGGTAGTAATCCGGCGTGAACTGTCCCAGCACGTACCCGACGCCAGCTCCAAGCAACGCAAAGAGCAGCGCCGACGCGAGTACGTTAAAGATGGCACGAGCAAAGGTCATCTGGCCCCTCAAAGCGAGAATCGCTGTAGCATCGACGTTGTGCCGACTGGATTCAGTGTATCACAACTCCACGACCTCCATCCCCTGGATCAAGCCCTCCACCAAGGTAAACCGGTGGCCGACCTGGGTATCGATGAGCACATTTCCGGCCAGATCCCGCACGACTTGTTGAACGACGACCAAGATTCGCCCCTCGGCTTCGCGCTGGAATGAAACCGGCTCGACGAGCGGATCGATCTCGGCCCATTGCTCTGTCCAGTAGGCACGAATCGCCTCATGACCGCGGACGAAATCTCCCTTGAACGCGCGCGGCCAAGTCACGTCCGCCGTCATCGTGACCAGCGCGGCGTCGATCTCGCGGTCGTTGAAGCCACGATACGCGGCGTGTAGCAGTTCGAATTCCCACGCCGTGATATTGGCCGCGAGACAGATCTTATTGGAAGCCTCGACGAAGTCGATCCAACGGTGCTCACGGTCGTCCCAGTAGCTGAGCGAATCGAGTTCGATCTCAGCGATCGGGACCCACTCGTCGGGGGGAGACATTGCGTCGGTACCGGTTGCCTGGGCATAGAACGGCGACGGTGCCCACATGACCAGAACCGCATCATCTCGGACATCGGTGAGGAAACCTTGGCAATCCCGGCCGGATCGCAAACGAAACGCGTGTCGCTCCCCGAGCGTCGTAAAACGCTCCAAGCTGAGACGAGTGACTAGGTTGGCGTCCATTAATTTTAGTTCCCCGATACGCCAAGCGTCTTCAACTGCCGATCGGTGATGAGCCAAACGAGTCCACCCGGCACTTTCGGCGGCTTCTCGACGCCACCGGGTGGCTTGGCTTTCTGATCGTGCTCAATGACGGATGCCCCCTGCTCTTTCGCTAACTTCTTGACCAACTGTTGCTTGTCAGCGTTCTTCGGGTATTCGATGACGAGCGATGGTTTTTTGGCAGCGGCGATGATGGTGAGGTGGTCGAGGATTTCGCTGGTGTGTTCCTTGGACTGGAGTTTGTTGCCGTTGGTGAAGAGGTCTTCGATGCCGATCGCGCTGATCGTGACGACGAAGTCGGAATGCGCTGTGAGCTGCGAGCCGTTCTGCGGGATGATGAGGGCGGCGGGGTTTTTCGCGCGGGCTCGCGCGGCAACGGCTTTCACCCAATCAACCATGTCGCGGCGGTATGTTTGTTTGGTCTCGGGGTTCGGGCGATTGTCGATGAAGTCGCGGCCCTCTTGCTCGTATGTCTCGAAGCCATCGACGATGTCGAGGTAGACGCCGTCGAAGCCGCGTGCCATTGCGTCGTCGACCGCGGCGAGGATCAGCTTCTGCCACTCGGCGTGCCAATACTTCACGCGATAGTTCCCCTTCCACGCAGGATTCTCCGAGCCAAGCCACGCCGGCGCGGCGGCGGTGAGCTTGTTGCGCGTGCCCCATTCCTTGCGCCAAAAAGGACGATAGTCCTCGGCCTCACCGATCGAGATGTAGGCGATGAGCTTACGGCCCGTTTTGCCAGCGCGAATCGCCACGAGATCGGCCGCTTCCCACGGCGTGTCGTTGCTGTAAGTCGCATCGAGGACGATCCAATCGCGGTCACACGCGGCGAGTTTTTCGACGGCCGCGGCTTTGGTTTTGGCGAAAGAGTCGGCTTGCAGGATGTAGGCGAACGACGTCGGCGGCGTCTCAGCCAGGGCCGGGATTGACCAGAGGATTGCTAGCCAGAGAATCGTGGTTCGAAACATTTTTATTTTCAGCAGTCCAAATTTCACTATTCGAATGCTATCGCTCGTATTCTGCGGACGTCTGGACGACAAGTAATTGCAAGTCAGCCTTCAGTTTTTTCAACTCCGCGATCTCCTCCTGCGAACAGACGGGGTTGCGCCAGACGAACCGCCTCACGTTGCGAAAGGCTTCAGATGAAAACAGGGTACGGTACTCGTCCAGCGGCGTGCAGTTTTCGCTGAAGTCGTCCATGTACGTCTCGTTGTACTCGCCCCATTCGAGGCAGGAGAGTTCCCTGAAGTACGAAGACGCGGCGAGGTTCCGAATGAACGATTGCGTGGCGTAACCCGCGTCGACGCTGAGAAAGCGGATCGGACGCGGCCCCAATTCGAAGAAGTTCGCGGCCGGAGCCGAAGGGACTGTCAATTCTCGAAGCGTCTCCGCTTTCGCTAGGAGTCGGCCGAGCACGCCGTTTTCGTCGTAGTCGCGGGCTACAATCGAACGGTTGTGATCGCCTGGCTTGTTCTGCTTCACGGCAAACGTCTGAAGTTGAGCAAACGTCGCATCTGTCGCGAGTAAGGGCTCCAAGTCCCAATTCTGCGTGCCGTTCGCTCCTTCGTCCGGGCCGCGCAGCATAACAGATCGGATGTGCGGTGCCACGCTTGGCCGCGCGAGGACGTCGAGCAAGTCAGTATAGGACTCGTCAAAAGCGTCTCCGTAAAAGTCGATATCGAAAAGTGCGTTGGACGTGCTGACGGCAAGCCGGTTAGTGAAGTCCGCAGGCATCTGCGGATCGTTCCGATCAGCGATGCGCCGACGCAAGTCGTCGAGTTCCTTTGCGACCTCAGGCATTTTGCCGTCCCTGCTGCATAACTTCTGATACTCTTGCGTAAATACAAAGAACAACGAGTCCCCTGAACAGCAAGATTTTCTGTTCAAGGTAATCCTGCTGGAAACTTCGGTCAACAAAACCCAAGTTATAGAGAGAATCTTTCTTGTGCCAGTCTTGAGAACTTGAAACTTAGCTGCTTAAGACGATTGAGGCATTTATAAGTTAATTTGGAAGTAGGCAAAAGAATGAAGGCAAGAGAATCGTTCTAGATTCATGCTCATGCCTTCATTCTTTTGCTAATTGCAACGAAACGCAATAACTTAGCGTTGGTTTTGCGTCAACGACGGATTCAACTGCTGGGCCCGTGCCCGATCGCGGCTGGCTTCGGCGCTCTTGCCGAGGTTGGCATAAGCGGTGCCGCGATTGAAATAGGCTTCGGCGAATTTGGGATCGAGGCGGATCGCTTCGTTGTACGAGGCAATGGCGCGTTCGGTCATGCCGCGTTTCGCGAGGGCCACGCCGCGTTTGAAGTAGTGCCCGGCGACGGTCGGTTCGAGACGGATCGCTTCGCTGAAATCAATCGTGGCGGCGGTGTAATCTCCCATTTCATAATAGGTGAGCCCGCGGTTGATCCGAGCCGGAACGTAGAGCGGGTCGAACTTGATCGCTTGGGAATAGGCCGAGATGGCGAGCCGCGTTTGGCCGAGCATGGCCAGCGAAAGCCCACGCCACATTTCAGGGCGAGGATCGTTGTAGTTGAGCGTCGAAGCAAACTCGAAATCGAGAGCCGCGACAAGATAGTCACCCTTTTGGAACCAGACGATGCCGCGGCGCAGGTACGCGTCGCCATACTCCGGCATGTATTCGATCGTCTTGGTGTAAGAGACAATTGCGTCGTCGAACTCATTCTGCAAACGCTGGGAACCGGCTAGAAAAAACCAAGCTCCAGCGTCTTTGGGGTTCGCCGCGAGATCCTTGCGCAGGATGTCTTCGGCTTCGGCATACTTGCCGTCCTTGATCAATTCCGAAACCTGCTTGGCTTGTTCCGCGCGGGCTGCTTCTTCGACGGTCGGAGCACTTTCCGAAGAACTCCCCGGTACTCCTGGTGTGGTGGTCGTCCCAGGGATTGTGATCCCGGGTGATGGATTAGTGCTTGGCACAGGAGATGGCGACAAACCCGTACCCGGAGCTGTCGGATTTGGCAGATCAAATGGGTTGGTATTCGGGGCCGTGGTTCCCGTTCCGGGAACCGTGATTGTTGGTCCGGGAACAGGAGCCGTACTGTCCGGCGTCGTCGTTGGCGCTGGAGAGGTAGTCGGTCCTGGTGCCGTCGTTGGTCCGGGAACCGGGGTCGGATTCGTCGCTGGTGGCAGATCGAGATCGAAAGGATTGGTGTTTGGCCCCGTGGTTCCTGGCGTTGGCAAAGTGCCTCCGGCCGGCGGCGGCAGTTCGCTTGGTTGTGCCAGGGCGAAACCCGCCAGCAAACCGACGTTGAAGATTGCCCCCAACGCCAGGGCACGAAACGCGGCTTGAGGAACATTGCGGGCAAGAATATTCAGCTTGGGCATCGACAAGAACTCCGGATCGAGACGGCAAGGCTTTCCCAACCGTGCAAAGGGATGTTCTACGATTATGCCCTACGAACGGAGAACTCGCAGCGAATCGGTCGCGGATTTTGGGAAAAGTCGATGATGTCGAGCTTGTCTTGAGCGTCGTAAGTTGCGTGGACGGAATATCCGCTACGACTGGAAAACGCACGGATCCAAGGCGATAAACGCCTTGGCTTTGCAAGAGATCATCTTCTGATATACGAAAAAAAAGCCCGCGGCGTATAAAGCCGCGGGCTCGGGTCATTGTCCATTATCAATTGTCAATTATCCATTACCTAGGCCGGTTTGCCGTGCTTGGGCGGTTCCTTGACGACGTTCCAAGCGAGGCCCGTCTTTTCCATGAACAGGATGGCCCAGTAGCTGACGTCGACTTCCCACCACTTGTGACCGTGCCGGGCCATGCGTTGGAAGGCGTGGTGGTTGTTGTGCCAACCTTCGCCGAATGCGAGCAGCCCCACCCACCAGAGATTGGTGCTGTCGTCGCTGGTCTTGTAGTTTTGGTAACCCCACGTGTGCGTGGCCGAATTCACAAACCAAGTCACATGCAGCGTGTAGACCATCCGGACAAACACGCCCCAAACGAGGAACGAAGAGGCCATTTGCCAATCACGCCAAATGGCGTAGGCCCCGAAGAAGACGCCCAACCCGACAACAAAGTGCCAGAAGATAAACGTCTTTTCGAGGAACCGCATCACCGGGTCTTTGTAAAGATCGGGAGCGTATTTTTGGTAGATCCCGTTTTTCCACTTGGAGCCTTGGTTGGGCATGAACCACAGCATGTGTGACCAGATGCCGCCGTCGCGTGGGGAATGCGGATCGCCTTCTTTGTCGCTGAATTGATGATGCAGGCGGTGATTGGCAACCCAAGTGAGGGCCGGACCTTCGCCGGTCAAACTACCGAGCAAGGCCAAGAACCAGCGAACAGGCTTGTAGGTTTGAAAGCTGTTATGAGTCAACAAGCGATGGTAGCCGACGCAGATCCCGAAGCTCGCCGAGAACCAGGTGGTGACCAGCGTAAAGACCAAGGCCTGCCACGAAAAGAAATATGGCAGCAGCGCTGCGAGGGCAAACACATGAATCAAGCCGATCCAACCCACGACAAGCCAATCGGTGCCGGACTTGAACGGCGCTTGCGGATCGTATTCTTCGCTCGCCGGGGGCGGCACCGCGCCGCGAACGGGCGGCTGTGTTTGATACAGGTGATCGTCCGACAGATTTTCATCCGCCGACTTTTCTTCGGGGTCGTTGGGAGTGTGTGACGGGTGCAGGTGCCCCGATTTCTTGTGCTTCTTGGGTTTCGCGGCGGGCGTGGCTGTCGCCTGCGACAGAAAGATTCCAGCGTTCGTATCCAGGGCGGCGTCAGTGGACATCCAGGGTTCCTTTGGGAGTGTGAACTCGTCCGTGAGTGGGTTGCTTCCAGTGCTTCAAACGGAGTTAATCAAACGGTGCGATTGATGTCATGCCGCGTCTAGCCCAAACCACGCAGCATTTCCTTCCTCGGCAATATTAAGAAATGGGGCGAATTGGTGTGTCATTGCCTCGTAGCGAGATTGTCATTCCTTTGTCATTTTCATAGTTGCCGTAGCAAGCTCTTGCGTCACAAGGCTTTAGGGAAATCTTTGGTTTTAGATAGAGTATGCAAAAATATGAGCAAAATCGCAGGCATTTGTCCCAGTGCATCTGCTACGGCGCTTGCGGCCAGCATCGATATTTCATGCCGTGAAATATCATTCCCAGCTTTCCCTGTGCGCTTCGGCGTTAAGACCGGGAAATCCTGCCAGCAGAAAGGGGACTCGATCGCTACAACCGGCTTGATCGGTACTTCGGCTCAGACAAATTCCGGTGCATTTTCCGGCAAGGTGCGAGCGGAGTGCTAGAGTTTGGAGAACGTGTGCCGGACCCCAGGGTTCGCCGCATTGTTGGCGGAGTGACCTCGAAGAACGCGGATTTTTAGGATGCCGTGGCCGTCGAGACCGGTTGTGCCGTGTGTGCGGACCAAACCGAGTTTCTCCCCGATTCCCCAATCGGTGAGTTCGTCTGCTGCCAGCGAAAAAACAGCAAAAGGCAATTCGTTCCGCAGGCGCTAAACGCGGCCAGCCGAACGATTGCCAACACCGTGAGTCGACAGCGTGTCGGAGTGCCATCGATGGGGTTCCTAAAAAAATTCTTCCGCAATGTCTTTCGCGACACGACAGGCAAGCGCGGCCCGAGCGGTTTCGAACACCTCAGCGAAGAGGAACTCGAAACACACTTGGCCGTATCGAAGTACGGCAACTTTCGCCTGACTGAAGCGATTCGCCCGTCGTATGGCTTGGATGTTGTCCCCCGCACCGGCTATCGCCACGATTGCTACACCGATGAGCAGTCCAAGACGCGCGTCCCGGTCCTGATGATTTCGGTCAGCGCCGAAAAAGTTTTCGATACCTTTATCGATCTGCTCGATCCGTTGGGCCACGAAGTCGATGTGGTTCTCGAAACGAGCCACAGCCAAGACGACAACAGCCACCGCGATCTCTATCGCGAGCACATCGATCTGCCCGTGTTGAAGAGCATGCTCTACGACTACGAAGAGCTCCTCACGCACGACGGCTGCACCGGCATCGCCGTGCTGAATCCGAACATTCCGCTTGAAGTCCAATTCGATGAACACAAGCTGATCATTGTTTACGGCCACGACCTGAGCGAGTTTGCCGAGATCCTGCGCGACCACGGGATTCCGTGCGAAGCAGGGATGAAGTTTATCACCGAAGCCGAACACGTCCACTCGTCGAGCGACACCTTCTCGCGTCAATTCAACGAAATGAAGATGATCCTCGGCATCGACTCGCCGTTCCGCGACGACTCCGATTCGAGGTACGTCTAAAAAATGTAGCTGAACTCGTGAGAGTTCAGATTCGATACGACTGAAAATACATAAAGGACCGCGATTTTTGTCGCGGTCCTTTTGTATTTGCTGATGAGTGCCAATCCGTTTCATCAGTCGTATCAGTGTCCCATTCTGAAATGAATCACTTGCTCGCGGTCTTGGTCTTTGGAATTTCCAGGTTCTGGAACTCGATCGTGCGCACGATGACTTTGTCCTTGCCGGCGCTGGTTTGCACCACGCGTTGGGGAACGTCGAGCTTGCCGAGTCGCGACCAGGTATCGTGCTCGGTGAGCGACGAAACCAAGGCACCTTCGGCATTCCAGGTATTCACCGTGAAGATCGTGGGCAGGTACTTGCCTTCGGCGTTCTCCTTGCTTTCGAGGACACTGATCGTGAAGCGGCCTTTCCCGGCTTTGCGATTGACTTCGCGGACGACGTTGTCGCGCACGCGATAATGGCTATCCATCTCATCGCCGTCGCCGAGCGACAGCTTCACGCCGAGCGGATGCTCATCGTTCTCGCTGACGTACTTCACGTCTTCTTTGACGTTCGCCGTCGGCAGCCGATGCTGAACCATCGATTCAAGATACATGATCAGCCACTTGCGCGCCGGTCCGTCCGCGAGTTTCAGGGTCACCTCGCCTTCGGCGTCGATCGAAAACTTGGTGTCAACCGAGGTGCCGTTGTCGCTAAAGGTCAGATTCCCTTGCAAGCCGGTGAAGTCTTCCCACACCGCGCGATGTTCGCGAGCCTTGGCGAGTAGTTCGGGCGCGGACACCTTTGGCTCGGCCGCAGCGATCTTGATTGCCACCGGAATCGTGAGCGTCGAGTAATGTTTGATCGACTCGTATTTCTTGCCGTCCCGTTCACCCGCGGTCGGTTCGCTGTGGCTGGCCAGGATCGCCAACATTCCGGTGATGCTCTCGCGGAATTCCGCGATACCCTGCTCGTTCGTCTTTAGCTCGGTCGAGCGATTGTCGGGCTTTTGGATGGTGACCTTGGCATTCGGCAGCGGTTTGCCCTGCCACAGGACTAACAGATCGAGCCCGGCGACCGTTTTCGCGGGCACGATCTCGAGGGCCAGGTACTTGCCGCGCGGTGAATCTTTCTGCTGCTGCCAGCCAGCCGTCAGATGCTTTGCGTAGTAGTTCAGCCAGAACGGCGCATCGCCTTTGGCGAGAACACCGTAGTCGCAAACCGCTTCGAGACCCACGAGATCCTTGAGGGCGACCGGGCCTTGCCACGAGGCCACATCATCTTGCTTGACCACGGCGAGCTCCAGCGGCTTGGCTTCGGCGTCTT
>JBGSSS010000147.1:0-27316 GCA_041736895.1 Pirellulales bacterium
GGAAATCATCGCCGAGTGCAATGACAACGCGCATACCTCGGCGATGGGTTTCTTTGTCAAAACCGGCGCGCGGGATGAGCACGACGAAGTCGCGGGAGTAAGCCACTTCCTGGAGCACATGGTGTTCAAAGGGACGACTAAGCGTTCGGCAGACGAGGTGAATCTGGAATTCGATCGGATGGGGGCTGATTACAACGCTTACACAAGCGAAGAAACCACGGTTTATCACGCCAACATCTTGCCCGAGTTTCAGGATCGCACGGTCGAACTCCTGGGCGATATCATGCGGCCGGCGCTGCGCGATGAGGACTTCGACAGCGAGAAAAAGGTCATCATCGAAGAGATCATGATGTACGCCGATCAGCCTCCATACGGCGCGGACGACAAATGCCGCGCGGTCTTCTTCGGCGATCACCCGCTCGGCCGAAGTGTGCTGGGAACAGCAGCATCCGTGGGTGCGCTAACGTCCGAGCAAATGCGCGATTACTGGCGTTCGCGCTACAACCCGAGCAACATCCTGCTGGTCGCGGCCGGCAAGGTCGACTTTGATCGGCTGGTGAAAACAGCGACGCAAGTCTGCGGCGGTTGGGAACCCGGCCCCGCGACGCGAAAGAGGCCGACGCTGACCCCGCGCTCCGAGTTCGAACTCATGCACAAGGAGCAAGCGAACCAGGAATACCTGATCGGGATGACGGCAGCCCCGCCTGCGTCAAGCCGCCAGCGTTTCGCGGCCAAAGCCACGGCGGTTATCATCGGCGACGACACCGGCAGCCGGTTGTATTGGGCACTCGTCGATCAAGGCTTGGCCGAGCACGCGAGTTTGCACTACTACGGCTATGAAGACGCTGGCGCGTTCTTCACGTACCTCTGCTGTGAACCGGACGATGCGGCCAAGAATCTGGCCATCGTGCAAAAGATTTACACCGACGCCCAAACGAAGGGCATCACCCCTGAAGAATTGCGCCAAGCTCAAAGCAAGTTCGCCTCGCGTATCGTGCTGGGCAGTGAACGGCCGCGAGGGCGTTTGTTCGTCGTCGGCAGCCACTGGCAATATCGCCGCGAATACCGCAGCGTGGCCGAGGATCTCCAAACGGTGCGAGACGTCACGGTCGAGGAATGCAACCAATTGCTGCGCGACTTCCCGCTGACTGGCGGCACAATGCTCGCCGTTGGCCCGCTGACCGAGATGGCACAAGAGACGAATTGACAATGGACAATTGATAATTGACAACTGGAGGCGGTGGTACTCTCGGATGTCAATTGTCCATTATCAATTGTCAATTTAAAGCGTGAAAACACGAAAAAAAAGCCCGCGCGAGGAATCGCGCGGGCTTTAAAGTTAAAATGTCTCTGCCAGACTACTTGCCGGCTTCGAGTTGCAGCGTTTCGATGATCGTTTCGCAGCCGGGAGTCATCTTGCGGATCTTCGTGGCAAGGGCCAGCTTGTCGGTGGGACTCGCCTTGGTTAGCTTGCGCTTGATGATGACCAGTTTCTTTTTCCGCTTGCGGCGGCGGGCAATTTCCTGTTGACGATCGCTAATTCCACTCACGGCAAATCTCCGAAACGAGCTTGGTTTAAAGGCAAAATACGGAAGCCCCGATCATACCAAAAGCAGGTTTTCTGGTCAATTCCGCGCTTTAACCGGTAGTTCGCATCCCGGCGGCAACGCCTTGAACGGTCAACCGGAGCATATCGCGCAGTTCCTCGCGTTCGCTTTCCGTCGAATCTTCGGGCAGCATCCGCCGGCGTTTCATGAGTTCGATCTGAATCATATTCAGCGGATCAATGTACGGGTTGCGGACTTCAATCGAGCTGAAGAACCAAGGATTCGTCGCCAAGAGTTCGTTTCCGCCAACCATATCGAGCAAGGCTTGCCGCGTGCGGTCGCGCTCCGCCGCGATCAGCGTCCAGCAGCGGCGGCGAATGTCGGCGTCCGCCTCGAGGTCCGCGTACTGATGCGCGACGTACATGTCAGCCTTGGCCAGCGCGAGGACCGCGTTGTCGATTGTCGCCTGCATGAACGGCCACGATCGATACATCTCGCAGAGAATGTTCCAACTGCTGCGGTCGCTGTATTTGATTTCGGTGAGCGCCGTTCCCAGTCCATACCACGCTGGGATCATGCAGCGATTTTGCGTCCAAGAAAAGACCCAGGGAATCGCGCGCAAATCGCCAAGCGTCCGTTCGCCGCGGCGCCGCGCGGGCCGCGAGCCGATCGGCAAGTTTTCGATCTCGTCGATTGGCGTCGCCGAAGCGAAAAACTGAATGAAGCCTGGTTGGTCGACCAGTTCGCGATAGGCGGTGTACGAACGCTCGGAAAGCTGCTGCATCATCTCGCGCCAGATCGGTTTCACTTCGCCGCGCGGCAAGGCGGAAGCGGTCAGCGTGGCCCAGGCGACTTGTTCGAGGTGGCGGAAAGCAATCTGCGGATCGTCGTAGCGTTCGGCCAGAACTTCGCCTTGTTCGGTCAAACGCAGCGTGCCATCGAGCGCGGCGGGCGGGAGCGAAAGAATCCCGCGTGCGGCCGGTCCGCCGCCACGGCCGAGCGATCCGCCACGGCCATGAAAGAAGGTCAGCTTCACTCCATATTTATCCGCCACGGTGCGCAAGCCGCTTTGGCCTTCGTACAATCCCCAGCAAGCCGCGAAATAGCCGCCGTCCTTGGTGCTGTCGGAATAGCCGACCATGATGATCTGCCGCTCGCCGAGCCGCTTGACGTGCTCGCGATAAAGCGGATGGGTCAAGATCGAATCGAGCGTTTGCGCGGCGTTCTTGAGGTCGTCGATTTTCTCAAACAATGGCGCGATGCGCAGCTCATCGTTTGATTTTTCCTTGGCCGTCGCTTGTGCCCAGCGCCAGAGCCAGAGAACATTGAGCACATCGCTGGGGCACTGGGTCAGACTGATGACATGCGCGCCCAAACATTCAGGGCCAAAACTTTGCGTCGCCGAATGCAATAACTCAAACAGTTCGAGCGTGTCGATCGTCAACGGGCCAAGATTCTCACGCGGGATCGGTTTGCTCCACGGAATGTTTTGCGACAAGATCTCGCAACGGCGCTCCTCGGGCAGATCACCGTACCCCTCGACGATACCGAGCGTCGAAAAGATTTCGGTCATGATCTCGCGATAGCGACGCGCATCTTGTCGCACATCCAAACGAGTCAGGCTCAAGCCAAACACGCGGGCCAAATCATACCACCGGCAGACTTCCGATTCCGCGGGCAAGCGGCCTTCGTGCTGATTGAGGCTGCTGCGAATCAGTTCGACATCGGCAAGCAATTCTGTGCCGGCACGGTAACCGCCGGCTTCGATTTGCGCATTGTCGGAACTCGACAAGGAACGCTTTAAACGCCATTCGATGAGTCGAATGAAACGGCGGTAGCCTTCCTCGGGCAGTACCTTGCCGACGCTTTCCGCTAGATCGGGATACTTTTCCGTGTATTCTTGAATCAGCGCTGGAATTTTCGGATCGATGGCCACTTCGTGTGTGGAATTGCTCAGGAAGTCATACATCCGCTTGCAAAGCGCCAAATGCTCTTCGACCGCCGTTTGACGCAGCCAACGGAGCGTTTGCCGAGTGACGGCCGCCGTGACATGCGGATTCCCATCGCGATCGCCACCCATCCACGACCCGAAGCGCAGGAAATCTGGAATCACGAAGGAGTCGCTGGGATAAAAAGTCTTCAATGCGGCGCGCAAGGAGTCATATACCCGCGGGACAACTTCCATCAAGCGCGGCGTGATCGAGAGCCCGCGCGCGACTTCGTCCATGACCGTCGGTTTTTCGCCGCGAATAAATGCCGTCTGCCACAGCACCGTCAGGTCCGCGCGGATTCGTTCTTCCAGGTCGCTGCGATCGCGCGGCAGCAAATCGGGCCGGTCGAGTTCTTGCAGCGCAAAACGCATCCGCCGTAATTTAGCGCGGATTGAGCGGCGTTTGGCCTCACTCGGATGGGCTGTAAACACCAATTCAATTTTGACGCCGTCGATGGCACGTTGCACATCGGCGGCCGAAAAGCCCGCCGCCTTGAGCTGCGAAATGCCCGCAGCGATCGTTTCGCCGATTGGTTGCGGAAATTTTTCCCGGGTCCGCTCGCGCAGGACCCGAATCCGATGCCGATCTTCGGCCAGATTCGCCAGGTCAAAGAACACACTAAAGGCGCGCACCACGCACCGCGCTTCGGGCAAGCTCAACTTGCTAATCCGCTCGACCAGTTCCGCTTCGGCCTGCGGATCGCCGTTGCGGCGGCTGCGTGAAAGTGTGCGGACTGTCTCGACCAAGGCGAGCGAATCTTGCCCTTCGGAGGAAGTGATCACGTCTCCCAACATATCGGCCAAATATCGAACGTCGCGGCGCAAGAGATCGCTGTTAACAGCCATGTAACAAATCACTGAAAGAGTGCGGCACAGACAGAATGGGCAATCCTATTTATATCAAGCTGCATGGCCGAACGATGCGATGGCTAGAGAAAAAGCCAGAGTTTACGAGAATTTCACGACTGCCGTTTGCATGACCCTGCCGACTTTATCCAGGATGATCGATCGCAGGTGAAATCAATAAGCCGGCGCAATAAATCGACTATTCAAGGATGTAAATGAACTACGGTACGACATCTTCGCTATGCCGAAGCAGCCGGCAAATGCTTACGCGGGTCGGTGGCGACGATGATTTCACTGACACCGGTTTGGTTAAAGCCTTTGAACCCTTCGTTGCGTTCGAGGTTTTCCAGATGCGACCCGATGGCTCCGTCTCGGCGAAACGCTTCGGCATGAGTTTCCGTGATGCGTCCGGCTTGCAAAAGTTTCTCGATGCGCTCGGGCCGCACGGGCCAACGCTCGCCCTGCGTAAAAGCTTGGCGCAGATACGAAAAATCGGTGAACGGCTTCATGACCGTCACGCCGGCTTCTTGTTTGAGCTGGGTTTGTAAAGCGTCAAAGTCGAACTGGCACTCCAAATGATGCATGCCGGCCGCGAGGAATGATTCGCCGTGCAGCGCGCACCAGAGTCCAACTGTGCCCAGGTTGTGGCGCTCGGCGAGCGGTTCGTGGGAGAAGTCCGCAATGAGTTCGTCCGGCGAAAGATCGACATCGGCGAAAACAACGATTCCGGTTTTCGGCTGCTCGAGGACTTGCGCCCCCCAACCCGCTTCACGCCCCGCATAGAACCGTTCACGGCAATAACAGCCAAGCTTTTCAAAGAGTCCGATCATCCGCGCAAAGTGCTGCCGCGAGGAGCGATACGTATGATGATCATGATTCGCCCAGCCGAACCCCAGCCGATCTTGCCGAGCTTTTTGCACCTGCGCCGCGCGATTTCGCCGTTGCCAAAACTCGCGCTCGATCGAAAAGAACAGGTCACACGCATAATCGACGCCCAAGTCGGCAATCGCGGCGTCGATCATCCGCTCGGTCGCGTCGAAGCCGATGTCGTCACTTCTAATTCGCGGCCGGCGGCGGAAACAGTCGGCGTGAAATAAAACTTTCGTTGCAGTTGGCGGCGTTACCTCTGCTGCGAAACTCGTGTAGCCGTGGCGTTCGACGATCCAGAGCTCACTGGTTGCTCCGCCCCAGACCTTGGCCCAACGAATTGGAGCGAGCGGTTCACCAATGACGGTTGTGCCCGTCTGCCAGACTGATTCGAAATCCGCGACCGACTCCACCTTGATCGCAAGAGACGTTTTGGCGATGCTGTCATCGAGAATGACTCGCGGGAAGATGCCATGCGGTTGCTCGTAGAGCGTGCCTTGAATTGATCCTTCTGCCTGCCGACAATAACCGGCAGCGATCAATTCTTGTTCAAGCTTGTCATTCGATGGCAGACGCAGATGATCCACCAGATCGAGGAAGCGCATCCCGGCCTCCCGATACATCCGGTCGCGCAGTTGCACGGCGAACTCCGATTGATGCAAAAAGTCATCAACGAGCCGACGCACCAGCCGTTCAGCTTCGGGTTGCGGGGTCCACTGGAAGGAAGTCAGCGGATTCACGGATTCCATAGCGAATCGCCTCGAAAGGAGAACTTGGTCATCTGGCCCGGCGTATACTTGATTATACGTCTCTTGTTCAAAGTGAGGTCAACGATGAACAAAGTTCTACTGCTCGGCGCCGGCAAAATCGGCAGCGCCATCGCCAAGCTATTGGCAAATAGCGGCGATTACGATTTGCTGGTCGCCGATGTCAATCGCGAAGCGCTTGACCGGCTGGCTGGCAAAACTTCGGCGAAGGTCGTCCCGCTCGACGTAGACGATCCCGAATCGCTGCGCCAGGCGATGCAACAGCGAACCGCCGTGATTTCGGCGTTGTCGTATGACCTGAATACCATGGTCGCCAAGCTGGCGCTCGACACGGGCTTGAGCTATTTCGACTTGACCGAAGACGTCGAAACCCGGCGGCAGGTGCAGCAACTCGCGGCCTCCGCCAAACCAGGTCAAATCTTCATGCCGCAATGCGGCCTTGCCCCTGGCTTTGTCTCGATCGCGGCACATCAACTGACGCGGCAATTCGACAAGCTCGATGAAGTCCGCCTGCGCGTCGGGGCGTTGCCGCAGTTCCCGACGAACGAGATGAAGTACAACTTGACTTGGTCGACCGCGGGCTTGATCAACGAATACGGCAACCCTTGCGAAGCGATTCATGACGGCCGGCCGGTGTCGTTGCTGCCGCTCGAAGGACTAGAGCATTTCTCGCTCGACGGAATCGATTATGAAGCTTTTAACACCTCGGGGGGCGTGGGGACACTTAGCCAAACGCTCGAGGGGCAAGTTCGCTCGCTAAACTACAAAACGATACGTTACCGCGGCCATCGCGAGTTCATGGTCTTTTTGATGAATGAACTGCGGCTCAACGATCGCCGCGCGATTTTGAAGGACATTCTTGAAACGGCGATTCCAATTACACTGCAAGACGTGGTCTTGATCTTTTGCACCGTCAGCGGCTGGAAAGACGGGCTCCTCACCCAAGTCACTGACGCGCGCAAGATTTATCACGGCCAGATCGATGGCGAAACTTGGAGCGCAATTCAGCTGGCAACCGCTTCGAGTTTGTGCGCCGTCGTTGACATGCACTTCGCCAACCAACTGCCAACACAGGGTTTCGTGCGGCAGGAAGATGTGAAGCTTGATCAGTTTTTGGCCAATCGATTTGGCAAATGTTATGAAAGCGGTTTGCCGGAGCTGCCAGTCGGTTCTAAATAGGGGAATACTCTGATGCCATCGACGCCAAACATTCTGCGCAAATTGAATATAGATGCAAGCACGCTCCGCGCCACCGGACCATCGTTTACGGTCTTTTCACCGATCGATGGTCAGGCAATTGCCACATTGCCCACGATGCAAGCTGGCGAAATCGTAGCGACTATCAACGCCGCCGCGCGGGCGTTTTTGACTTGGCGATTGGTTCCCGCTCCTCGTCGAGGAGAAATGATCCGCCGCTTTGGCAATCTGCTGCGCGAGCGCAAGGCGGATCTGGCCGAACTCGTGACATTGGAAGTTGGCAAGATCACGCAGGAGTCGCTCGGCGAAGTCCAGGAGATGATCGACATCTGCGACTTCGCCGTGGGTCTGTCAAGGCAGTTGCATGGGCTGACGATTGCCAGCGAACGCCCGGGACATCGGATGATGGAACAGTGGCATCCGTTGGGCCCGATTGGCGTCATCACGGCGTTCAACTTTCCCGTGGCTGTTTGGGCGTGGAACGCCATGCTCGCGTTGGTCTGTGGCGATCCGGTCATCTGGAAACCTTCGGAAAAAGCACCGCTGTGTTCGATTGCCTGCCACAATCTGCTGGCTCAAGTTGCGGCCGACTTTCCCGATGCTCCTCCGGGTCTATTCAACCTTGTACTTGGAGATGGCTCGAGCGCTGGCGAACAGCTCGCCTCGTCGGAGAAGCTGCCGCTAATCTCCGCGACCGGTTCGGTGCGAATGGGACGCGCCGTCGGCGAAACAGTGGCCAAGCGCCTCGGTCGTTCGCTACTCGAACTCGGCGGCAACAACGGGATGATCCTGACGCCATCGGCCGATATGGAATTGGCGCTGCGTGCGATCGTGTTTTCCGCGGCCGGAACCTGTGGACAGCGGTGCACGACGCTGCGCCGGTTGATCGTGCATGAAGCGCTCGCAACGAAAGTTGTCGACCGGCTGAAAGCAATCTACGCCCGGTTGCCGGTCGGCGACCCGCGCGAGCCGGGAACGCTGGTCGGTCCGCTCATCGACAACGCTGCCAGTGAAGCGATGCAGCAAGCGCTGCTCGCCGCAAAGCAACAAGGCGGCACCGTGCATGGGGGCGAGCGCGTGTCCTCGGCAGTTCCCAGCGGCGGCGTTTACGTTCGGCCCGCGCTCGTCGAGATTGCTCCAACCGCCCCGATCGTGCAAGAAGAAACATTCGCGCCGATTTTGTACGTCATGACGTATCGCGAACTCGACGAAGCCCTCGCGCTTCACAACGCCGTGCCGCAAGGTCTTTCGAGCGCGATCTTTACCTCGGACGTGCGCGAAGCGGAATGGTTCCTCTCACCCGCCGGCAGCGATTGCGGCATCGCGAATGTCAACATCGGCACGAGCGGCGCGGAAATCGGCGGTGCCTTTGGCGGCGAAAAGTGGACCGGCGGCGGCCGCGAGTCCGGTTCCGACTCTTGGAAAAATTACATGCGCCGCGTGACGAATACCATAAATTATTCACGGGAATTACCCTTGGCCCAAGGTATTTCTTTTCAGGTGGAATGAGCAACTTCGCGGAGACTAATCCCGTGCTTGCTTAGCAGCACTATTTTCCTGGCCTTGGAATTCCCGCCTGAACCAGGATTGGTTTTCGGTTGTCTTGTTGGTAATCTGAGGACTCGGAAGTTCCGGATTTGTCTTGAGGGCAGCCGACTGATCGGGGCAAGTGTTAGCAGGGCGGAGATGCCGCTTCTTTCGTATTGGGATGGATGGCCGAGCGGTTTAAGGCACCGGTCTTGAAAACCGGCGTACTCGAAAGGGTACCGTGGGTTCGAATCCCACTCCATCCGGTATTATAAATAGTGAGTCCCGAAAAATGCGGCGGCTATTTCTCTTGGACATTTATGACATCTCTCACGGCTCGTGATCCGGGGTTACTCTCTGAGCTGCGAGCCATCGTCGGCGAGGACGGCATCCTTTCGGCGCGTCCCGACATGCTCGTCTACGAGTGTGATGGGTTCGTCGTTGAGAAGAACTCGCCCGACGTCGTCGTCTTTCCGCGGACAACCGAGCAAGTCGCCGCTATCGTGCGCATTGCGAATCGATTCAGTGTGCTGTTTGTGCCGCGCGGCGCGGGGACGAGTCTCGCCGGCGGTTGCTTGCCCGTCGGCGGCGGGATCATGATCGTGCTGACGCGAATGCGCGCGATCGAGGAGATCAACCTGCGTGATCGGTACGCGATTGTGCAACCGGGCGTTGTCAATGCGCACCTCAACACGGCGTTGCGTACGAGCGGCTATCACTACGCTCCCGATCCGTCGAGCCAAGGAGCTTGCACGATTGGCGGCAACGTCGCGACCAATTCCGGCGGGCCGCATACGTTGAAATACGGCGTCACTGTGAATCATATCATGGGCTTCGAAGCGGTCCTGGCCGATGGCCGGATCGTGCAACTTGGCGGGCCGGTCGAGGATGCGCTCGGACCGGATCTCGTCGGCGCAATTGTCGGCAGCGAGGGAACACTTGCCATCGTGACACGCATCTGGGTTCGCTTGACGCGCAATCCCGAAGGCTGGCGGACGCTGCTGGCGATCTACAACAGCGTTGATGACGCGACCAATTCGATCAGCGAGATCATCGGTGCCGGCATAATTCCCGCCGCGCTTGAAATGCTCGATCAAGGGATTATCGTCCCGCTGGAAGAAGCATTTCACTTCGGATTCCCCACGGATGCGGGAGCAATTTTGTTGATCGAAGTGGATGGACTCGAGGTTGGCCTCGACGAGCAGCGCGACCGAATCAGCGAACTGTGCCTGGCCAGCGGCGCACGCGAGATTCGCATCGCGGCTAACGCCGATGAGCGCACAAAACTCTGGAAGGCTCGCAAACAAGCCTTCGGTGCCGTCGGTCGGCTCGCGCCGAGTTTCTGCACCCAGGACGGCGTCGTGCCGCGCACAAAACTCCCTTGGATCTTGCGCAAGATCAGCGCCGTGGGGGAAAAGTACAATCTCAAAATCGTCAACGTATTTCACGCTGGCGACGGGAACATCCACCCGATCATGTGCTTTGACGAACGCGACGCGGAACAAACGCAGCGCGTCATGCAGGCCGGCGAGGAGATTCTCGAAGCGTGTCTCGAATGCGGCGGCAGCGTTACTGGCGAACATGGCATCGGCGTCGAAAAGGTCTCGCTCATGCCCAAAATGTTCACCACTGACGACCTCGCCGTGATGGAACGATTCCGCACGGCACTTAATCCCTCGGGCTTGCTCAGCCCCGGAAAACTCCTGCCAACCGCGGGCGGTTGCGGGATGGAGCAAAAGCATCCGGGACGACGTGCGGCGCTCTGAAAGCCCGAGGCGTAAGCCAGGGCGTCCCTCGACTAATGGAATTCTTGAAGCTTCCATTTTGTAATGCAAAAGTCCTCGAATTTTTAACCCGCAGGGTAAGCAAGGCACCCTTGACTCCGCACCTTTGCCTTCTAGGCATCGCCATAGTACAACCATGACATGCCGCTGCCCCTTCTTCGCACCGAACAACCCACGACTGCCGCCGAGGTAGCGGCGCTCGTGCGCAAAACGGCGGAAACCCGAATGTCGATCTTTCCACTTGGCGGTGAAACGGCGCTCGATTCTGGGTTGCAACCGCGAAGCCAGGGCACCGGCTTGAGTCTGAGAAAGCTCGATCAATTGATCGACTATCCAGCACGCGACATGACGGTCACTGTCGGAGCCGGAATCACGATCGAGAAATTGCGGTCGACCCTGGCCGCAGAACATCAAGAGCTGCCGCTCGATTTGCCGCAAGCCGCACAAGCCACCATCGGCGGCTGCATCGCGGCGAACATCAGCGGGTATCGCCGGCTTGGCTGCGGCACGTTGCGTGACTATGTCATCGGGATCGAAGCTGTGGATGGGAGCGGTGCGATTTATCATGGCGGGGGTCGCGTGGTGAAAAATGTCGCGGGGTACGATTTCTGTCGGTTGTTGATCGGCTCGCAAGGCACGCTAGGCGTCATCACACAAGTCACACTCAAGGTCAAACCGCTGCCCTCACGAACGGCAGCGCTGCTCATCCCGATCAACGATTTCGAGACGGCGGATCGCTTAATCGAACGCGTGCTGCAAGGTCCGCAACTCCCCGCCGGCTTGGAGCTTTTTTCGGCTCTGCCCGATTCGCTGCGCCAGGATTTCGCGGCGCACGCATCGGCCCTGGCTTGGCTCGCGGTCATTCTCCAAGGCACCGAATCAGAACTGAACTGGCAGCTCAGTACGGACTGCATCGAGCTGGCGAAACATGGACCTGCGCCGATCGTCCTCGCACCGATGCAGCGCGATGCGTTGCTTGCACACCTGCGCGAGTTTCCGGCGCTCATGCCTTCAATTGGTGCCGAAGGTTTGGCCTTAAAACTCACCTTTCAACCAAGTCGTTTGCTCATGGGCTTGCGTTGGCTCACAAATCTTCAGCCGAACATCACATGGCAGGCTCATGCCGGCAGCGGAATCGTCTATGCTCGTTTGCCGAAACCGCCAAGCACTTCACTAAGCCAGTGGCTCCTCCACACGGCGCATCCCGATCTGGCGAAACTCGGCGGGCGGTTGCAGGTTTGGCGCGTGCCCGATTCATCAGATCTCACTTCGGCGGCACTTTGGGGACAAATGGGCGATGCGGCGGAAATGAACCGCGCGATCCGCACGCAGTTCGATCCACAGGCGATTTTGAACGCCGGACGGTTTTGGAGTTGAGCGCTTGTGATATGATCATTTCTGTTCATTGCATCCCGTCTTGATTCGAACTTGTCACTTAGCACATGGCCGAACTCCCCGTAATCGAGATGCCCCCTGCGAAACCCGCCAATCCGGGTTCGGGGATCGACTACGAATTGTTTCTCGATTGCGTCCATTGCGGGCTCTGCACGGCGACATGTCCGACGTACGCCGTACTCGGGGACGAGAACGACGGACCGCGCGGGCGAATCTACTTGATGCGCGCCGTGACCGATGAACGGATTCCGCTCACCAACGAAGTGCGCGGGCATTTGGAACTCTGTCTCGATTGCCGTGCTTGTGAAACGGCCTGCCCATCGGGCGTGCAATACGGCCGGTTGATCGAACCATTTCGCGCGGCGATGGAAGCCGGCACCGAAACCACCGAAGCTCACACGCCCGACTGGTTCACCCGCTGGATTCTGCTCGGCCTGTTTCCGTATCCCGATCGTCTGCGCAAGGCACTGCTGCCGGCGCGCTGGGCGCAGCGATTGGGACTGCTGACGTTCGCCCGCAAGACAGGCTTGCTCCGCTTGCTGCCGCTGAAGCTGCGCCGCTTGGTCGAAATGCTCCCGCCGCTGGGCAAGGCGTTGCCGCAACTCCCCGAGTTTCTCCCCGCGACCGGCCGGCGCCGCGCTCGCGTGGCGTTGTTCACTGGCTGCGTGAATGATGTGATGTTCCGCCATACGAACTGGGCGACGGCGCGAGTGCTGCAACGCAACGGCTGCGACGTGGTCGTGCCGCGTGGGCAAGGTTGCTGCGGCGCGATTCCGTATCACGCGGGTCAAAGCGAACCGGCCCGCGAAATGGCCAACGCCAATGCCGCGGCGTTCAAAGCCGATGAAGTGGACGCCGTGATCGTCAATATCGCGGGCTGCGGCGCGATGCTCCGCGACTACCCGCATCATTGGCAAGACCAGGGTTCGCTCGAACGCGATGCGTTGTCGCACAAGGTTCGCGACGTGCATCAATTCCTGATGGACCTCGGACCCGAGCGGCCGCGCGGTGAATTGAAACTTACCGCGACCTACCACGACGCGTGTCACTTGGCTCACGCCCAAAAAATCCGCGCCGCACCGCGGCAACTGCTCGGTATGATCCCGGGCTTGGAACTGCGTGAATTGGCCGAGAGCGATCTCTGCTGCGGTGCTGCCGGGACATACAACCTGACGCAGCCCGAGATGTCCGGCATCCTCAGCCGCCGCAAGCTGGACAATATTCTTGCGACCGGCGCGACGACCGTCGTCACGGCCAACGCCGGCTGCTTGCTGCAAATCCAGCGCGAGGCCCGCCTCCGAGGCGAACCGCTTACGGTCGTCCACCCGATGGATTTGTTGGACCAAAGTTATCAGACGGAATAGCAACATCGCCGGTGTCATTTTTTTCTCTGTTGCCTCGAGGCAACACCCGAGAAAACCCGCGGATTTCCGCGGAAAACGTGCGAAAAGCGTGAAAAAAGAGACGAAAAAAACATAAAAAATCGAAAAAGATCAAAAAAAACGCAAAAAAATCAAAAAAAGCGCGCATCTATTTGCGCGCGTTTTGCGGCGCAATTTCAGGCCCTAACCCCTGGGGAAATCGCGGTTTACGCATTCTTGACCCAGGTCAAATTGTTCGCGCAATGCGCATTTTCGTGTTGCCTCAAAAGGCAACGCGCGTCGCGGTTTCATTGCCTTTTGAGGCAACAGACTCCGCGGTTTTTCACTGGACTGTATTCACAACAAAATCGCCGCCAGGTCGCTTGCCGCGCCGCCAAGGTCGCGAGACTTGGGACGCCTCGGCGTCTGCAGACTCACGATTTCAGCCTTCGAGCACGGACCACTCAATCGTCCTGATACGCTTTCTACTTAGAAACAGCGCGGCTTGAATAATGGCCAGTCTTTGGGAGGGTGAGGCTCCTGCCGAACCGTTCGTCTCCTCAGCCGCGCCCAAGTAAGGGACTCGCTGCCTTGGCGAATTGCGAATCTCCAGGGCCGCGCAATCACCCCTCACTACACCACACCCGCTGGCACAAAATCAAACCCCTTTGGGGGAACGCAGAGCAGGTTTTTCTTCGGCCCGATTTGGCGGAATAGGGATTTGAAAGATTAAAAATGACGACGCGTTTAACCCTGGGTCGATGGATGATAGGAAAGCCAAGCCCTGTAAGGGCGGCCAAACTTCTGGGCATAACATCACAGCTTGATAAGGGGGTAGCGCTCAAAAAATGGTATATAAAGCTTGTAGATGCCCTCGCGAAATTCGCAATACTTTCGATTTATGACAATTCATAGGTCTCTTAATCGAGAATGACCATGACAATCTTTTTTGCATGTCTATTAACAATCGGATTTGGGTTCTTCTTGCCGATCTGCATTGCTGTTTGGTCGGAGCCGTTATGTGAAAAACATAAGTGGTTTAAGATTATTCCACTGTTGGTTGTGATCGCGTGTGTCAATGCTCCCGCCTATTCTTGCGCAATCTTCGGATTGGTGCCGTGGAGTGTTGCTGCTTGGCTGCAACTGTTTGCGATCCTCTTTATCGTGTTCAACTCGCTCGTAACTGGAGAGAATCTTACGGAATCTTACGTCGCGACGATGATCATCATGGTCTTGGTCGTTCTCTTGTATTTTCCAATTCAAGCGAAGCGGGAGCGGGACAAAGCAGAAGCCGCATTACCCGCAAATACGAGCAGCGTGCCACCGGCGACGAACGACCTAAGTACCGGTAGACGATTCGCTCAGTGAGGCGGATCGCACGGAAAAGGAAGTAAATGGGGTTACAGATTTTTGTCGCCCTCGCTAACGCTACGGGCTACAAAAATGCGCTACGCTAATACCCTCCGCGAATGTGCGGCAGGATCGCCGTGTGATACAGCGCCGTTAGGCGATCGTGCAGCGGGACCGGGAGCGGCGGGAGGTGGCCGGCGCTGCTGTTTTCGTTGGCTTGTACCATATTGCGCGCGCCGGGGATTACCGTCGTCACTGCTTCGTAGTCCAGGCACCAGCGCAGCGCCATCTGCGTCATCGTCATCCCCTCGGGGACGAGCGGGCGGATCTCTTCGACCAGTTCCAGACCCTTGTCATATGGCAGCCCGGCGAACGTCTCGCCGACGTTGAATTGCTGGCCGTCGCGATTGTAGTTGCGGTGGTCCGTTTCGGCAAACTTGCGGTCGGGCGTCATCTTGCCCGAGAGGAGACCGCTGGCAAGCGGAAGCCGGACGATGATCGCGACGTGCTGGTTGAATGCCTGTTGAAAGAGTTCGGTGATCGCTTTTTGGCGGAAGATGTTGAAGATGATCTGCAGGCTCGTGCAGCCAGGGTCCTTGAGACAGATTTGTGCCTCTTCGATCGTTTCAACACTGGCGCCGTAGAAGCGAATCTTCCCTTCGTCGCGGAGCTTGCCGAGCGTCTCGAACATGACGCCGCGCTCGAGTTCACTCTTGGGCACGCAGTGCAGTTGTTGCAGATCAACGCAATCAATGCCGAGCCGTTGCAGCGAGGCTTCGGTATGCTCGCGCACGACCTGCGGCGTGAAATTATCCGGCCAGCCCGGCTTGGGGCCTCGGCCGAGTTTCGTGGCGATGAAGAGTTTCGGCTTCGACTCGCGCAAGTATCTGCCGATCAATTCCTCGGACCGGCCCAACCCGTAAATATCGGCCGTGTCGAAGAAGTTGACACCGCTCTCGACGGCGGCGCGCATGATGCCGAGCGCGTTGTCGTCGCTGAACTCCGGTCCCCATTGCCCGCCGAACTGCCAGGTGCCGAGTCCCATGCGCGAGACCAATTCGCCCGTGCGGCCAAAGTCGTTGTGTTCCATCGTGCTGGGATTGCCTTGGGGATTTGACTGCTGACTGACGCTAGGCACAGGGAGTCTCATGGGGGAAATTCGGGGCGGGCAATAATTGTTGTAAAAGGTTGACGCTCATATTTTCAAAGGACACCGTCCCTTAATAATCTGGTCTGGCTCCCTCCCCCTTGCGCACGAGGGCTGGGGAGGGGGTTCTTGTCAGCGAGTTGTTACTTCATTTCACGAATACATTATTCAAAAAAATCTTTTCGCGAAACTGAGTCAACTCTCAACTCAGACCCCCTCCCCAACCCTCCCCAATACTGTTCGGCACAAGATTTGCGCATGGTATTCTGGCAGCTTAGGAGGCTGCCAGAATGGCGCGACAAAAGGGTGACGAGGTACTGCTATTACAAGGCCGACGGCTGCTGGAGCCGGCGCGGAAGCTGCTCAAACGCCTGCATTCGGTGGGCACCGAGCGCGATCGAGCCAAGAACCGCAAGCTGTTCTTCGATCAGTACATCGCGCTGCTGTTACTGTACTTCTTCAGGCCCACCCTGACCAGTCTGCGTGGCTTGCAACAAGCCAGCAACTGGGAGCAGACCCGTCGGAAGCTGGGCCTGCGCAGCACCTCGCTCGGTTCGTTGAGCGAGGCGGCGGGGGTCTTCAACGCCAAGTACTTGCGGGCAGTCGTGCAGGAATTGGCTTGCCAAGCATTGCCGCTGACAACAGGCCGCGAAGCCGACGCGCTGCGCGGCCTGACGGCTGTTGATGGGACGTTCTTCGCCGCCTTGCCGCAGATGGCTTGGGCTTTGTGGCGTACCGACTCGCCGGAGCGCGGCGTGAAACTCCACCTGCACTTCGATGTGCTCAAAGGTGTCCCTTGCGATGCGGTGCTGACGCCTGCGGCTTGCTCGGAACAGAAGCAATTGAAGGCCACGCTGCAACGCGATCGGCTGTATGTGCTTGATCGAGGCTATGCCGGATACGAACTGTTTGCCGCGATTCGCGCCGCCGGCTCATCGCTGATCGCGCGGGTCAAAGACAACACGGCCTTCGAGGTTCAAGAAGAACGTCCGCTCGACGACGAAGCGCGGCAGGCGGGCATCGTGCGCGATGTTGTCATCTCGCGTCTCGGCACGGCCCATCACAAGAACCACTTCCCCGGCCAGTCGCTGCGGTTGGTCGTTGTCAAAACGGAGGATCGCGACGGCCCGAAAGAACTCTGGCTACTCACGGATCGGCTAGACTTGTCGCCGGCGTTGGTCGCGCTGGCGTATCGGCATCGTTGGAGCGTGGAATTGTTCTTTCGCTGGCTCAAGTGCGTGCTCGGCACGCGGCACTTCGTGTCGCATCAGGAGAATGGCGTGGCGTTGCAGATGTACGCCGCGATGATCGTGAGTCTGTTGATCACGCTGCACACCGGCCGCAAGCCGACCAAGCGGACGTTCGAGATCATTCAGTTTTATCTAGCCGGCTGGGTCAGCGACGCCGAGTTTGACAAGCATCTGGCGAGCCTGAAAAAAATCGAGTCGTAAACGTACCACCCCCGTGTTATGCTGCGTGGCCGTGGCGCTGAATGCTGCGCGCTGTCAGCTTCCACAGGCAGGCCTTCTACCCTAGATTGAGCACTCCAGCTCCAGCCGCCGAGAACCTATACTAGCTCAAGCCATCGCCAAATCTTGTGCCGAACAGTATTGTCCCCTCAAGGGGGAGGGGACCAGACAGGTTTATTGTAGGGTAAGCAGTGACTTTATTCCCTGCGATTCACAATGCTTGGAGAACAAGAGATATTGTGTCTATCGAGAGCCTAAAAGCAATCCTCACTTCGCATCGACCCCCATCCGCGCTTCGGCCGCGGGCGAACTTTCGCTCTTTGGAATCGGCACCGCGCTGGTTTGATGCGCTTCCTCGCGCTGCGCCGGGAACTCGAGTAAGAACCGGCTCCCGCGGCCCGCTTCGCTTGTGACCTCGATCTGGCCGCCGTGTTCGCGCAGGATTTTTTGACTGACGGGCAAGCCGAGGCCGGTGCCGCGCGAACCTTTGCTCGACACAAACAGATTGAAGATGTCGCTGATGCGTTCGGGCGCGATCCCCGCGCCGGTGTCTTCGATGACGATCTCGGCGAACTTCGCATCGTGGCTGAGGCCGACGGTGACGGTGACGCGCGGCGGCATGGGGTCCGCGACGGGGTTGCCCTCGGCAGCAGCCTCTTGATCATTGATCACGCGCTCCTCGACCGCATCGACCGCGTTGGTGAGAACGTTCAAGATCGCGCGATGCAGACCTTCGTCATCGTAAATCAACCGCGGCAGGCGTAGGTCGGGCTGCCAAACGAGTTGGATGCCTTTTTCATTGGCGCGAGATTGCACGATCTCGACGACTTCGTGAATCGTCCGATTCAGGTCACCCGGCGCGCGTTCCGGTTCGCGCTCCTTGCTAAAGGTGAGCATGTCCAGAACCATGTTCGAGATGCGCTTCTGGTTGCGCTCGACAATGTCCCAGCCCTTGCGGATCAGCGGTTCGTCGTGCTCGCTGAGGCCCATGTCAATCAGGTAGCTGCCGCCGCGGATGCCTTGCAAGATGTTTTTGATGTGGTGCGAGAGCGTGGCGATGGTCGTGCCCATCGCGGCGAGGCGTTCGCTGCGGAGCATCGCCGAGTAGTAGTTCGTGTCCTCGACGGCGAGGGCCGCTTGATGGCCGATGGCAACCATCAGCTTGAGATGGTCCTTGTTGAATTTTTTGTTGCCTTTGGTAAGTGTCTGCGCCGCGGGGATCAGCGTATCGATGTAGATCACGCCGACCATGCCGTAGCGGCCTTGCATCGGGACGCAGATCGCTTCGCGCACACCCTGGCGTACGATGCTCGCCGCCGCGTCGAACCGCTGGTCATCGCGGGCGTTGCTAGTGAGGACACCCTCTTTTTTCGTCATCACATAGTCGAGAATCGTCTGGCTGATGTGCAGCGTTTCTTCATCGGCTTCCTTGCCGCGGGCAGGAACCTTGCGGTCGCGGCGGACGCGCGGTTGCGGCAGGCCCGTCTCTTGGTCAATCAACATCACGCACCCTCGGTCGGCTTCGACCCAATCGAAGATCATTTGCAGTAGCCGGTCGAGCAGTTGATCGATGTCGAGCGTGTGGCTGATCGTGAGGGCCGTGCGATACATCAACTGCAAGTTGCCGCGCGCCTGGGCGAGCCAATTGCTTTGCGTCGGATCGTAGTCCAGGCTTAGCAGTTGGCTTCCTTCGGTTTGCGCGACGCTGCTGAGGATGCGCGATTGGTCGCTGAACTTGTCCGTGTTGACGATGCTCACGCGCTCGTCGGCATCGCGCGTGACGGCGTCGCTGCCGCGTGTGAAGAGGAGCACGGTGCGTCCCATCTGCACTTGATCGCCGGTCTTCAACTCGCGGCGCTCGACGCGCTCGGAGTTGACCCAGGTCCCGTTGGCGCTCCCCAGGTCGGTGACCGTGACGATCTCGCCGCTGAGCAAAATTTCGGCGTGGCGGCGCGAGACTTCGGTGTCGTGAATCTGAATCGAGTTGCCATGATCGCGGCCAATGGTCAACGTCGGGACCGCGGGGGTCAACTCATAGCGAGTTCCCTGATCGCGGCCCTGGATGACGTACAGCGATGGCATGTTCAACGTAGGTCAGGCTTTTCAGCCTGACATGGACGAGGCTCGAACATTCGTTCAGTGTTGGCGCGCAAAAAGGTTGATTTGCCGCGCGGTTCGACACTTGAATCTTATGCGCCTCGCGGCCGCAATGATAGACTTTTCCCGGCGTTTTCCGCAAAAGAACGGTTCTCTCCTCGTCAACTCCGATTTCGATTCGCCGTCAAGTTTCGCCCAATCGTCAAGGCCTCGTGGCGAGTCGATTTCAACGCGCATCGGGTCATGGATCGTATGCACTCCTGTCAATTAGATTGACACCAAAGATGCGCCGAGTAAGCTTTCAGCAGTGAATGGTGGATCACTTTGTTGATCATTGAACCCACAAGCGGGCAGATTCTCAATGCATGGCGTGCTTGCCAGCCAGCAGGGGTATCCCAAGTCATTCCTAGGCTCGGTTGGCGACACGAATTCGCACGAGACTTCTGTCGCTCTAGAGTTTGAACTTTTCCATTCTGATATTCTTCCGGCATTTTTTTTAACTTTAGGAGTCCGCTCGTGAATTCCATCCATCGCCGATTGATCCTGGCCCTCTTCGGCGGGTTCCTTTGGCTGTGCGCCGCGACGCCCGTAGCCGCAGAAACAGTGCTGCTCTTTGCGCGGCAGCCTGGTTCATTTGAATCTAGTCTCTTTTCTAGCGATCTGCCTTTCTATGGCGATCGGGTCACATCGACGATTCAGGGCCCCAACTCTTATAAATATGGCGGTGCTGCCAACACGCCGAATATCGTTGTCGACTATGGAGCGGACGAAGCGCTTTGGACTTCGGGTTATGGTGATCTTTCGAGAGTTCTCTATACCGGGGATGCGACGTTTAGCGGCGACGATATTATCACGGTACTTCTCACCGCTGATACAGGGTATAACGTCATCTTAAACGGATTCGATCTTGCTGGTTGGAATGGGGTGGATTACCCCGCAAAATCGGTCAATGTTTACGGCAACTCCAACCAACTGCTCTTTAGCCAGCTCAACGTGCTCGCGCATGGCGATCCGGTAGGTCCGTTGCACACGAGCATGACATTTTCAGGAGTGCAATCCCAAAGTTTGCGGATCGAGATTGATCTCTCGAATATTACCGCGAGTTTCGGGGCAGGAAATGTTGCGATCGATAACATCTCGTTCAGCCAAGTGACCGCCGTGCCCGAGCCAACGACCTATGGGGCAGGGTTGCTTGCTCTGGGAGCTTTCTACGCGGTGAGACGTGCGAAACGCGCGCGAATGTTATAGGATAAGGGGGTTCGCCCTGGGCGATTCCTGAAACCTGTCACCTGTCCCCGCAACGAGGCGCCGATGCTTCGCTCGATTTGTCGTTTCTCCCGGTTTGGTTCGGGGGCCTTGATCTTTTTGGCCATCACAACGCTGGCGCACATTGCCGTTGCGGCCGAATCGAGTTCTACCAAGGAAGCCCGCAACGAGAGCGAGAAGCAACTGCGCGAGGATGTCAAAAAACTCGCCGCCGACGATTGGGAAGGCCGCGGCCTGGCGACACAGGGTATCAACAAGGCGGCGGATTTTCTCGCCGCGGAGTTCAAACGCCTCGGTTACAACACCGAACTGTTCGACGGCACGCCGTTTCAGAAATTCAGCGTCACCGTGAGTAACAAACTCGGCAAACCCGAGCGCAATGTGCTGACCTTCGAGCCGACGGAAAAAACGAACGCTGACGGGAAGTCACTAGAAAAGAAAACACAGACGAACATGCCGCTGCTCCTCGGCCGCGGCTTCACTCCGCTGAGCATCGGCGGCTCGGGGAAAGTCGATTTGCCCATCGCTTTCGTCGGCTATGGCATCTCGTCGAAAGATGACAAATACGACGATTACGCGGGCATCGATGTGAAGGGCAAGGCCGTGATTATCCTGCGTCACGAGCCGCAGCAAAAAAATCCGCACAGCCCGTTTGATGGCGACAAAGATTCGATGCACGCGCCGTTGGTGAGAAAAGTAAGCAACGCGTATCAACACGGCGCGGCGGCAGTGCTGTTCGTCACCGACGAAGTCGAAATCCGCGGCAAAGTCGCGGCGCAGCGTAAGCGCTGGCAAGATACGCTGGAGAAAGCCAAGACCGAATTCGACGCGCTCGCCAAAGTCCCGAAAGATGATCTCGAAGCGCTCGACGAGGAGCGGCTACGCTTGCTGCGCGTGATCGAGCAACTCAAGACCCAGGGCGCAGATCTCGGCAAAGAGTTCGACCCGCTCTTGCCGTTCGAGCGCGGCGAGGGGAGCGATGCGCGGCGGATGCCGGTGGTGCATGTGCGGCGGATTATGGTCGATCAACTGTTCAAAGCCAGCGGGCACCCCTCGCTCTCGAAACTGGAAACCGAAATCGACGAGGACCTGAAGCCGCGCTCGTTTGAAATCAAGGGCTGGCGCTTGCAGGGCGAGGTTCATGTCGAGCGCATCGAAGCCGAGGTCAAGAACGTCGTCGCCGTCATGGAAGGTTCCGGCCCGCTGGCCGACGAGACGATCGTCATCGGCGCGCACTACGATCATCTCGGCCGCGGCGAAGAAGGAACACTGCTAGCCGGGTCCAAGGAAATCCACAACGGCGCCGACGACAACGCCAGCGGCACGGCGGTGCTGCTTGACGTCGCGCGGCGGCTGGCGGGCAAGAAACTGCCGCGGCGGATTGTGCTGATCGCGTTCACCGGCGAAGAGCGCGGCCTGCTCGGCAGCGGTCACTACATCCACAACGCGCTCTTTCCGCTGAGCAAGACCGTCGCGATGTTGAACATGGACATGGTCGGGCGTTTGAAGAACGACGAACTGATCGTCTACGGCACCGGCACGGCGAAGGAGTTCGACGCTCTGGTCACCAAGATCAACGGCCGCGATCCGTTTCACTTCACGATCAAACGCGAGCCCGGCGGCTTTGGCCCGAGCGACCACGCCAGTTTTTACGCGGCGAAAATTCCGGTTTTTCATTTCTTCACCGGCTTGCACAATGACTATCATCGCCCCAGCGACGACATCGACAAATTGAACATCGAGGGAATGCGACGGATCGGCGAGTTCGTCACCGAGTTTGCCCTCGACATCGCCAACGAACCAAAGCCGCCGGAGTATGC
The DNA here is from genome assembly GCA_041736895.1 of Pirellulales bacterium. GTDB lineage: Bacteria > Planctomycetota > Planctomycetia > Pirellulales > JALHPA01 > JANRLT01. Next base: position 22,431 of record JBGSSS010000147.1, read on the forward strand.
TCAAGTCGGCCGTGAGATGTTCGGCCGCGGCGGCTCGGAGAAGAAAGGCGCACGCCCCTACTTCGGCAGTATCCCCGATCTCGGCAGCAGGGACGAAGGTTACGCCCTCCAGGGCGTCGCCAAAGACGGACCGGCCGATAAAGGCGGCCTGCAAGCCGGCGACATCATCATCGGCCTCGCCGAAAACAAGATCGGCAACCTCGATGACTTCGACAGTGCGCTCCGCAAATTCAAAGGGGGCGACACCGTCGAGATCACCGTGAAACGCGCCGGCGAAGAGAAAAAATTCAAAGTCACCCTCGATCCGCCGAAGGGATAAATGCTCTCATCTCCAAAATGCTCCCAGGGGATGAACCCCTGGGCTTTGCTTTTTCAAATACCTGTCTTCCTGAAATCCTGTCCTCCTGTAATCCTAATTCTATGTCCACGGATGTCGCCACCGAACAAATCCTCGTGATCCCAACGCAAGTCTTTCACGACGCGGGTTACTTTCAAGGTTTCCAAGCCGAACACGCGGGCTACCTCGAGAAGCTGCTCGATCCGGCGCACACGAGCTATCGCCCGCGGCCCGAAATGGAAGAGGATCCTTCGTTCAAGCAACTGATCCCGTATGTGATTTTCACGTATCGCGCTGGCGACGGCGCGCTGCAAGTGTTTCAATACTCGCGCGGCAAAGGGGGCGGCGAAGCGCGGCTCCACGCCAAACGCAGCATCGGCATCGGCGGGCATATCTCGACGCTCGACTCGGGCGATGATAACGCCGCGGTGTACGAAGCCGGGATGCGCCGCGAGCTGGAAGAAGAAGTCGAGCACGCCGACGTCCGCAGCGAGCAGGTGGTCGGTCTGATCAACGACGATAAAACGCCGGTCGGGCGAGTGCACCTCGGGGTGGTGCATTTGATCGAGTTGGATCGGCCCTCGGTCCGGGCGCGCGAGAAGGAACTCGTCGATTCGGGCTTCCGGCCGGTCAGCGAATTGCTCCAGGAACTCGACCAATTTGAAACCTGGTCGCAAATCGCGCTCAAGGCGCTGTTTCAGTAAATTTTGTAGCCCGTAGCGTTAGCGAGGGCGACAAAATTGATGGAGCACTTACTCACTCTTACAAGGGCGATAAAACGCTCCGCTGATTTGGATTGTCATTTTTCCATTATCAAATATCCACTCATGCGCAACTTCATCCTCGCACTCCTTCTAGGATTCACTCTCATGTCCGCGACGAACGCCGCCGAAATTCCGGTTTATTTTGGAACTTACACCGGCGGCAAGAGCCAGGGGATTTATGTCGGCACGTTCGACGACGCGACCGGCAAGCTCAGTGAGCCGAAGCTCGCGGCCGAGTTGAAAAACCCCTCGTTTGTCGCCCTGCATCCGAACGGCCAGACGCTCTACTCCGTCGCAGAGCTCGATGAATTCAAGGGACAAAAGAAAACCGGCGGCATCGCCTCGTTCAAACGCAATGCCGACAACACGCTCACGCAGATCGACGCCGATGTGACGCGCGGCGCGGCACCGTGCCATGTGAGCGTCGATGCCACGGGCAAGCTGGTGCTGGCGGCAAACTACACCGGAGGGAGCCTGACCGTGTTTGCGATCGGCGAGGACGGCGGGCTGGCGAAGGAAGCAGCCTTCTTTCAGCACACCGGTTCGAGCGTGAACCCGCAGCGGCAAAAAGAACCGCACGTCCACAACGCGCGGATCACGCCGAACAACAAGTTTGCGCTTGTGTGCGATCTGGGCCTCGACAAGGTCCTGATTTACAAGCTCGACCCGGCGGCGGCAACGGTGACGCTTCACGGCGAGGCGAAGCTCGCGCCCGGCAGCGGCCCGCGGCATATCGCGTTTTCACCCGATGCCAAGAGCGCGTATGTGATCAATGAAATGCTCTGCACACTGACCACGTTCACGCTTGACCAAGACGCCGGCACGCTCACCGAACGCCAAACGGTGAGCACGCTCCCCAAGGAAGACGCGTTCAAGCCCTCATACAGCACGGCCGAAGTCGTCGCGCATCCCAACGGCAAGTTTGTCTATGGCTCGAACCGCGGCCATGACACAATCGCTGTCTTTGCGGTTGGCAACGATGGCAACCTGACGCTGATCAAAAACCAGCCGTCGGGCGGCAAGACGCCGCGTAACTTCGCGCTTGATCCCTCGGGCAAGTGGCTGATCTCGGCCAATCAAGATTCCGACAAGGTCGTCGTCATGAGCATCGACCAAATGACGGGTAAACTCACCGCGACCGAATCGACGATCACCGTCGGCAAGCCGGTGTGTGTTTTGTTTGCGAAATAAGCGCCGCTGATTTGCTCAAGCAACTCAACGTTTAGCTGCGACTCGAAGAGGAGCGTTTTTGCTGCGCGCTACTGTTAGTACGCTGTCATCAGGAAATGCGGCTGCGCCGGCTCTCCGCTGCGCGTCAGGGCTAACCGGTTTTTCTGGAATTATCGCACCTACTTCTTCTTATTTCCCTTTTTCTTTTTCTTGTCATTCGCATCGTCGCGTTTGTCGGCGGCGCGGGCGTCGGCCAAGTGTTTTTGTGCTTGGATTGCTTGCTGTTGTTCTTTGACAGCAGCGGAGCGGGCCGCGGCGGCCGCGCGTTCGGCTTGTTGTTCGTCCTTCAGCGCGTCGGCGATCTCGGCTTGCGCTTTCTTGACGCCGGCTTCGTTGTCGATGCGGTCCTTGATCTTCTCGCGAATCGCGGCGGCGTCTTTTTGCGCGTCGAGCATCTTTTCATACGCTTTCTTCGCTGCCGAGTTTTGCATGACGGCCGCTTGCTCGAGTTCCTCGGGGGCGCGGATCAGCTTGTTTAACTCGCCGATCCGCTGCGTGAGTTCGCCCCCTTCGAGGCCGACTTCGTTGCGCAGGTTTTCGCGAGCCGTGAGAGCTTCCTCGGCTTTGGCTTTCGCCGCTTCAAAAGCGGAACTCTGTTGGAACTGGGTGCGAATCGGTGCGGCGGCCTCGGCGAAAGCTTTCTTCGCTGCCTCGTACGCTTTCACCGCCCGCGGCAAGCCGGTCGAGTCCTCCAGCTTCTCTTCGGCGGCGTCGCGGGCGCGGTCGATCGCCGACTTGGCTTTGACGACACGCTGTTCTGCCGCGCGATGGGCTTGCAGCGCGGCCTTGAACTTCTTTTCCGCCGCCTGGAACTGGTCTTTGGCTTTGTTGAAGGCCTGCTCGGCATTGCGGATGCGCTCGGCTTCCTTCTTTTCCTCGGCCGGGTTCTTTTGCGCGTGGGTTAAGGAGAGCAAGCCGCCAAAAATCAAAGCTAGCAGAAGGATGGGGCGTGTGCGAAGCATCGGTTTGCGATTCCTGGAAGAGGCAGTTGCAGCAAGTCAATCCATCATAAACGACGCGCGGCGGTGAAGAAAATTCGAGTCTCACTTCTTCTAAGCCCAGGGGGGTTACCCCCCTGGGTTAGTCGTCACATGACCCAGGGGGGTAAACCCCCTGGGCTTAGTGTGGTAATCGACTACAAAATATCCGCGACCTCGACGATAAAAATCTGGTTCCACGTCGATGTTTCGCCGAAAACCTGCCGCAAATACGCGATCTTCTCCCCATCCGGCGACCAGACGCAAGCTTCGGGCCGCACCGGTCCGCAGCCCTCGGGCGTGGCGGTGATGATTCTCGTTTTGCCAGTCGCGAACTCGGTGATTGCCACATCGCCGGCGAGAGCATACGCGAGCCAGCGTCCGTCGGGGCTCCAGGTGAACGCCGAGCCGATGTCAAAATCGTGGTGCGTCAATTTCACCGGTTCGCCGCCGCGCGGGCTGATCGTCCAGAGCTGCGACACGCCCGCATCGTCACGCATCAAGAACGCGATCCGCTCGCCGTCGGGCGAACTCCGCAGCCAATGCCGCACGCCCTGGATGCCGCGATGTTTTCGATTTTCGGTCAAGGTCAAACGCCGCTGCACCGTCCCGCGCGGCGGACGCGGACGCGTCGTCAACGTTCCCGCGAGCGGGCTTTCGCCTTCGATCGTCGGATCGGCGGGCAGATCAACGACAAAGACCTCGTCGTGTTTCGTGCCATCGCGCGCGGTGACGCGACCTTGAAAGGCCAACGCGCGATGTTGCAAAGTAACGTCAGCGCGGTGATACCCAGCGCTGCCGATCCAGCCTTCTTCGCAGGCACGAGAAATTTCATCGCTGCCAGGTTTCGGGTGATCGTGGGTGCGCGTGACGAGGCAGCTAAAGTAATTGCCATTGTGATCCCGCGGATGATCCCCACGTAGGATGATCGGGAGCGAAGGAATGCTAATTCCAATGTTCCGCTGATTCAATTCGCTATCGGGATGCGCCGCGCGATCGACTGTCGCCAGCAGATGATCTTCGTAAGTGAAGCTGATCCACTCGCCTGTTGGGTCCCAGACATGGACATGTGACCCGCCGCGTAAGGCACCTGCCTCGAATGGCGGCGTCAAGTCGCACGCATCGACGGTCGCCGCAAAACCTGGCCGTGCTGTTTCCACGATCACGCCGCGGCGGTGATACGCCGCGTATTGCCAATCGGGCGTCGGGTTCTCCGGCCCGTGGATGAAGATCACGCGCTCGTCCGTCGGGTGATACGTCGCGACACCGACATGCGACCCGGCGGGGGATTCGTAGAGAACTTCGACCGCTCCGGTTGTCACATGCACGCGCTCGATGCGCCGCCCATCAAAGACGCTGCCGGCCGGATCGCTGCGCACGTCGTAGACGATCCACTGCGAGTCCGGTGACCAAACATTGCAGTTGGTCAGCAGATGCCCATGCTCGGCGGTGGTCAGTTGTCGTTCGCGGGGCATCGTGCCACGTCTCGGTTGGTGACGATTCGCAGCGAAATTGATTTCGCTTGCGGTTTCAGAATCCTTGTGATCACTCCGCTCTCATGGTACACCAAAAGCAAGA
>JBGSSS010000162.1:0-24382 GCA_041736895.1 Pirellulales bacterium
TGTCACCGTCAGCGGCGGCACCTTCAGCGTGACGCACGTCTATGCCGATGACGGCGTCAGCCCGGGCAACGGCACGGCCAGCGACACCTACACGATCAGCGTCACCCTGACCGACGACGATAGCGACAGCGATACCGAGACCACCACCGTGGTCGTGGATAACGTCGCGCCAACCAGCTTGGCCGTCACGCCGGACGGCGGGAACAGCTACTTCGAAGGGAACACGCTGAACTTCACGGCCAGCGCCAGCGACAACCCGGCCGACGTGCTGAGCTACAGTTGGACCATCACCGGTCCGGGCATCCTGACCCCGATCACGGGCAGCGGCACGGCGATCAGCTTTACCCCGACCGACAACGGCGTCTTCACGATCGCCTTGACCGTCAGCGACGACGACCTGGGCGTCAGCACCCTCTCGTACACCGTCGCGACGGTGGTGAACGTGAACCCGGTGTTGGTGTTGAACACGGTATCGGCGATCAACGAAGCGGGGACCGCGACGTTGACCGGCACCTACACCGACGCAGGGACCAACGACACCCACACCCTGACGATCGATTGGAACGACGGCAGCGCACCGCAGACGGTCACCGTCAGCGGCGGCACCTTCAGCGTGACGCACGTCTATGCCGACGACGGCGTCAGCCCGGGCAACGGCACGGCCAGCGACACCTACACGATCAGCGTCACCCTGACCGACGACGATAGCGACAGCGATACCGAAACGACCACCGTGGTCGTGGATAACGTCGCGCCAACGGTCAACGCCGGAGCGGATACGTTTGCTTTGGCCACTGAGCCATTTAGCCGACTTGTCAGCTTTGGTGATGTCGGCACCGCGGACACTTGGGTGTACAGCGTCGATTGGAACGGCGACAACATCTACGACGACGTCAATATTTCAACCGGTTTGTCGAGCTTTACAATCTCGCACACCTACGCTCCCGCCGACATCGGAAATACCTACACTGTCACGGTCAAGGTCGAAGACGATGATCTGGGCGTTGGGTTGGACACGTTCCTTGTCGAGGTCTTCGAGAATACGCTGCGTGTGACAAGCGTCACTCAAACGCCAAGCGGCATGACGGTGAATTTCAACTTGCCGCCGATCCAAGCGGATGTGAATCTGTACGACAGCTTGCTGGATGGTTCTCCAACCATCTTGGACACGGCAGATATCACCTTGGTTGGTTCGACTCTGGGCAATATCAAGGGCTCTGTTGTTTGGAATAGCCCAACGACGCTGACCTTTGTGAAGACCGGCAGCACTTTAGCTCCCGACACTTACACCCTGACGATCAACAGCGGATCCACGGCGTTCCATGCGGTCTCCGGCAATCTTGATGGAGACGGTGATTACAACGACGGTGAAGTCAATGATCACTACTCTGAAGTCTTCACCGTTACTTCGACTGGGCCAGCTCTTGGGATTGCGGACTTTACCCGTGGACCAGGTCAAGCCGTCGATGTGCCTGCCACAGCGCTTGGCTTGCCGATCACAATCACGGATAGCACGGGGGTCACGAGCGTTAGCTTCACGCTGACCTATGACCCGGCTCTGCTTGACGTGACCGCGGTAAATTTGTCGAGCGGAATGCCTGGCGATTGGGCAGGCAGTTTGATGATGACTGGTCCTGCAGGAAACAAGGTGATTACCGCCTCGGGTTCGATGCTCTCGAGCGGTATTCAAAATCTGTTTGTCTTGACTGCCGAAGTCCCAGACACCGCCCCGTATCGTGCTACGAATCTGATTACTTTGAATTCCGTTGACCTGGGCGGAGTAACAGGGGAAGTCGGCGACAGCTCGATTCACAAGGTGGCGTACTTCGGTGATGCTTCGGGCAACATTGGTTACAGCGCGTACGATGCCGCGTTGATTTCGCGTGCCATCTCGATGCTGATGATTGACAGCGGCTTTGATGCCTACGATTTGACCGACCCGGTCATCATCGCGGACATCAACGGCAATGGCATGCTCGGATCGATGGATGCCTCGTTGGTTGCTCAAAAGGCCGTTGGTTATGCCGTTGCGGAAATTCCCGTCGTTCCGATGCTGCTCACCCCGATCGTCAATTCGGGTCCAGATCCGATTGTCAGCATCATGAGCGGTATTTCCGGTAAGCCGGGCGATATTGTCAACGTGCCGGTGACCATTGACAACGGCGCGGGCTTGCTCGGGATCGATTTGCTGATCAACTACGATACGGCAAGTCTTGACCTGACGGATTTGAATGTGACCTTGGGGAGCTTGCTGCCTGGTTGGAGCCTCACAACCACGGTCATTGATTCTTCTGGAACAATTGTCGTCGCGGCATTCAACACGATGGCTTTGGGAACCGGCGGCGGAAATGTCTTTAATTTGGCATTCCAAATTCCGGTTACCGCGACGAGCGGAATTGCAAATGTCACGATTCCAATGCCGCAAAACGCCGGAGCACTGAACGAAGGCGGCTTGGCGATTACTGCCGTGGATAGCTTTGTGACGATCGATGCGACAGCTCCGACCATGGATATTGTCGATGTCACGCCCGATCCGCGCACAACTCCGGTGAATACAATTTCCATTGTGTTCAGCGAACCGGTCGTTGGGTTCTCGTTGAGTGATCTTGTCCTCCAACGCAATGGGGGAGCGAATCTTCTCACCGGAAGCCAAACGCTGACGACTTCGGACAACATCACCTGGACGCTGGGCAATCTGTCTGGCCTGACCACTGCCGCGGGGAATTATGTCTTGTCCTTGGCCGACGGCAGTCCTTTGATCACCGATGGCGTTGGCAATGCCTTGTCCGGAAGCCCGATCGAGAGCTGGACAATGAATTCCACAATAGCCGCCAATGGTCGCAACATCTTCTACAATCAATCGTTCTTCGATGGCAATAATATCGGGATTAATGCCAACGATGATCTTGCCATTGCCACCAACAAGCAAGCCTTGTTGCCGGGCAACGTTGCCACCTACAGTAATTACACCAATTACTCGCGCGGCATCACTGGCATCATGGTGGACATTGCCAATGCTGCCGGCACGATTACGCTGGCCGACTTCACCTTCAAGTACGGGAACAACAACACCCCAGCTGGTTGGGCCACGGCTGCCACTCCGATCGATTTCTTCGTTCGGCCGGGTGCCGGAGTCGGCGGTTCTGATCGCGTCGTATTGGTCTGGGCCGACAATGCCATCCCGAACAAGAACTGGCTGGAAGTCACCGTCAAGGCTTCGCTTACAACCACCGGGTTGGCGGCGGACGATGTCTTCTACTTTGGCAATTCCATCGGCGAAACGGGCAACTCGCTCACCAACACCAATGTGGATGCGACCGATGAAATCGCGGCCCGCAATAACCCGAAGAATTCGCTCCTCGGCTTTGCGACGGTCACGAATATCCATGACTTCAACAAGGATCGTTCCGTCAATGCCACCGATGAGTTGATCGCGCGGAACAATCCAGCGAACACGCTCGCGGGGAGACTGAATTTGATCGACTTGACGGCGTTCATGCTAACTTCCTTGGAAGCGGCACCAGCCGTTGTTGAAGCAGCGGCTACAGCGCAACCCGCGGCAGTAAGTCTTGCCGCTCCAGTTGAATTGGAAGTTGTTGCCACGAATGCGTCGGCCACAACGATTGCTGCGATTGCCGCTGACACCTCGTCAAGCAAACAGTCATCCACCCCAAGTTCGTCGATTTCCAAGAATTCGAATGAATGGCTTGTGCTCTCCAGTGCTCACGAGATGGCGAACATCGTCAATGCCTTCAAAGCCTCGGGTAATGCCGGTAAAGCTCATGCCGAGGTCTGGGCAAGCTTCGATTCGCAAGACGAAATTGATGCAAATCACAATTCCTATCGAAATGAATTCGCGATGACTTGGGAGCAGCAGACAAATACAAAGACAACCAAACGCGACAAGGCGACTTGGTTATCAGAGGAAGAAGTCGATGCGATCCTTGATCCGACATTTTGATTTGGTTGGTGATTTCAGTTTCAGAAAGGTTCCTCGAATGTTGAATTGCCGTTAGCGGATGGTGAATGCCCTCGCGCCAGGAAGATTTTTCTTTCGGAGAGGGCTTATCCGCGCGAGGCTAGCTTTCTGAGGATTAGTCGAATTGCACAGGTCTTGCGGGGCGTGTGGTAAGCCAGAATTGTATGAGATCGTTACCAAGCAGACGCAAGCCCAGTTGCCTACGCAATGGGTTTGATAACAGTTTTCCTCTTGCAATGCGGTAGTTATGCTGCATGCATTTCCCGGATCATTTATTTAATCGATATTACTGCCAGTACTATCATTTTTTGTTGACCTCTCGGGACAAGTGAATTACAATGCATTTTCCAAAAAAGATACATCCTTTTGCCCTCCCCACACCACATAACCTCGGCTTCGGAGTCAAGCTAATCATGTCATCCTTTAGAATTAGTGCAATGATGAAGAAACTTGTCTGTTTATGCGCTTCTTTCAGTTGCTTGATTGCATTATCCGGAAGTTTACAAGCAGCTTTATCAATCAATGTTGGGAATACAAATCTGCTGCCCAATACACCCGGTCAAGCCGTCGAACTATTTGTGACTGGCGGTGATCTGGTTCAGGGGATGAATCTTTATACTCTGATTACCGATGGCTTTTCTGTTATTCCGGGCAGCACAATGGACGGCCCGAATATTACGGGCATCAACCTGACGTCGGGCACGATTTTTTCGGGCAACAACACCGGCGGGATGTTTACTTCCTCGGACCAATACTGGATCAGCCAGATCTCCACAAGCACTGGAACAGTTTCGGCAAATGGCTTGATCGCGACCTTAACAGTCGACACCACTGGTTTTAATCTTGGCAGCGGACCATTCTCGCTGAAATTATCTGGGACTCCTGACGGTGATACGGATTTTGCTCCAATTCCAATAACAATTACCAATGGCCAATTGTCGATTATTCCTGAACCATCGACTTGGGCCTTGGCAGCTTGTCTGATGCTATTTGGAATTTATGCTCACTTTTATCGTTCTTCGCCTCAGGCCGCTTAAAGAATGCTCGGCGAATTGTTAGAGTTTGCCGAAGATAGAAGCTTTGTTGATATCACGCAACGTGTGCTCCATCTTGTGTTTATGGCTCTTGCGATTGCAGAGGGTGTCTAGCGTTTCTAAGTATGCGCTCAATCGCTCGGGCCGGTTTGGTCCTCAGGTCAAGCTTAGCTGACGACAAACGCAGCGTTCCTGGTTCGAGCCGAGTCAGGTGTGGTGAATTCTCACACTGCCGCCGCGAGTTTCGCGGCGGTTTTTTTATGAAAACCTTGTCACGGGCAATCGACTCGTGCAAGATAAATCGGCGTCGATTGGGTCTTGTTCCGTATTCTCTGTAAGAAGTCCAAACATTTCAAACTCGAACTCTGGCGTACCTCGCTGAAGCTTCGGGTTAAGGTTGTAGGACTTCAAAACTCTATGTCCGAGGTCGCTCAGCGCACGACATCGACGACTTCCCGCGATCTGTTGTCGCTCGTGCGGCGGCGGAGTGGCGAGGGGTGGCGCGAGTTCGTCAACCTCTACGGCCCGCTGGTCTATGGCTGGTGCCGCCAGGCCGGCGTCGCGCCGAGTGACGCCGCCGATGTCACGCAAGAGGTCTTCGCCCGCGTCTTCGCCGCCATTGACGATTTTCGCCATGATCGTCCGGGCGATACGCTCCGTGGCTGGCTGCGGGTGATCTGCCGGAACAAGCTCCTCGATTTCTTCCGCGTCCGGGCGAAGAACCAACCAGCGGCCGGCGGCACCGAAGCGCGGCTGCTCATCGCGGGCATTGCCGCGGAGGAACACGACGACGAGTCGTCCGTGGTGAGCGACCGCCAAATGCTGGTTCAACGGGCCGCCGAGTTGGTCCGGCACGAGTTCGAGGAGCAGACCTGGCGGGCGTTTTGGCTGACGGCGGTCGAACAGAAATCGGCCCCCGAGGCGGCCGCCGCGTTGAACATCTCCGCCGGGGCCGTCCGGCAAGCCAAGTACATGGTGCTACGGCGGTTACGGCAAGAACTGGCGGGCGAAGTCGAGCCGGCCAACGATGCGCTATGACACCTGTTCGTTATAGTTTGTAGCTGAGGCCGTAAGACCTCAGATGACCGAGAGTGGTCGTTGTCAACTCCCACGCCATGAAGTCTCACGACTTTAGCGACGGTGTTGCCGTGCCCCTAGGACTAGCGATGCAAAACGAACATCCCGAACAGCAAGCCCTGAGCGATTACGCCTTGGGGAAACTCGATGAACAGCGCGCGGCCGTCGTCGGCAGCCATGTGGCCGACTGCCCGGAGTGCGAAGTCACACTCCAAGGCATCGAAGGCCAAACCGACACGCTCGTCTCGGGCCTGCGCGGCGACCAAAAATCGGCGGCCGAAGTCTTCGCGCAAGAAGAAGCGTACCAACGCGCGATCGAACAGGCGGCGAACCTGCCCGAGGTGACCGCGATCCATGGCCAGCCGACAAAGATTTCGGCCGCACTGCCCGGTGCCGCGGACGAGAACCTGGCCAAGAAACTCGGGCCCTACGAATTGCTCGCCAAACTCGGCGAAGGGGGCATGGGCGCCGTCTACCGCGCGCAGCATGAACACCTGGGCAAGATGGTCGCGATCAAGATTCTGCCCGCCGTGGCGATGCGCGATCCGGCGCTCGTCGGCCGGTTCCGCCGCGAGATGAAAGCCGTCGGCGCGCTGCATCATCCGAACATTGTCGGCGCGCACGATGCCGGCGAAGCCGCGGGCGTTCACTTCCTAGTCATGGAGTACGTCGCGGGCAAAGACCTTTCCACGGTTCTCAAGGAACTAGGCCCACTCTCGGTCGAGCAGGCGATCTCCTGCACGCTGCAAGCGGCGCGGGGACTTGAGTTCGCGCATCGCAAAGGAATCGTCCATCGCGACATCAAGCCGGCGAACTTGCTGCTGGACGAAGAAGGGACGCTCAAGATCCTCGACATGGGTCTCGCGCGGCTGGATGACAACGCGCACAACATCGCCGCGCAAGAAGGCCTGACCCAATCGGGCCAAGTGATGGGCACGGTCGACTACATGGCGCCGGAGCAAGCCTTCGACACGCACCGCGCCGATGCGAAGGCCGATGTGTATAGCCTGGGCTGCACGTTGTATCGGCTGCTCACCGGGCAGAATGCCTATGCCGGCGACACGATCGTGCAAAAGATCCTCGCGCACCGCGAGAAACCGATCCCGTCGCTGCGCGCCGCGCGCCCCGAAGTCCCCGCCGCGCTCGACAAGCTCTTTCAGCAGATGCTGGCCAAACAAACCGACGAGCGCATTAGCATGAGCGACGTCGTCAAAGAACTGACAGCGTTGCAAGCTTCCCCATCGCCGGCGACAGAATCATTTCACCTCAAGCAAACTCCGGCTCTTTCGCCCACGCCGGTGGTGCAAAGCGGCGGCGGCCAGCGGAAGATTCCCGGGGTCTGGCTCGCGGCCGGGTTCGGGGCCGCGGCGGCGTTGATCTTATTGACGATCGTCTTCATCATCCGCGACAAGGACGACAAGGAAATCGCGCGGGTCAACGGACCCGATGGGAGCAGTGTGACGGTGCAGCAGGGAACCAGCCAAGACAAAGTTAAATCGGTGAACTCTATTCAAAAAATAGAAAACTATGCACTACATTTCGATGGCACGAAGAGCTATGTGAGTATCCCGACGCTCTCGGGTGAAATCGACGCTCCGCACACCATCGAGGCGTATGTCACGCCGGCCCGTATCGGCACTACCATCTCGGACCGTTATCAGGCCATCATGCGATTGAACGGCGAGCGCGAGACGGGGTTGAATCAGGACTACGACCTTATTAAGGCTCATCGATTTGACGGACGCTCGAACTCCTACCAGTACCAAACGAGTAAACCTGATCCCACGCTGGTAAATCGTCGCATCCATATCGCCAATGTGAGCGATGGAAGTCGCGCGACACTGTACGTCGACGGCGTTCCGAGTACGGTTCAACCTAAATCGGGGCCGCGGCAAGCCAGCGAGCGTGGTGCTTACATCGGCATGGCGTCCGCTCCCATGAAAGATGGCTCGCTGATCGATCCGTTCTCCGGAGTGATCGACGAAATTCGGATTTCCAAGACAGCCCGTTACTACAAGGCGTTCACTCCCGCGCCGCGCTTTCAGTCCGACTCCGACACGGTCGCGCTGTACCATTTCGACGAAGGCACCGGCGACATCCTTCGCGACGCGAGCGGCAATGGACATGATGGCAAGATCGTCGGGGCGAAGTGGATGCGGGCCGATGCAACGCCATTGCTGGCACAAACTTTGAATCCGACGCGCGTTGATGCTGATCCGGCGTTCGAGCAATGGGTGAAAGAAACGGCCGCGTTGCCCTACACACAGCAACTCGAAGCCTTTCGCAAAAAGATGATTGAACTGAACCCCGGGTTTGATGGCAAATTCGGCGGCACTTCCGGCGGATCGCCCAAGATCGAAAACGGCGTGGTGACCGATATCGGGTTCAAAACAGACCAGGTCACCAATCTTGCTCCGATACGCGCACTAACGGGACTGAGGGCGCTTAGTTGCGATGGGGCGTATCTGAACAATAGACATACTGGCAAGCTTGTCGATCTCTCGCCGCTGCAAGGATTGCCGCTGACCTACTTGAATATGGGCTTCAACAAAGTTACTGATCTTGCGCCTCTGCGTCGTATGCCGTTAACCGAACTTGTCATCGTAGATAATCACGTTTCCGATCTAACGCCGTTAACGGGAATGCCATTGACCAAGTTGGCCTACAACAACTGCGGACGAATTACGGATCTCGCTCCGTTGCGCGGGATGAAGCTAATCCATTTGGGGATCAACAGCGCAAAAGCCGCCGACCTAACACCCTTGGCGGGGATGCCGTTGGAGAAATTCCAGTATGCAGGCGGTCCAGCGACCGATTTTTCCGTGCTGAGAGGGATGCCGCTGACAATGCTCGATTTGTCAAATACCAAGTTTTCGGACTATTCGTCTCTCACGGAGTATAAAAATCTCAAATTGCTAATTGTGCGGGGGCTGAATATCACCCCTGCTGAAGTGGCCAAGCTGCAAGCGGCCTTGCCCAAATGCAAGATCGAGTGGGATGCGCCGTCAACTGGCAGCGTCGGGGTGACTCCCGCTGTTCCGCCGCGCACGCCACTCCCCGATGGACTCGCGGGTGAGTTGGTTAAGGAACTCAAATTTCCGGACGAGCCTGCCGCGATTGCCCTGGCTCCCGATGGTGTTCATTTGGCTGCGGTGTTTCGGGAGAAGGTGCAGTGGCGAAACATCCCGGATGACAAAGTTGTCTGGGAACGTCCCGCCGCTCAGAGCTTAGCGGTCCATTCGCTCAAAGTCTCGCCCGATGGAAAATTCCTGGTCGCTGCCGGCTGGAGACAGAGCCTCATGGACACCGTCCTGCTGCTGCGCACTAGCGACGGTCAGCGGGAGCGGGCGTTCAGCACTCCAACGGGCGTGCGCTCGGCGGCCATCTCGCCCGACTCGCAACAACTGGCCCTGGGCTTAGCGGATGGAACCATCCAAATCCTCGATCTCACCTCGGGAATGATCCGGCATGAAATCAAAGCCCATCTGTTCGAGGTTCAGACGCTCACGTTTTCTCCGGATGGGAACCGCTTGGCGTCTGGCTCAACCACGCGAGCGGACACGCCGCGCACACCCGAGAATTTGAAATCCCGTCTGAAGTATTGGAATGTAAGCGACGGCACGGAATTTCAAACGGGCATCACCCCGAGCGATTTCAGCTACTATTCTCTGCGGTACACCCCCGATGGACAAAAACTCGTCGTCGGTTCGACAGTCACATACACAACCGTCCTCGCGGCCGATGGAAGTAAACTCAAATCCCTTGGTTCCGAGAAAAAGACCGGGATTTGGAACGCAGTTCCCACGGCATCAAACCGGCATGCCGTGTTTGGCAATAAAATTGCTTTTGTTGCGGAGCTCGACACCGGCAAGACGATCTTCGAATTCGATGAAAGTGGAATCATCGAAGGGATGGAGGTCACCCCCGACGGCCGCTTCGTCGTGACCCGCATCGACAAAGATTCGTCAATTTACATCCATCGCTTACCGGCCGAATGCGCGGCGGCGAATTTGCCCAAAGCCGTCACTGCAACGTCGGCAACACCATCGGCAAATGCTGCGCAAAAATTCGCGTTCGAACAACCCGACTTCGCCGCGTGGGCCGAAGAAGTCGGTCGCCGCGATCCCGAAACGCAACTCGCGATGGTACTCAAGAAGCTGCAGGAGCTGAATCCCCAGTATGATGGCGAAGAAACGCATCGCATCCAAAACAACGGCGTCGTCGAGCTTGTCCTGCCGGCAACGAAGATTGCCGATCTTTCGCCGGTGCGGGCGTTAGTCGACCTCAAGAGTTTGAAAGTCGGCGGCGAGGAACAGAACCACGGCTTGCTCAAGAGCGTCGCGCCGCTGCGCGGAATGAAGCTAGAAAAACTGGAGTTCTATTACACCGACGTGGCCGACCTCGCGCCGCTGCGCGGGATGCCGCTCACCGGGTTGATCTGTTTTGGAACCAAGGTGACGGACCTTGGCGCGCTCGCGGGCATGCCGCTGTCGCTGCTCTGGATTTATCAAAATCCGGGGATCACCGATCTGAGTCCGCTGCGCGGCGCGCCGCTCGAGACGTTGTTTGCATTCAACACGGGCATCAGCGATCTCACGCCGCTGGCCGATTCACCCTTGGAAATCGTGCGCTGCAATGGCACCCCGGTTAGCGACCTGACGCCGCTCGGCGGCAAGGATATCATGCGTCTGGAGATCGCCGAGACCAAGGTCACGGACCTCGCGCCGTTGGAGAAATGCGCCAAATTAAAACGCCTCGAAATCCAAGGCCTGAAAATCCCCGCCGAGGAAATTGAGAAACTGCAAAAGTCACTGCCCAGTTGCCGAATCACATCTGATCCGGGCACGGAATAAAATAAGGTTCATCCGATTGAAGCGCGCGTCGCTCACTGCCTGACGCGGTAACGACAGGCCACGATGGATTTTGAAAGGCATGACTCCGATGTCCAAAACCTGGCATGCAGCGGAATGCCTCTTCCTTGACAAGCTGCGTCGCCGCAAGGCGTGACTCCATTTCTGTGTTCCGACAATCAATAAGATTCAGATGCGGAAAAATACCTTTGGACATCGGAGCAGTGCCTGAGAAAATCCACCCCTCGATTGAGAAAACGGCTGACGCGTGCAAAAGGCGAATGAACCTAATATAACAGTCGGCCTGAGACCAAGAAACGCCCGAAAAGACAGCGGTTTTCGGGCGTTTTTCTGAATTTTGAAATATTTTCCGTTTCTCTATGACACCCCCTCGTTCGTGTAGGTATGCCGAGTCGCGAGACCTTTCTCTCGCGGCTCAGAAATCATACTTCTTTCTTCATAGGGTTAACGATGAACGCTTTCATTTTCTTCTCGAAATTCGGTCAACATTTTTCAAATTTCGGCAAACGCAGCCTGCTGGGTCTCGCATTGACACTGACACTGGGCAACTCTTCAGCCACCGCACAAGAGGCACCGGCCACTCAGTTTCCTGATTACGGCGGTGAGATCATCACCTACACCGAAGTCTGGAGCGGCGCCCCGTACCCGATGGACATTCGCTATTACTACGTCAAGCCTAACAACACGTGGGAAAAGTATGCCGACCCCGACGATCAAGCCCGCTACGACGCCACGCGTGAGCGTCTGAAGAATGTAGGCCTGCAGTTCAATTATGCGACCATGCAGAAACGTCCCGGCCACGGCCGTCGCGTGGCACCCGCTCCGCAGGCGAATGCACAACCATCGCATTACCCAAATATGACAACGCCGACACTTTCCAAAGATATGCCCCCGCTTCCGCCACAAGGCCGTCCTGCTTCGCCAACACTGGGTTACAATGACGCGCTCAAAGGACCAGCGAACTACTATCTTTCCAATGGTCAAAACGGCAACGTCAGAGAGTTGGGAATCGATTCGACTTCACGGCCTTACGATGCTCAACGATATACAGCAAATTATAACCTCAGTAAAACGTCTGAAGTTAAACTCAACGATCCCGAATCCTATAAGGTGCCCGTTGGAGCAACTCCCGGTTGCGTGGTGCTGAGGAACTCTCCTGGGATGGACGATGAAAAGCCGTCGGCTGCTCTGGAACCTTACGAAATCCTGCCGTCGTCAATCAACAAGTAAGGGGGACGCTAGACTCGGCCGCATGGAACTAACCAGCAAAATAAAACTCAAGCAACCGAGCGAACAGCTCGGTTGCTTTTTTGTTGTGTCTGCCGGGACTTTGATCATTCATTGACATCGCTTCGGTGATGTCGCGGCGAAGTATCGTCACCCCTCAAAAAAATCTCGGTCAGCTATGACACTTCAACGTTCGTGTAATAGTCGAACCGCGAGTCCTTTTCTCGCGGTGACTGCCTACCTTTCACCTCTAATGGGATAACGATGAATACTTTAACTTTCTTCCCGGCAAGTTTTTTTTCTAGGATCCTCCAACCGCGCTCTCTTTTGATCGCCCTCAGCATGTTGGCCTGCTGCAGCTCAGTGCAGGCCCAGAGCAGGGAGGTAAAGATGACCAAAGAAGAAGAGTATTGGTACTTTTACAGGTTCGCCATTGATAAACCGTCGCCCACGATCCAAGTCCCGCACAAACATCCAACACTGCTCGGGATCGGCCAAGTCCCCCCCGCCGAGCCGCCAAAAGCGGTTTTCCCCCCTATCGGTTTGCCTAGGATCGAAACGCCGACTTTGAACAGCGACCCGCTGCCACAACCGGCACAAGGGACACCGGCATCGATTCCCGGCTATGATGACCGCACTCCGAGCGGGATTGGTCCGGACGGGAACGGCGGGATGCCTCCCGCGGGGTTGGACGATCCCTACATTGAATACATCAAAGACGCTGGCCCTGTTCGCGGCGGCGGCAGTTCGGCTGCGATCCCCGTCCCCTACAAGCATCCGCAATTGCTCGGGCAGAGCATTGAACAAACCGAAGAGCCGGTGCTTGTGCTACCACCGATCCAACAACCGCTGCCGCCAGTCCGCGATCCCGTGGTGGTCCGGCGCCCTGTCACGCCGCCGCCAGTCCCAGGGCAAAACGGCATGCGTCGAAGAAACCCCAATGTTCCACCGCTGGCGAATATCTTGTTCGGCGCGATGTCACCGAATGGGGAACCGGTCAGCGGCAAGTATTTTTTTATCGACCAGACCGGCACGATCACTAGCTTGGCCGGATCATTCACCGTAACCGGCGACGACATGCGGATGTGGCCGGTTGCCGGCAATGTTGAAAACCGAGTGCTGCTCAATGAAGCACCTACCCAAGCATCACTGGCTGCGGAAGTTGTTAGCTACATCGCCCCGGGGTTAAATCCCGACCAACCGCAATATTGGCGCTCGACTGGCAGCGGCAAGATGGATTTTGATTTCGTCCCAGGGCGCGTCATCGCCACCTCCCAACAGCGCCATGTGACGGATGTGGACAAGTCTCCCGTGGGAACCAAAACCCACGAAATCAAGGGCCTCACCGATCGGTTGATTTTCATCCCAGATGTGCCTCGATAATCATGCTCCCCGGTCAACAGTACCACGCGGCACTGTTGACCGGGATTTTTTTCAACTACCCGCGGCGATCACGAAGAGGCATGTTAAATCTCAAGTAATCTGGGTAGGAATCCCGTTTGACTTCGGGTGGCCGACCCGGAAGAGTTGACGCCGAACCTTATGCTCCAAATTCAAGGCTCAATAACAAACGTTCCGGGGCCTTCGCGGCGCTGCGTCCCTGGCAACTCAGAGTCTTTTTTGTTCAAATGATATCACCACCGTAATCTGTTTGTCGTAAGGCTTCCCATTGAGTAAACTGCGGTGGGCAAATCTCTCACGGCAAAGGAATTCAAGCATGTCGAACGAATTGAACGTCAAAGTTGACGGCAACCTGCTCGAAGTTACGGCCAGCGGCAAGCTGACCAAGGAATTTTACGAAGCCTTTGTCCCCGCGGTCGATGCGCAGATCAAGCAATTCGGCAAGCTGCGGATTGTCTGCGTGCTGCACGATTTCCACGGCTGGACTTGCGGCGCGTTGTGGGAAGACTGGAAGTTCGACCTGCATCACTGGCGGGACATCGAACGTCTGGCGATTGTCGGCGAATCGAAGTGGGAAGAAGGGATGTCCATCTTCTGCAAGCCCTTCACCGCCGCGACGATCAAATACTTTGACCACACCAAACTCGAAGAAGCCCGCGCTTGGGTCAAATCCTAGGCTAGGTCAGAATCCCAACCCGACGCGTTAGTGAGGGCGAGATCAAATACAGCTTGAGCAGAAGGAAGCAAAGGCAGCAAAGAAAGATAGAAGCCTTGGACTCGATTCTCTTCTCTGCTAACTCTGCTACCTCCTGTTCAAATCTATCTGAATACTTTTGAACAGGAGATAGCTGAGGAAGCAGAGAAGTCAAAATCAATTTCCTGCCATTCCTTCGTTCCCTTCGTTTCCTTCTGTCGATTCCTGCCTTTGTATTTCTTTGCTGCCTTTGCTAACTTCTGTTCAAACGCATTCTGCATTTCTGTAATCACCTCAGTCATTCGCAATCTCCATGAGTCACAAGCACGATCACAAGCATTCCGATCCCAAGCACGAACCCGGTTGGAAGCCGCACACCGATTGGCGCGTCTGGGGCGCGGTGTTGATGCTGATCGCGATCGTGGGTTATGTCTTATCGCTCGATGAATCGTTGCAGTTCTGGAGAAAATAATCCGGCTTCGTTAGCGGCATTGCCCAAGCTGGAACTATCAGTGCCTATCCTATTACCGGTTTCATCACAAGCTTGACAATAGATGAGTTTGCCGACTCGAAGCGAACTCTTTGCGGACATAGGCAAGAGAATGAAGGCAGGAGAGTGTTTCTGAATTATTCTCCTGCCTTCATTCTCTTGCCTATCATTTGCATTTCTTTGGAGAATCGGTTGTAGGATAGGCCCTAAATCTTTTTATCCGCGTTCTCCCCTACGGATGGGCATACCATCCGCAGGCTTGGATTGGCGCTGAAAAAGATTGGCTTACAGCTCTGTTGTTCGCGCGGCTAATGCCCTTCTCGCGACCACGACAAAATTGCACACCAATCACCGCAAGTCCGAGGGGATCTGCGGCATTTTCATGCGCCGCTCTATGCCGTTCGGCAGTGTCGCCAAATCCGCATTGCTTGCACAATAAAGCGTGATGCAGAGCGCTGCGGAGCGTTGTATGTTTGAGCGTCCACTGCGCGGCTGCGCGAGCGACAATCTCCGTGACGCGAGGAACGCTCCTCTTCGAGTCGCCGCTAAACGACTTTTTCACTTGACCCACGAACTCTCGTCACATGTGACATATGGCCACGATCATCCCCCCCGAAGTAGACTCCCCTGCCCCGCGCGCGAAACCTGAGCGCGAACCGGCGCAGCATCCGCTTGCCTCGCCCGCGTCTCGTCCGACACCGCTCTTGCGTTACACGATCTACACCGTGCTCGCGGCCGCGCTGGCGTTCGGGCTGTACTGGACGAAACCGTATTGGCTCAAAGCTTATGACAACTTCGTCGGCGGCCGCAAAGAAGCCGGGGGCAAAGAGCCGCCGCCAATTCCCGTCGGCACGGCGACCGCGCGGCGCGGCGAGATGGATCTGTTCTTGATGGGGCTCGGCACCGTGACGCCGTTGAAGACCGTGACACTACGCAGCCGCGTCGATGGCGAATTGATCAAGGTGGCATTCCAAGAAGGAAGCATCGTCGAAGAGGGGCAGCTCCTCTTTCAGATCGATCCCCGGCCTTACAAGATCGTGCTCGAACAAGCCGAAACGCAAAAACTCAAAGACGAAGCAACGCTCGCCAACGCCGTCGCGATTCAGAACCGCAATCTGAACTTGATCAAATCGAACGCCATTGCCAAGCAAGATCTCGACACGCAAGCCACGGTGATCAAAGAACTCGAAGCGCTCGTCAAAACGGATCAAGCCAAGGTCGATGACGCCGCGTTGAATGTTAAATTCTGCGACATCATTGCTCCCATCACCGGCAAGATCAGCCTCCGCAAGATCGACCAGGGGAACATGATTCGCGTGAACGAACCGATAGGCCTGGCCGTGATCACGCAACTCACGCCGATCACCGTGCTCTTCGCGATCCCGCAAGACTCGATCAACCGCGTGCAAAAACAGCTCAACGCCGGCAAGACGCTGGCCGTCGACGCTTACGACAAGAGTTTGAAAACGAAGCTCGATTCGGGCACACTGCTGGCCATCGACAACCAAGTCGATCCGACCACCGGCACCGTCATGCTCCGAGCGCGCTTCGACAACAAGGAGCAACTTCTTTACCCCAATCAGTTCGTCAATGTGCGGCTGCTGCTCGACACGCGCCGCGATACGATTCTCGTCCCGGCGGCGGCGGTGCAAACGGGACCTTCGTCCGAATTTGTCTACATCGTCAACAAAGACAAAACCGTCGCCGTGCGCGAAGTCAAAACCGGCCCCACCGAAGGCGACACCACGGCCATCGAGTCGGGTCTCGAAGCGAATGATCTGGTCGTCATCGACGGCATCGACAAGCTCAAGCCCGGCAGCAAGGTCAACACCGACATGCCGGGAGCAGGGCGCGGCAAACCCGCCGCCGCGAAGGATGCCACATGAACATCAGCCGTCCGTTCATCCTCCGGCCGGTCGCCACGGTGTTGTTCATGGTGGCGACGATGCTCGTCGGCTGGGTCGCCTATCGCCAGTTGCCGGTCAGCGCGCTGCCGCAGGTTGACTACCCGACGATCCAGGTCATGACGTTCTATCCCGGCGCGAGCCCCGAAGTTGTCGTCACGAACATCACTGCGCCGCTCGAACGCCAGTTCGGGCAGATCCCTGGCCTCAGCCAAATGACCTCGACGAGCTCCGAGGGAAGTTCCGTAATCACGCTCCAATTCTCGCTCGAACTCAACATCGACATCGCCGAGCAACAGGTCCAAGCGGCGATCAATTCGGCGAACAACTTTCTTCCGCGCGATCTGCCGAACCCGCCGATTTATAGCAAGACCAACCCGGCCGATTCGCCGATCCTAACGCTGGCGCTAACGTCAGAAACGCTGCCGCTGCCGCGGGTGCAAGACCTGGCTGACACGCGGTTGGCGCAAAAGATTTCGCAGCTCTCGGGCGTGGGGCTGGTCAGCATCAGCGGCGGCAAGAAACCGGCCGTGCGGATTCAAATCAATCCGACGATGCTCTCGGCGTTGCAGATGACGTCCGAAGACGTCCGCGCCGCCGTCGCTGCCGCGAGCGTCAACCAAGCCAAGGGAAGCTTCGATGGGAAGCGCGAAGCTTTTACCATCGGAGCCAACGATCAACTGCTAACGAGCGCCGAATACAAGAAACTGGTCATCGCGTATCGCAACAACTCGCCGGTGTTTCTGTCGGACGTGGCGACGATTCTCGACGATGCCGAAAACCAACGCCAAGCGGCCTGGGTCAACGAAACGCCGGCGGTGATTCTGAATATCCAACGCCAGCCCGGCGCGAACATCATCGACGTCTCGGAGCGGGTCAAAGCCTTGCTCCCGCAGTTGCAAGCCTCGCTCCCGCCGTCGATCTCGCTCCAGATCGTCACCGACCGCACGGCGACGATTCGCGCGTCGGTGCACGATGTGCAGTTCGAGCTGATGCTGACGATCGGGCTTGTCGTGCTTGTGATCTTCATGTTCCTCCGCAACATTCCAGCGACGATCATCCCCAGCGTCGCCGTGCCGCTGTCGTTGGTCGGGACGTTCGCCGTGATGTACATGCTGGGGTACAGTCTGAACAATCTGACGTTGATGGCGCTCACGATCTCGACTGGGTTCGTCGTCGACGATGCGATCGTGATGATCGAAAATATCTCGCGGTACATTGAAGAAGGCGAATCGCCGCTGCAAGCGGCCCTCAAAGGTTCCGCCCAGATCGGCTTTACGATCGTTTCGCTCAGCGTCTCGCTGATCGCCGTGTTGATTCCGCTGTTGTTCATGGGCGACATCGTCGGGCGATTGTTTCGCGAGTTCGCCGTCACGCTCAGTGTCACGATTCTGGTCTCGGCCGTCGTCTCGCTGACGCTCACGCCGATGATGTGCGCCAAGATGCTTCGCCACAAACCGGCGTCGGAACAAGGCTGGCTCTACCAACTTTCCGAACGCGGCTTCGAAAGCGTCATCAAGTTTTATGGCAAGACGCTTACTGTCGTTCTGCGGCATCGCACGACGACGTTGTTGGTCGCGATCGGCACTTGCGTCGCGACGGTCTGGTTGTATTACATCGTGCCAAAGGGTTTCTTCCCGGTCCAAGACACCGGCGTTATTCTCGGCATTTCCGAAGCGCCGCAGAACATCTCATTCGCCGCGATGTCGCAGCGCCAGCAAGAGCTCGCGCATGTGGTACTAAAAGACCCGGCGGTCGAGAGCCTTTCCTCGTTCATCGGCATCGACGGGACCAACATCACGTTGAACAGCGGCCGTATTCAGATCAACTTGAAGCCGCTCGACGAACGAAAAATCAGCGCGAGCGACGTGATTCGCCGGTTGCAGCCAAAGCTTGAAAAGGTCGCCGGCATCACGCTCTTTATGCAGCCGATCCAGGATCTGACCGTCGAATCGCGCGTCAGCCGAACGCAGTATCAATACAGCATGGAAGACCCCGATCAAGCCGAGCTCGACGAATGGACTCCGCGCATGGTCGAGCGACTCAAGACGCTGCCGGAGCTCCGCGACGTCGCCAGCGATCAGCAGAATGAAGGGCAAAAGCTGCATCTCGTGATCGATCGCGATACGACCTCGCGCCTCGGCATCACGCCGCTGATGATCGACGACGCGCTCTACAACGCCTTCGGCCAGCGGCAAATTTCGACGATGTTCACGCAGTTGAACCAGTACCATGTCGTGCTCGAAGTGCAGCCTGAGTTCCGCGACCAGGCGAGCGATCTCGACTACATCTACGTTCGCACGGGCTCCGGCAAATCGGTGCCACTGAGCAGTTTCACGACCCTCGAGCGGCAGAAAACAGCCCTCTCGATCAATCACCAGGGCCAGTTCCCCGTCACAACGATTTCGTTCAACCTCGCGCCAAATGTCTCGCTCGGCGAAGCGGTCGAGGCGATCAACAGCGCGCGGCAAGAGCTGGGCATGCCGGCGAGTATCCAAGCCGCGTTCCAAGGGACCGCCGCCGTGTTCCGCTCGTCGCTCGAAAACTCGCCGCTGCTGATTCTCGCCGCGTTGATCACTGTCTACATCGTCCTGGGCATTCTTTACGAAAGTTATATCCATCCGATCACGATCCTTTCGACGCTTCCTTCGGCCGGCGTCGGCGCGATCTTGGCGCTATTGATCTGCAACACGGACCTCAGCGTCATCGCGCTGATCGGGATCATCTTGCTGATCGGGATCGTCAAGAAGAATGCGATCATGATGATCGACTTTGCGCTCGAAGCGCAGCGCGAACAAGGGATGTCGCCGGAGGAAGCGATCTACGAAGCGTGCTTGCTCCGTTTCCGTCCCATCATGATGACCACGATGGCCGCGCTGTTTGGCGGCGTGCCGCTCGCGCTCGGCGGCGGCATTGGGTCAGAACTGCGGCAGCCGCTCGGGATCACTATCATCGGCGGGTTGATCTTTAGCCAGATCCTGACGCTCTAGACCACACCGGTGATTTATCTGGCGTTCGATCAGCTCGCGGGGTATCTAGGTTTGCGCACGGAATACAATCCGGCCAATGCCGAAGAAGAGGAAGAGGAATACGACGCCGATGAAGAGCGCGCGGAATTGACGGAGGTCCGATGAGTCTCTCCGCGCCGTTCATCCGCCGGCCCGTCGGCACGACGCTCTTGACCGTGGCGATCACGCTGGCCGGCGCGCTCAGCTATTTCATGCTGCCCGTTTCGCCGCTGCCGCAGGTCGAATTTCCGACGATCAGCGTCTCGGCGTCGCTGCCCGGCGCGAATCCCGAGACGATGGCGTCGGCCGTGGCGACGCCGTTGGAGCGGCAACTCGGCCGGATCGCCGGCATCACTGAGATGACGTCGACGAGTACGCTTGGCTCGACGTCGATCACGCTGCAGTTCGACCTGAATCGCGACATCGACGCTGCCTCGCGCGACGTGCAAGCTGCGATCAACGCCGCGCGCAGCCAACTGCCGTCGAACCTGCCCAACAATCCCAGCTACCGCAAAATTAATCCGGCCGATGCCCCCATTATGATCTTGGCGATGACTTCGGAAACCTATCCGATGTCCAGCATCTACGAAGCCGGAGCCACAATCATCCAACAACGGTTATCGCAAGTCGACGGCGTCGGCCAAGTTCGAATCGGGGGCGGGTCCTCGCCCGCCGTGCGCGTGAGTGTCAACCCGACCATCCTGCACAGTTATGGCCTCGGCCTGGACGATATCCGCCGCGCGCTCAACTCGGCGAATGCCAACCGGCCCAAGGGCGTGATCTCGGACAACGAAACGCAAGTGAGCCTAAGCACGTCGGACCAATTGTTCAAAGCCGATGAGTATCGGTCGATCATCGTCACGTATCGCAACGGCGCCGCGATTCGGATCGGCGATGTCGCGACGGTGAGCGATTCGGTCGAGGATCTCCGTGCCGCAGGTTACTACAAAGGAGAACCCGCGATCTCCTTGATCATCTACAAGCAGCCGGATGCGAACATTATCGATACCGTTGACCGCATCTATTCATTACTCCCCCAACTCAAGGCGGAAATCCCCGCGAATATTCAGCTCCATGTTTCTCTCGACCGCACGGCGACGATTCGCGAATCGGTGCATGATGTCGAATTTACCCTGGTTTTATCGATCTTTTTGGTCATCCTAGTCGTCTTCGTTTTCCTGCGCGACGCGCGGGCGACCTTCATCCCCAGCATCGCCGTGCCCGTCTCGCTGGTCGGGACGTTTGGGTTCATGTACCTTGCCGGGTACAGCATCGACAACCTTTCGCTGATGGCGCTGACGATCGCGACGGGCTTCGTCGTGGACGATGCGATTGTCGTGATCGAAAATATTTCGCGGCACTTGGAAGAAGGCATGACGCCTCGGCAAGCGGCTTTTAAGGGTGCCCGCGAGATCGGCTTCACCGTCCTTTCGATCAGCGTTTCGCTGGTCGCCGTGTTTATTCCGATCCTCCTGATGGGCGGGATCATCGGCCGGTTGTTCCGCGAGTTTGCCGTCACGCTCTCGGTCGCGATCGGCGTTTCGCTGGTTATCTCGCTCACCACAACGCCGATGATGTGCGCGTACCTGCTCAAGAAAAACGACCCGGCGAAGCGCGGCAAGCTTTACCGCGCGAGCGAACGCGTCTTCGATTGGATCCTAGCCGGGTACGATCATTCGCTCCGCTGGGTCTTGCGGCATCAGTTCTTCACGATGCTCGTCACGCTGATCACGGTCGCGCTGACCGTTTATCTGTATGTCGTCGTGCCCAAGGGATTCTTCCCGCAACAAGATACCGGCCGCTTGGTCGGCAACTTGCAAGCGGACCAGAACATCTCGTTCCAGGCGATGCAGAAACTCACCGAGAAGTTCATCAAGATCATCGGCGAAGATCAGGCCGTCGAAAGCGTCGTTGCTTACACGGGTGGCGGCTTTGGCGGCTCCCTCAACACCGCGCGCATGTTCTGCTCGCTCAAGCCGATGGCCGAACGCCAAATGAGCGCCGACCAGGTCATCGCGCGCTTGCGCAAACGGCTTTCCACGGAATCCGGCGCGACGCTGATCCTGCAATCGACCCAAGATCTCCGCATCGGCGGCAAGGCCAGCAGCGCGCAGTATCAATACACGCTCCGCAGCGACAGTCTCCGGGACATCAACGAGTGGACGCCGAAGCTGCTCGAAAAACTCCGGCAAATCCCCGGGGTCGCCGACGCCAATAGCGATCAGCTCAACCGGGGCTTGCGGGTCGGGCTGGATGTCGATCGCCAGCGCGCCGAGCAGCTCGGCATCAAAATGCAAGCCGTTGACGACGCGCTCTACGACGCGTTCGGCCAGCGCCAGGTCTCGACCATGTACACGCCCCTCAACCAATTCCGCGTCGTCATGGAGGTCGAGCAAGAATTCCGCAACAACCCGGACAGCCTCCGTTACGTCTACGTTCCCGGCAAGAACAATTCGCAAATCCCCTTGAGCGCGATCGCCGCCACGGACGAGTCCACGACGTCGCTCTCGGTAAATCACTACGGGCAGTTCCCCTGCGTCACGTTTTCCTTCAACTTGCTCCCCGGCACGTCGCTCGGGCAGGTCGTTGCGGACATCGAGCAAGCCCAGCTCGACATCGGCATGCCGCAGAATATGCAAGGCAGCTTTCAAGGCGCGGCGCAAGCGTTTCGCGCTTCCACGGACGACCAACCCCTGCTGATCCTCGCGGCGCTCGTCGCCGTGTACATCGTGCTCGGGATTCTCTACGAAAGTTACATCCACCCGATCACGATTCTCTCGACGCTCCCCTCGGCGGGCGTGGGGGCCTTGCTCGCGCTCTTGATTTGCGGCAGCGAGTTGAATGTGATGTCGCTGATCGGCATCATTTTGCTGATCGGGATCGTCAAGAAAAACGCAATCATGATGATCGACTTCGCCCTCGAAGCCGAGCGGACGCACGGGATGAGTTCCGAAGAATCGATTTACCAAGCCTGCATCCTCCGCTTCCGCCCGATCACGATGACGACGATGGCGGCGCTGCTCGGCGGGCTGCCGCTGGCGATGGGGACCGGCGCCGGGTCCGAAATGCGCCAGCCGCTCGGCATCGCGATCGTCGGCGGACTCATCTTTAGCCAGATGCTGACGCTCTACACCACGCCGGTGGTTTATCTGGCGATGGAGAGGTTGCAGAATTTCTTTAAGAAGAAACCGGTGCCGGAGCGGTTTGTGGTTGAGTAAATGAACAAAGCCGCCGATGGCATCGGCGGGCATGCGGGACGCGTGAAAGACGCCAAAGTAGAAAAAAACGTTCCAACTCTAAATACCCTGTCTGGTCCCCTCCCCGCGCCGCGTCATTGGTATCTACACCAGTTTCCATTGTTTATTGGAACTTCCGATATCCTGGTTTTTTTCCATTCCTAAAAACGTTGAACCGACGCAGCCGCCTCCAAAGTGGCCTTCTCACCCCGTGAGAAGGAACCTGGCGCGACGTCGTATCCAAGTCAACGCGTGAGCTAGCGCAACGGTTTTCCCTGCTCGCGGGGCGAGCAGGCCACTTTGAGTGCCGCTTTTTGACGCAGCGCGAATTGGCAAACCAAGATGTGAAAATTACCAATGCCATCAAGGGGAGGGAGCCAAACCAGATTATTCCGGGGATGACGCGTTTTGGAAGAGCCGTGCCTTACAAATGCACAATCCCGCGTCTGAGCGCAATCGTCACCGCCTGGGTCCGATCCGCCGCTTGGAGTTTCTCCAAGATATTCTGCACATGAATCTTCACCGTCCCCGCGGCCGTGCCGAGCAACGTGCCGATCTCTTTGTTCGAAAGGCCCTGCGCCACGTGCTTGAGAACCTCGATCTCACGCGGGGTGAGTGCGCTGCGCAGTGCCGATGGGCTGCGCTGTGCTGGTTCGTCGCGCGGCGCCATGTCTGAGGGAACGAGCTTCCTTCCGGATTGCACATTCCGAATCGCCTGGATGATTTCGGCATGCAGCGTTTCCTTGAGCAAGTACCCGCGCACGCCGGCTTCGAGGGCTTGAAACAAATCTTGATCGCCGTCGTAACTGGTCAGGGCCAGGATTTTCGCCTCGGGAAACTCGGCCAGGATCGTCCGCGTCGCCGTGATGCCGTCGATCTCGTGCATGCGCAGATCCATGAGCAAGACATCAGGCTGCCAGCGGCGATAAAGCTCAATCGCCTCGCGTCCGTTCTGCGCCTCGGCGACCAATTCGAGATCAGACTCCCCGGCAATGATGGCCGCGAGACCCTTGCGGACCAGCGGGTGATCATCGGCGCAGATGATGCGAATTTTTTCGGGGTTCGTCATGGATTTCTGTGAATCAATTTCACTCGCTATGATGCAAGCATGTTGGGTACATTAACTTACCCAACACGCTTGCGTCATAGCGAATTATTTTGCCGGCAGCACAATCTCGATCATCGTCCCCTGCCCTGGCTGGCTACGGCAGTGGAACTGCGCTCCGATCTGTTTCGCGCGTTCGCGCATGCCAACGAGTCCGAACTGATCACTCGCGGACGCTTCTCCGTTTGCTTGATCGAAGCCCGCGCCGTCGTCCGCAATCGTGAGGACCGTTTTGCCGCGCTGCGTCGCGAGGCGGAGCTCGATCGTGCGCGCGTCGGCGTGCCGCGCGGCGTTGGAGATTGCTTCCTGGGCGATGCGGAGCAATTGATACTCCGTGTCCGCGCGCAAGCCCGTCG
>JBGSSS010000207.1:0-28438 GCA_041736895.1 Pirellulales bacterium
AATTGCCGTCGAATCGCAAACGGAACGCGTCGCTAGGATGCGCGCCTTGCAGCACCGTTTCGAAGCCGACTTGCGCGAGCGCTGCGCGCCGGTGGTGATTCACGGCGGCGACGCGGAACGCTTGCCGCAGACGACGAACGCGGCGTTTCTGGGCCTGGATCGGCAGAAACTGGTCCTGGCGCTCGATTTCGCCGGCGTCCAATGCGCGACGGGTTCGGCCTGTGCGAGCGGGTCGAGTGAGCCGTCGCCGGTGTTGCTGGCGATGCACCTTTCGACGGAAGAAGTCGAGAGCAGCCTCCGCTTTAGCTGGGGGGCGATGACGAACGAGCGGGACATCGACACGGCACTCGAGCGGATTGCCGCCACGGTCGCGCGGCTGCGATGGTCGCCGCTAGCGTGAAAGTTTGATGAGCGAAAAGCAGATCCCAGGGGGTGAACCCCTGGGCTTTGAGGGGAACCCTGGTATTTCCCGCCCGCGCATTCCTCTCTACTTCGCTGTAACGATCAGCTAAAATAGAGGGACAGGGATTACTGCAGTGAACGGCCGGAATTGGACGAACGAGACGAAACTATGGGATTGTACGATCGCGATTATGTGCGCGAAGAACCTCGCGGGCTGCAGCTCGGCGGCGAATGGTCGGCCGTGGCGACGATCATTGTGATCAACGTCGCGATCTATCTGCTCGATCTGATGAGCAGCGAGCGGCTGCAAGAATATGGCGCACTCCGAGGCGATCTCTTTGCAAAGCCCTGGCAAGTGTATCAGTTGCTGACCTATGGCTGGCTTCATGACAGCTCGAGCTTGGTGCACTTGGTCATGAATATGGTGACGCTGTACTTCTTTGGCAGCTATGTCGAAGGCCGCCTTTACTCCAAGACGCGCTTCTGGCAGTTCTACCTCGGCAGTATGGTGCTGGCCGGCTTAGGCTGGGTGATTGCCCAGCAACCTTGGTTTCCGCATACTCCCGGAGCGAATCTGAGCCCCGCGGACGTACGTTGCATCGGCGCGTCGGGTGCGATCGTGGCCGTCTTTGTGTATTCGGTGTTGAAAGACCCGCATCGGCAGCTCTTGTTTTCGATGATCATCCCGATGCCTGCCTGGATCGTGGGCGTCATCACGCTTGGCTACGACATCATGGGCATGCTGGGCCGCAACTCGTCCGGCAACGTCGCGTACGCTTGCCACTTGGCCGGCGCGGCCTCGGGCTTTCTCTTTTTCAAAACGAATTGGTGCCTCGGCGATCTGGTGCCGTTGGGCTGGCTGCAACGCCAATGGAAAACGGTCAACGGCCCGCGAGTTCGGCTGCATCGTCCTTCGACGGAGGATGATGACGAGCCGGATTGGGACGAGGATCTTTCGTCGCGCGTCGATGAAATCTTGGCCAAGATCAGCGCGACCGGCGAAGCGAGTTTGACCAAGGAAGAGCGGAAGATCCTGCAAAACGCTAGCCGCCAATTTCGCTCGCGGCAGGGGAAGTAGGCTGGGATTCGGGATTGGGGGTTGGGGATTCGGGAAGAAAAGTCAAAGACGAAGTGCTGCTTCCAAATTCACGTTCAAGTATTTCAGCGCCAACCCAAGCCCCTTGATGCGCAGTATCGAGGGGAGATGATTCAGTAAAGATTCTGTTCTTACCACATGCCCGCCACTTCGGACCAGCGCCGCGAACTTATTCAGAAGTTGCACGCTGCGCCGTTGCAGTTGGTGCTCCAAGTCACCGGCGGGGGGTCGCTGGCGATCAGCGATTTGCTCACGATTCCCGGCGGGTCGAAAATCTTGCTCGCGGCCGGTGTACCGTATGGCGAAGCAGCGTTGAAGGAACTCTTGGGCAAGGCTCCAGAGCAAGCTTGCAGCGAACTCACCGCGCGGCAAATGGCGATGGCCGCGTTTCAACAAGCACGGGCTTATGCCGGTCAAGACGCGAAGAACGCTGTTGGTTTGGCTTGCACTGCGAGCCTCGCCAGTGACCGACCGAAACGCGGCGAGCATCGGATTCACGTGGCTTTGCAGACTGCGGACACCACCTGTTCGTTGTCGTTGACTTTGACGAAAGACAAACGGACACGCGGCGAAGAAGAACGCTTAGCCGCCGATTTGCTGCTCTGTTTGTTGGCCACGGCATTACCGGAAGTCAGAAAGACATATGCGTTGCCGTTGGATTTGCTCCCGGGCGAAACGATAAAAAACTCGTTCTTCCAAGCTTCCCATGCGCTGTCGAGAATCTTATTGCCAGAGCCGATCGTCATCCGAAAAAATCGAGATAGACTCGTGGGCTATGAGGTATTGCCAGCAGGGGCCTGCGAAAACTTGCTCGTGTTCCCCGGTTCGTTTGCTCCGCGGCACGACGGGCATCGGGAAATGGCGGCCATCGCCGAAGCGCGTACGGGCAAGCCGGTGCACTACGAGATCGCGGTACGCAACGTCGATAAACCGCCGCTAGATTTTCTGGAGATCGATCAGCGCCTTCGCCAGTTTTCTGACCCCGCGCGAGTGCTTTTGACCACGGCTCCAACATTTGCCGAGAAGGCACGGCTCTTTCCGCGCGCGACCTTCGTCGTTGGGGCCGACACGATCCGCCGGATCGGCGAGCCGCGGTATTACGGGAATCAGGTCGCGGTGATGGTCCGCGCGATCGAAGCGATCGCCGTGGCCGGGTGCCGGTTCCTGGTCTTTGGGCGAGTCAATTCCAGCGGCAGTTTCGCGACAGTGGATCGTCTGCAACTGCCGGCTGCTCTCGCCGCGTTGTGCGACGAAGTGCCGGAGGCCGAATATCGCCGCGATGTTTCGTCGACGGAGTTGCGGCGAAACGATCGCGTGTCTGCGGACGATTGAAACGCTCCTCTTCGAGTCGCCGCTAAACAGGCAACTTTCGCCGCTCACGGTCCACCGATCACTTCTGCAGTTTTAGTCCCAACTCCGCCAGACGTTTCCCCAGCGCGCGGCAGATTGCCGCTTCTTGCGGATCGATGTCGCGCTGGTTGTTGCCGCCGGCGATGTGGCCAGCGCCGTAAGGCGACCCGCCGCCGGTGGTCGTGAAAAGCTCCGGCGTCGAGTACGGCACGCCGGCGACGACGAAGCCGAGATGCAGGAGCGGGGCCATGAGCGTGAGGCACGTCGTTTCTTGCCCACCGTGCAAGCTGCCAGTCGAGACAAAGCAGCCGGCCGGCTTCCCTTCGAAG
The DNA here is from genome assembly GCA_041736895.1 of Pirellulales bacterium. Classification (GTDB taxonomy): domain Bacteria; phylum Planctomycetota; class Planctomycetia; order Pirellulales; family JALHPA01; genus JANRLT01. Next base: position 3,178 of record JBGSSS010000207.1, read on the forward strand.
GCACCTTTGAGCCAGAGACTGGTCAATTGATCGATTTGGTTTTTCAACTGCGACGAGACATTGCCGAACCGCGTCGGCGTGCCGAAGGCGACAGCGCCGGCATTGGCAAAATCGTCCATGGTCACCAGCGGCACGTCCTTTTGCAGTTCGCGGCCCGCTTTCATGTCGTCGCGCTTCGCGATCACCTCGGCCGGAATCAACTCCGGCACCGTCCGAATCACCGGCACCGCGCCGGGGACACTTGAGACGCCCTCGCCGACGAGTTGCGCCATCTTGTAGACATTGCCGTAGGTGCTGTAGTAGCAGATGAGGACGTTCATGGGATGAGAATGTAGGAGTTAGAAGTTAGGAGTCAGAATCTCTGAGCCGGGGACGTAAGTCCCCGGATGGGATAGAGCAAGCGCTCGACTTCACGAATTTGAACGCATCACAGTTGCCGAGTCCACAGTCAAAGCAGAAATGCCGGCCGTGGACGGTCCGGCTAAGCGGAACTCACTTCGCCATCGGCATCGGTGCAGCCACCGTTGACACCGGTGTTGCCGGTGCCGCTTGCTCACCGCCTGGATGCGCCGGTGTGTTCCCCTTGCCGGCGTCGATAAAAATATCCACTTGCTGGCCGACATACAGATCGCGACCGCTGCGGTCGACTTCAAAGATCAATTGCAGCACCCGCGTGTCGACGCGTTCGGTGTTCAGACCCGTCAGCGATTTCTTTGGCACGACATACGGCTCGGCGCGAATAAACGTCAGCGGGTACTTGTCGAGCGTCTCGCCCTTGAGTCGGGCAAACGCTGGCGGGTTGGCCGGATTGCCGCGGATGAATTTCGGCACGCGCGGGATGTCGTGCTCGTCGATATCGGCGCGGACGTTCAACGTTGTGATGTTGCCCAAGATGATCAGCGGTTCGCTCGACGGGGCGGCGGCGAACTGGCCGGGGCGGACGTTGACTTGCAGGACTTGCCCGTCGGCCAGCGCCGTGACCTCGGTGCGGGCGATTTGCGTTTCAATTTGCTTGACCTGCGCCGCGGCTTTGTTGACAAGCGCTTGCGCGCCTTGGAGTTCGTATTCCCAGGTGATGACGTCAGCTTGTTGCCGCGTCAATTCGGCTTGCGCCTTCTGCAATTGGGCTTGCGCGACGAGCGCCGCTTGACGGCTTGTAATCAGGTCTTGTGCGGAAATGGCTCGGCTTTGCACGAGTTTCTCGGAGCGAGTTAGTTCATCGTTACGTTGGTCCAACACCGCCCTGGCCTCGGCAACAACCGCTTGGGTCACTGGTATCTGCTCATTGCGAGGCAGCTTCTGCAAGCGCGCATAGTCGGCTTCCATCGCAGCTTGGTTCTTCTTTTGCACTTCGAGTTCGGCGACCAAGTCGCGGTCGTCGATCTTGAAGAGCTTGTCCCCCTTCTTCACTTCCTGACCCACTTCGACGTACACATCCATGACAATACCCGGGACGGGCGTGCCGACGGAGATGTTTTCGAACTTGGCTTCAATCATGCCGGTGCCAGCGACGGTCGCGGCGAACTCCGTCTTGGGCGGTTGGATCGGCGGCTTCGTTTGCTCCACCTTGGGCTTGGTCGTCGCGACATGGAACACCATGAACGCGAGCAAACCGACCACGGCTAGCGGCAAGACGTACTTGATAAAGAACTGCATCATCGGAAGTTGCTACTGAGTGAAGGTTTCGTTACTCGGCGAAGTGGGAATTCCGTTCGCCGTATTCTTTGCGGATCTGGTCCTTGTTCATGATCGAATCAACACGGCCGTCTTCCATGTGCGCGATCCGGTCGCCGAATTTGAAAATCCGGTTGTCGTGCGTCACGACGATCACCGCGCGGTCGGCTTGCACCGCGACCTGCGCGAGGATCTCCATGATCCGCTGGCCGTTCTCGGCATCAAGCGCGGCGGTCGGCTCATCGCAGATGATGATCGACGGATTGTGCACGAGAGCCCGCGCGATCGCGACGCGCTGTTGTTGCCCGCCCGAGAGTTCACTCGGCAGCGCATTGACCCGCTTGCCCATCCCCATCTGGTCGAGGATGTCCTTGGCCTGGGCGACGGCTTTGCCGCGCGCGTGGCCCAGAATAATCAGGGGGATTGCGGCGTTCTCGGCGGCGGTGAGCGACGGGAGCAGGTTGTACTGTTGAAAGACAAAGCCGAGGTGCTTGCCGCGGAAGTTGACTTTGTGCCGGCCGCGCAGCCGCGCGATGTCGGTGCCGAGGACGCTGACCTCGCCCGCCGTTGGATCGAGGATCCCGGCGATGACCGAGAGCAAGGTCGTCTTGCCGCAGCCGCTCTCACCAACGAGCAGGCACAACTCGCCGTACGGCACATCGAGATCGACGCCACGGAGCGCCATGACCCGCGCGCCGCCGGTGCCGAATTCCTTGGTCACGCCGCGGCACACCACGGCCATGTCGCCGCTGGGGGCGGCGATGGCGGTGTGTTTCGGCGGGGCGTAAGGGTTAGCCATGGTTCTGATCGCTGGTCGTTGGGCGCTGGGAAAATTCTTGTTTTCGCAAAGCCCAGGGGTTTATCCCCTCGGAGCATTCGTCAATACATACAAGGTTCGTCGTCCACTTTGCCTCGCTTACGCTTCGGGTTAAAATTCGACGTTTTTTGTCGCCCTCGCTAACGCTACGGGCTACAAAAAAACTACCCCTTGAACACGATCGCCGGTTCCACCCGGAGTACGCGCCACAAGCTGAACAAACTCGCGAGCACGATGATCATCATCGTCAGTGCCAGCGTAATCAACGGAATATGCCACGTCATCAAAAACGCGAGCTTCGTTGACCCGCGCATCAAATGCCCGACGAACGCCGCGCCGCCGACGCCGATGCCGTAGCCAAAGGCCCCGACAATCAGCGCCTGGAAGCAGACCATCGTCAAGATGCGGATATTGCTCATGCCCATCGCCTTGAGCGCGCCAAATTGGCGTATATTGTCGCTGACAAAGATGTAGAAGAGCATCCCCGACACCGCCGCGCCGACGATGAAACCCATCACGACCATCAGGCCGAAGTTGAACGGGATGCCCGTGTTCTTCAGGAAGTACATGATCGTCATCCAGACGAAGTCTTGATGCGGATACGCGGCGAGCATCGTTTGGCTTTTGATCTCGTTGCAGACCTCTTGCACGTCGCGCCCTTCCTTGGCTTTGCCAAGGACAAAGGTCAGCGTGCGCCGTTCGCCGGGGACATACTGAATCGCATTGCTGAAGCGCGTGTAGACGATCGGGAATGTCTGGAACGTCCGCCCCGCCTTACAGACACCGACGACCACCGCGCGGCGGTCGTTCATCTCGAGGATCTTGCCGCGCTGAAACGGTTCGCCCGGCCACATCTGTTTGTAGCCCGCGTCGTCCACGATCACGGCGTCCGATTCGCGGAGGTCATCGAGACGGCCTAAGAAAAAATCCTCGGGCCGCGGCGCGCCCACATAACTGCCGTCGTCGAGCCCGAGGATGATCATCTGTTGGTCAGTGCCATCAGGCATCCGCGCGCGGCCGAGTCCTTTGAATAGCGGCACCGCCCATTCGACGCCCGAGACGCCGCGAATGCGACCGAGCGATGTGTTGGTCATCGGCAGATTGTCGTCGACGAACTTCACGCCCGGATTGCAGACCCAAAAATCGACGCCGCGCACGTCGCGGATTTGACTCGACGTGAGATTGATCAAGCCGACGAAGACGCTGGCTTGCTGCGCGATGAGAAACGCGGCAAATGCCACGCCCATGACAATGCCCAGGTACTTGCCTGGGTTGCCGACCAGCATCCGCCACGCGATCCAGAACATGGAACTGCCCGAGCCGAAAGAGGAAGGTAAACGCGCGTCTTAAACAATTGTATTGAGTCCTAGCCAACCGATCAATAGGCAATCGTAGGCTGACCTCAAAAAATTGACAGGCTCCCGCGGCTTCCATACGGTAGCAAACAGGGGAAGTGAGCTCAAATTTTCCAAAATTGCGGGGAATCGCCATGTTTCGTCTCTGGTTCGTGCTTTGCTGCGCTGCGGGCTTGGCTCAAGCGGCTGATCCGTCGGCCAAAGCGGTGGAATTCCCCGCCAATGTTCGGAAACTGATGTCCGACGCGGACCAGGACGTCGAGAAGGCGCGGAAAAAGTTTCAAGCCGAAGAACTGGCGATCAAAAACAAGCTCGTCGCCGATTTGCAGAAGCTCCTTGATGCCGAAACCAAGAAAGGGAACCTCGACGGCGCGCTGGCGATTCGCGGAGCGATCGAGCAGATCAAATTGAACAATCTGAAAGCACCCGCGGCCGAAGACCCCGTGTTCATCGCGGCCAAGAAAATGTTGGTCGGCGGCAAGTGGGCATTTGTCGTGCTCGGCACTCCCTATCATGCAAATTGGGAATTCAAAGACGACGGCACATTTGTGAATAGCGACGCGGGCTCGGCGGACAAGAAATGGAGCGCTGTAACAATCAACAAGGTGCCAGTGCTGCGCGTCGGGTCATGCGTCTTTCAACTCACGCCGAATGCGCAGAAGCTGCAAGGGGTGAAAACGACGTCGAATGAGAAGGTTGAATTGACGCGGGTTGGAAAATAAATTCGTGATAGAATTTATACAGATTGATTTATCCTCAATTATTGAGAGAGAAAATTATGTCATCCTTGCTAGATCAAGCCTTTGCCGAAATTCGCAAACTGACGGATGCTGAGCAGGAGGAAGTTGCTGCTTGGATTTTGGCAGAGCTTGAAGATGATCGTCGGTGGTCTGACTCGTTTGCTAAGTCTACAGAAAAATTGAAAGAGCTGGCGGCTAAGGCTACAACTCAGCTCAGTCATCGATCGGCGGATATTGAAAACCCGTGGCGAAAACTACCAATAGAATCACCATTTGTTCTTCGTAGTGATGAGCCTGCTATAAAAAAGCACAACGTGAAGTTCAAGAATAGAAGCCCATTCAAAATTCAAACAACCCAGGTAATCCCGGAGCCTTATGTGGGGAATGTTGCGACGGCGAAGGTGCTCATACTACTCCTCAATCCGGGCTATGATTATCGCAATCGCAAGTCTCATTCTGATCCAGCCTTTCGTGCGGCATTGCTCAAGAATTTGCGTCATGAAAAGACAGAATGGCCGTTTTACTTCTTTAATCCAGACTTTTGCGACAAGCTGCACCCTGGCTGTGATTGGTGGTTACGTAAGACAAAGAAACTTCGTCAACACGTATGCATTGAGCAACTCTCGCAAAAACTTGCTGTTGTCGAATGGTTTCCGTACAAAAGCACCCAGTTCAAGTCAGGCTGTAAAGTTCCAAGCCAGCAATACAGCTTTGAATTGGTTCGGCAAGCAATGAGCCGCGATGCAGTGCTGATCATTCGCAGCAAAACACGTTGGTTGAAAACAATTCCTGAGTTAAACACTTATAAAAATGCACTGGAGTTTTCCTCGCAGAATGCGGCGATCACTCCCAATAATTTGTGCGTAATCAACGACTCTCAAATTGATCCTTGGGATTTACTCTTATCTGCATTTAAGGAATGATAAGTCGAGTAATATTTCGCTCACAAGCGATTGTGCTGCTCTACCCCGCCGCCGCAAACCGCGGCGCAGTGGTCGCCGCGTCCCAATTCGAGCGAATCCCCCAACCGCGGCGGACCCAGCGGGCGAGCAGTTCCTGCCGGCTGTTGACGTGGAAGTGCGCGAAGATCGACTTGGCGTACTGGTTCACCGTGTGCTTTGATAGCTCCAGCCGCGTGGCGACCTGTTTGTCGCCATCGCCTTCGAGAAAACAGCGCAGCGTTTGCCGCACGCGCGGCGCGAGCTGTGATGGCGAGGGTTCATGAAACTCGGCTAGCGCTCCGCCGACCATCCGCGCAACTTCGCCATGCACGAGCTTCACCAGGGCGACTTCCCGCGTGCTGAATTTCCGCCTGCCCGGGGCGCTGCCGAGCACGATGCTGTCGAAATAGTCCGAGCGTCCGGTCGGGTGGAGGGAGTGCAGACAATCCTCGTTGCCGAGACTATCACAGATTCGCCGCTTGTCATAAGCGCGATCCCATACGCGATCCGAGAGAATCTCGTGCCGGGCAAAGGTGGTGCCGTGCCCTGGCTTGGCCGCGACGCGCTGGATCACCGTGGAGAACATTTCCGATTTCATCGGACCTTCGGCATAGAGTTCGCCGAGTCGTTGATAGCCTTCGAGCTTGAAACCATGTTCAAAGCCGTAGGCAGTCCCGCCGGGAATACAAACGTTGCCGGAGATTGCCCCGCCAACTTCACCGCCAAGCACCAGATCCGCGCCGACGAAATGGCCCAGGCTCGCCATGAAATGCTGCCGCCACACAAACGGGTCGTCACCCAATTCACGGCATTCGCCAATGATGCGTGTGATCGCGCGCACGTCCGCGGAATGAATCGTCGTGGGGTCAGCCATCGTTCGAAACTCCTGCCTTATTCACTGCTCTAGCGTCCTCGCGGGAAGGATTCCCATAATCTAGGGAATACGCGCTGGCGCGTTCCGCGTCAATATTTGATCGTGGGAAAACCGATCAATTTCGTAACGAAACGCTGCGGCAGTTCCGCTCGTTCGCCACGGAAATCCTGGGAAGTGACAGCGATCGCCCCACTGGTGGCAGGGTTCGCTGTCCCCCGGGATTTCTGCTTTTTTCTAGCGCGGCGCTCCGTTTGATCGGCCTCCGGGGCAGTTCCGCTGGCTCTCAAGCGGCGCCGCGGCCCGAAATTCTTGAAACGTCCAGAACGGCTTTTTGGACATCTCAGCAAAGTTTTTGCCACTGATTCCCACGGATGAGAATCACGGATTTGCACTGATCTGAAGAGCAGAATTGAGCTGACAGAACTCGTTCCATGATAAGTTCAGATCAGTGGAAATCAAAATTCAATCGGTGTTGATCCGTGGCAAAAATCGGGTGGCCGATCATTACACCGGCAGCGGTTTGCCCTTGGTCTCGGGCGCGAACAGAATCAGCACCATCCCGACGGCGTAAACCCACGCGAGCGTCGCACCCATGCCCGCGAGTCCGCCGGTGGGATAATCCTTGAACATATTCGTCAGGTCGCCGATGTAGAGCGCGCCGACCGCGGCTAACACGCGGCCAAAGTTGAAGGCGATCCCTTGACCCGTCGCGCGAATGCGGACGGGGAACAACTCGGGCAAATACAACGGCAGCCAGCCATAGAACGAAGCCGTGAACAGTCCGGCGCAGAAGATGGCGAATTGCAGCAGCGGCGTGAACTCTGTCGGGTTGAAGCCGCGGAAGAGCCACGAACACGCGGCCAGTGAACCCGCGCAGAGCATGAAGTAGGCGATCTTGCGCGAGAAAACGGCCCCCAAGAACGGCGCGATCAAGCAGCCGACAATCGCGCCGAGCGCCGAGACAACTTGGGCTGTCGCTTTGCGCGCGTTGACGACTTCCAATTGCGCCTCGCTCAGCTTCTTGGCTTGACCGAGCTTTTCATTTTCGGATTCAAAATGCTTCTCGGTCATCTTGCTGACCCACGGCGGGATGTTCTGGACTGTGCACCAAGTGCCGATCAATGCGACGCCCGCCAGACCGACGGCGAGCAGCGTGCGCGAAAGCCAACGGTGACCGAAGACTTCTTTAACCGGATTGACTTTGCCCTCGACCTCGACGGCCGATTGCCACGCTTCGCTTTCAGGCACAAAGATGCGAATGAAAAACGTCAGCACCGCGGGCATCGCGCCGGCGACGAGAATCATTCGCCAGTCGGAACCGAACAGCGGCGAGAGCAAGCCGATCAGCATGAACCCCACGTTCGATGCCGCGCCGATCAACCCGGCGAGCTTGGGGCGATGCTGCGCGGGCCAAGCTTCCATGACGAGCGCCACGCCGAGCGACCATTCTCCGCCCATGCCGAGCGCGGCAAGAAACCGCAACCCGCCCATTTGCCACGCGGCATTCGTAAAGTAGCAAAGTCCGGTGAAGCCGGAGTAGAAGACGATGCTCAGCGTCATCGCCTTGACGCGACCAATCCGATCACCAAGCCAGCCAAAGACGAGTCCGCCGAGCGCTGCGCCGACCAAGAACAGCGCGATGATGCGGCCGTTCCAGAGATTGAAGTAATCATCGGCCGTGATGCCAGTCATTGCTGCGGGGTCCGCTGTCACGGCCTCGTGATAAAACTCCTTCAGCGCCGGATGCGCGACCAGCGGATGGATGCCCATCTCGAGCCCATCGAACATCCAACCCAAGAACGCCGCGAGCAAGACCATCCACGCGCCGCGTTGCTTGACGTTATCGTGGGTCACGACGGTCGGATGCGGCGTGCCGGAATCGGGTTTGTTAGGGGCGTGCATGGCGAGACTCAAATGGCGTGTGTGAATTAAACAAAACCGCCGCTGGGATTGGCGGGTTCTTTTTTGTAGCCCCTAGCGTTAGCGAGGGCGACAAAAATGTAGCCAAGGTCGTAAGACCTTGGATGTGATCTCGTGTGACAATGATCCAAAGTCTCACGACCTTGGCTACAAGTGACGCCCTGGCTTACACCGCGGGCTTTCAATTTACTCTTCCATATGCGGATCGGGTTCCGGCAGGAACGTACACAGGATCGACCCGAGCAGGTACACGAACAGCGCGACGCCAGCCGCAACGCTGGCGAAGTTCAACGGGGCGCTTTTGCCAAACCATCCGTAAGCTGCAAGCGTCGTGGTAACCCACGCGAACGACGTGCCGAGCATCCGTCCGCCGATGTTGGCGGCGAAGCTTTCGCCGGTGCCGCGTAAGTGAACCGGATAGACCGTGGGCAGGTAATTCCCCCAGAAGCTGAACTGCGCGACGGTAAAGAACCCGGCCAACAACATCCCGACCGACATGGTGGTAACTGGAATATCCGGGAGCAGCAGCCAACCCATCGGGATGTGACCGAAAGTTTGGTTCTCGATGCGCAAAAAGAACCAAAACAACAGCGGCACAAAGATCAAGCCAGGACCTTGAAAGACGCGGAGCAAGCTGCGGCGGCTGACGATCCGTATGGCAAGAAACGCCATGCAGAACCGGCCGAGCAAGCCGCCGATTTCTTGCATCTTGGTGTACTCGATGGCGATGCCGTTCATCTTTTCGCCGGCCTTGGCTTTTTCAATCGCATCAAGTTTTTCCGTATCGGTTTTCCCGGTCTTTGCCAACTGCGTTTTTTCGAGTGCCGCGCGAGCAGCCTTGCCAGCTTCTTCCCCTTCGGCTTTGACTTCGGTCAAGCCGGGGACGATTTGCGGCATCATCTGAATCGCGCCAAACGCCGCGCCATAACTGCAGGCGAACATCAACGTGGTGAGAATCGTTGTCTTGCGCAGATTCGGTGCGAACAAGGCCGCGATGCTCGGACGCTTGAGTGTCCCGGCCGCATGCTTCTGTGCCCAAACCGGCGACTCGGGCAAGAATGGCCGAATGATGATCAATGGCAACGCTGGGATCAAACCCGACATCAGCAAGTATCGCCACGCCGCTTGCTCGCCCGCCGGAGTAATCTGTCCCCAAAAGCCGGCGATGGCTTCGGGAATTTCTAGCGGGAGAAAATGTTTGCCGTATAAGTTGCAAACACTGCCAACGACGGCGACGAGAATCCCGCCGATGGAGGAGAACGCTTGCGTATAGCCCAGGACCTTTTCGCGTTGTGCGGGATTGGGAAATAACTCGGCTAGCCACGCGACCGCCGCGACGAATTCGATACAGACCCCGATGAAAGTCGTGCAGCGCAGGAACAACAACTGATAAATGTTCGTCGAGTAACCAGCCAGGAACGCCGAGATCGCATAAAGCAGAATGCTCCAAGTCAACACGCGCCGGCGTCCGAGTAAATCTGTCAGGTAGCCGCCAAGCAAACCAAAAATCCCGCCTGCGAACGCCGGGATATAGAAGAGCATCCCGAGCCAATAATTATACGTTGGCGTGCCGGGCGTTGCGTTGACGAGTTCAAGCAGTGCCGGCTTGAGAATCAACGGCAGCATCAGCAACTCGTAAATATCAAACGCGAACCCAATCGCCGCGATGATGCAAATCAGCCAAGCGGTCCGCGTCATCGGCACTGCCGGGGCAGGGGACTTGGGCGTGGAACCAGCTTCGGACGCGTTGGTGGACTTACCCATGAGGTCTCAGCGTGGAAGAGAAAAGGTCGGGCGGAGGGAGCTAGCGTGAGGGCAGGCCGGCAAGCCAGCATTTTAATCAGGCGCGGGAATCGGCGGTAGGACGGAACTTTCAGTGCTTTTACTGTTGCTTGCAGTGAATCGACCCTAAGCCCAGGGGGTTCATCCCCCTGGGTCACGGTTGCCGCGCAGAACCCAGGGGGGTAAACCCCCTGGGCTTAGGGAAATCACGAAAACACCCCAAGATTTCCGTATCTCGGGCGAATCTCGTATAATCAAACCCTAGCTGAAACCGACCCCCGCCCGGCGGAGTATGATTCCATGGAGCCACAGAAAACCCCGAAAACCGGTGCGGATTTGCCCGTCGAACTGCTTACCCCTCCGTCGAGCACAACCGCTTTCTGCCGCGATGATGACATCGTGGACGAAGGCCGCGCGTCGGTCGATCTAGCGGAGTTGACGGCGCTGGTCGAGCGCTGCCAAGCGGGGCAATCGTCGGCCATTCGCGAGTTCATCGCCCGGTACGAAGGGCCGATCTTCGGACTCTGCTACCGGATGCTGACCCAGCGCCAAGATGCCGAGGATATGGCACAAGAGACGTTCGTCCGCGCCGTGCGGCACCTGCATCAATGGGACCGCAGTCGCGACATCCTGCCGTGGCTGCTGGCTATCGCGGGCAACCGCTGCCGGAGTCTCCTGGCCACGCGCAAGCGCCGGCCGGTCAACACGGAACTGTTCGAGGTCGCGGCCGAGGATTCGCAGCACGATTCGGCGGCCGAGTTGCTTCGCGAGGAGTTGCAGCGAGCCTTGGCAAGATTGCGACCCGAGTATGCCAGGGCGTTTGTGCTCTTTCACGAGCGCGAACTTCCGTACGAGTCGATCAGTCAACTGCTCGAGGTGCCGCTGGGCACGATCAAGACCTGGATCCATCGCGCCCGCAAGGAGTTGGTACAGACTCTCCGAGCGCGCGAAGCGTTGAATACGGAAAGTTAAGCAGAGTTAGTTCCTTTACATGTCAAAGCCCAGGGGTTCACCCCCTGGGAGCATTTCGATAAGAAGTTTTTCAGTTGAGCCGAGTTATGCGTTGCGATGAATTTGAACAACGGTGGAATGAAGCCCTCGACGAACGCGTCGCGCCGCAATCGGACCGCGCGCTCACCGCGCATGCCGCGCTTTGCCCGCACTGCGCCGAACTCCTGAGCGCGAGCGATCTCCTCGGCCGCGCCTTTCCGCCGCGCGTGGCGATGATTCCTTTGGCCGGTTGGCGCGAAGCGACGGTTCGGGCCTGTGTTGTCGAGCAGGCGCTGCAATTGTTGGAACCTTCGACGGAAGAATCGGCGATCCCTTTGGCTGCGGCGGCTCCGGCGAAATCGAATCGCCCGTGGTACGTTGCCGCCGCCGTTGCCGCCGGATTGCTCATCGCGATCATCGCGGGTCAGGCCATGAATCGCCCGAACAACGACCCGCAACCGCAGCCGCTGCCGGAACAGTTCGTGAACAATCCGCCGGCCGTCGCACCAGCGCCGCCGGTCTTGGAGAAAACCTTGAATAGCGCGCCGAATTTGGCTCCGGCCTCAGAATCGATCTTGGCATTCGCTAGTTTGAACCGCGAGCAACTCTCGATGGTCGGTTATCAAGTTTCCGACGGCTTGCGGCCGGTGACGATGGGTGTGTCGAATGCCTGGGAATCGATCAAGCGCCCGCTGCACAAAAGCGAAATGGAACCCGAGATGCCACAGCCGCGCGAAAACGGCCGGTCGTCGAGTTGGATGATCGTTCGCGAGTGCTATGTGTAATTGATCTCTCGAAATTAAAACAAAGCCCAGGGGTTCACCCCCTGGGAGCATTCTTGCGCGATATCGCGCATCGCCCGCGCATCCGGCACAACCGGACTTCTTTCGCGGACCGGCTGAAATTTCCTAGCTGGATCAATTTGCCTAAGCCGAAGGCGCGCGCATATTTGGGGGTCCCCCAAGCTAGCCGCATCCTGCCTCGGCCGGCCCCCCAAAACTCCCCCGCCCGCTGAATGTCGCCCCGCATTCGGCAAAACTTCCCAGCAAAAGGTTCCCCCGCCATGGCCAAGAAACTTTCCAAGGATCTCGTGACGATCGATCGCCGCAACAATAAGGAACGCCGCGACGTCCGTGCCGAAAAAGCCTCGGCCACGAAAGAAATCGCGAAGAAGAACCTTGCCAAGATCAGCAAGAAGGCTGTGGCAGCCGTTGAAGTTGACGACGTCGAAATCGAAGAAGTCGCGGCTCCCGTCTCGATCCCGCAAATGGAACGCCGGGCCAAGGTGAATCGCCGCCGTCAAATCGACCCGACCACGTGCGAACGCGAATACTCGGACGACGAAGTCGAGTTCATGCAAGCCCTCGACGCCTACAAGCGCAAGAACGGCCGGATGTTTCCGACGTGCAGCGAAGTCCTCGAAGTCGTTCGCAGCCTCGGCTACACCAAGGTCGCTCCCGGCATGACCGTTGTGCTAATGGCCCAAGCCATCGCCGGCGAAGCCGCCGGCACCACGGCCGACATCACGCCGTTCTACGCCACGGCTCCCTTGAGCTCGTCGCTGTAATAACAACCCGACGAGTTAGCGAGGGCGAGAATTGTAGCCAAGGTCGTAAGACCTTGGACGCGATGCCGCTAGACAATCATCCAAGGTCTCACGACCTTGGCTACGAAGATGAAAGCCCGCGGCGTAAGCCAGGGCGTCAGACAAGATTCAAAACAATAAAACACTCCGCGTGAATCTCACGCGGAGTGTTTTTGTTGAAACTTGCATCACGCGCAAAGCCCAGGGGTTCACCCCCTGGGAGCATTCTCGCTCATGACTCACTTCTTTTCAGCTTCCGCTTTGCAGCGCTCCGACTTCATCCCATCGGTATTGATCGCTTGAATCTCATACCGGCTCGCATCCTTGGTCAGTTCTGCGACGAGTGCCGTCGGGACGCTGTAAGTGAAGCGAAAAAGTTTCGTCTCGCCGGTGCCGGGCGAATTCTTCTCCGGCGTGTCGTGGTACGACATCGGTTGATAGAGCGCGCGGCCGAATTTATTGCTCGGCCGTTCCGGCACCTGGGCAATTTCTTTGCCATCATGCAAGATCACGAAACCCGCCAGACCGCTTTCGAAATCGACCGCCGATTCCCAGACCAGCGTTCGCTCCGCCGTATCCGGGTCCGGGACGATCAGCCGCAAGTTCGTCGGTGCTGGCGGCGGCGTTTTGTCGCTCGGCTCGCCGCTTTTCACATATTGTTCCCACGTTCGCCCGACGGATTCGTTGGGCAGCCAAACCGCCTCGTTTACTGTGCCGAAATAATTTGATGCAAGCTTTGCCGCGTCGCCTTGTTCCTTGGCGAGCCAACTTTTCTCCGGATCGATCTTCTGCAGTCGCTGCTCGCTGCTCCGCGGCTCCGGCAAGCGTAACTCCAAACACGCCGCGAACCACGGAATGGCTAGGTATCGGCTATCGCCGCATTCATGACCCGTGCGCGGGTCGGGCGCGAAGCCGATCGGCGCGCCGGCTTTGCGATACGCGCGAAACATCTCGAGACACCCGTTCCACGCGCCAGCGAACCGTTTGTCGTCGCGTTCCTTGACGCCCGGATTGCACATCACCGGAATCTCATAGACGGCGTCCGTGAGATTCGGCTTCGGAATTTCGCCCTTCTCCCACGGAATGAATGCCGTGCCCGAGCGGCACCAAACGGCGATGGTCCGCTCCGGATGCAGCGTCATCATCAGGCTTGCCCAGAACCCGCCGCCTGAGTGTCCCCACAAGCACCACGGCACCGTGGCGAGTTCAGGATGCTTCGATTCCCGCGCCAGATCATCGAGCGCGCGGAGAAACGTCTTATCCGACCCGTTGCGCGGATCGCACCAGAGGCGGCAGTTTTGTTTTTCTTCTTGCCCATACGATGGCCCGAGCAGCGCACAGTCATACCGCCGCGCGAGTTCCTGCCAATGGAGATCATACGCCGCGGTCGCGCCGCCTTGGCAAGCGCCGGTCCCGCAGCCGTGCTGATGCACGATCACGCCGCGCAGCAGCTTCACCTCGTGCGGAATCCAAACGGTGTAGGTGACCGGCATCTGCAACTCGCCCTCTTTGGCCGAGGCTTCGTACTTGACCTCATAGTAGGGGCCGGCGGCGAGGACGTATGGCATCGACCAGCACAACGAGACTACAGCCAACAAGATTCGGAGATGCATCGCTATTTCCCCTCATTCGAATTAATTAGAAACATTCGTCGATTCTATGCCAAATCTCTGCTAGAACAATATTGCTAAAATTGGGAACTTTCGCATGCGTTGCCGCATCCAAGCCTAGTGACTGATTGAAATTTTCTATCGAGGAGCATTGTGATGCACAAATGGTGGATCTTGATCGTCGTCGGCATGTTTCCCGTCATCGCCACAGCCCAGGATGTCGATCCCGACTGGTCGCAAGCCCAAATCATTTTTACGGGCAAGCTGACCAAGGTCGCCGAAGGCCCCACGGCGAAATCGTTTCCGCCGATCTACAATCACACGCTGACGTTCAAGGTCGACAAGGTCCTGCGCGGTGACCTGAAGCCCGGGTCCGAAATCACGGCACATCACAGCGCGCGGCAACAGGCCAAGCCCGTGTTTACCACCGACCAACCGGTGATCGTCGCCGCGTCAAATGAACGCAATGGCATACGGGTGACGATCCTCGAACCGGAGACCGAAGCGTTGCTCGACGAGATCAAAGTCGCGTCGCTGCTTCCGCTCGGTTGGAAGGTCAAAGGGGGCAAAGCGATTTCTCCCTGGGCTGCGCTCGGCAAAGGCGCGTGGCCGGCGGACTTGAAGGATGACAAAGAAAAAATCATCTGCGCCGAAACAGGCCGTCCGGCGCGGATGGCTGGCGGGATTGAGTTCAAGGTCGAAAAGGTTCCGCCCGCCATGGACATCAAGTGGACGAACCCCGACGGCGATGGCGAGTACAAGATCACCGTCACCAACCCGACGGACAAACCGCTGGTCGTGCCGGCGCTGTTGAGTGCCGACGGCAAGGTGCTTTGGGACGAGAGTCTCGTGATCCTTTGCCAGAAGAAGGCGTACATGTGCCCCGGCGCGAAAGGAATCAGTGTTGTCGCCGCAAGTGGCAAGGTCGGTCCAACGACCCTCGAGCCCAAGCAAAGCATTTCGACGGTGGTGAACGCGCTGCGGCTGAAGGGCCCCGAGTGGCCGCGTGGCGGGTATCGGATCGAGTTTCAATTCTGTCTCGGCGAAAAGAGCAGCACGCAATCGTTCTACTACATGTCGAAGCACCACGACAAACTTCGCGAAGCAAAGTAGCTCGTATCCATTGATACGAGCGAGAAGACTCGCTGTTGCTGCATGATCCTAAGCCCAGGGGGTTCACCCCCTGGGTTACCCAGTGGGGTAAACCCCGTGGGCTTAGAACGTGTCATAGCACACATTTCGCGACATCACCCCCCGCTCACCGGTGGAATCAGCGCGACTTCGCACTTCTCTGAAACAAGCGTCTCCGGCTTGGCATACTCGCCATCAACGGCCCAGAGACTCCGCGCGAGCAACGGCCCGAGGGCAGGGCACTCGGTGGCGACCGCGGCTTGCAGTTCGGCGATCGTCGCGCGATCGAGCGGCAGTTCGAGCGCGTCGCGCCCGGCTAACGATTTCGCTCCGGCGAATAGCAGCACGCGGATCATGCATCGTAGGTCAGGCTTTCAGCCTGACACGGGAAAGACAACGTCGTAAGAGAGTTCGTTGTCAGAATTATAGCAAGGAATCGTGCTTGAAGATTCGCAGAGATTTCACTTTAGCCGGAGATCCCAGGGGGTGAACCCCTGGGCTTTGACGGAGAGAGTTTTTTCTGATTGTTGCGCAGTGCTCGCGCATTATTGCAAAGCCAAGGAGTTTACCTCCTTGGAGAAGCTGTAGGGCGTTAGCGCTTCTTGTTCTGCGCTTCCAACTTCCCAGCCAGCGTCTCGAACTCGCGCGATTGCGTCGTGTTGCCGCGCGCCTTGTGCATCGAGGCCAGGTTGCTGTACGGCACGACGAGCGATTGCTCGCCGATCGCTTTTTCCTTGTGCGCACGTTGCAGCCAATCGACGCCCGTCTCCGTCAACTGAATCGCGCGGTCTTGGCGGCCGACTTCCCAGAAGCTCAGCCCGATGCTGACAAACGTCTCGCCGTGGCGGGCCCAATCGCTAGGGTTCGCGTTGGGGAGCGGTTCGTTGATCAGCGGCACCGCCTTGGCGTACCAGTACACGGCCGTCTTGTGGTCGGTCTTGTCGATCGCGAAGATCGCACCGATGCGATAATAAAGGCGGCCGAGCATAAACGCATCGACCTCGGTCTGCTCGCGCACCCCGGCGCCTTCTTCTAGATACTTCACCACCAGCGCGCTGTTGGCCAGCGAGAAACCTTTCACGCCGCGAGCCTGATCGGCTTGCAGCGAGTCGTACATCGCCTGGCCGATTTCCCATTGAATCCGATGCTGCCGCCACGGGTCTTTGGACGCGGCGATGAGTTTCTTGCCCGAGGTCAACGCCGACTTGGACCACGGCGTGGGGTCGAGCAGCCCTTGCGTCCCCGCGCATGCGGCGAGGGCTTGCCGCGCGACGGTGAGCGTCGATTCGGCGTCGGCCCCTTCGTTGGTTTGCAGATCCTTGGCGACGTCCTCGGCCTTTTGCAGCCAACGCGGCACGGCGATTTCTTTTTGTTGGAAGAAGCCCCAGGCGATATCGTTGGCAATTCCCAACTGCGCTTCGAGCAAGACTTGCTTCGCCGCGCGGCGCGTGGCGGGCTGCTTCGACGACGCCAGTGCTTCGGCCGACTTGACGGCCTTCAGGTGTTGTTCCAGCGAACGCTTGTAATCGCGCTTCGGACCCGCGGCAAACAGATCGCCGAGCAACGTTTCGGCTTGTGCTCGCAAGAGCGGAGTCAGGTTCGGCGTCGCTAAGACTTTCTCCGCCGCGACGCGGGCCTCGGCATAGCTGCCGGTTTTGCCTTGGAATTCGGCCGAGGTCAGTTGATACTGGGGATTGCTCGGCGCTTCGCGCTGGGCGATAGCTAGTGCCTTGAACGCATCGGTCCAATGCCCCAGCGACCCCAAGAGCCGTGCCTTGAGCCAGTTCGCCCGCGCGTGGCGCGGGTCGTTGACAAGGACCGATTCGATGTCGAGCAGCGCCAGGCGCGGCTCGGTGAAGAGGGCTTGTTCGGCACGGAGCAAGAACGTGTCGGGGGTGACCGGTTCGAGCAGAATCTGCTCGATCCCACGGCCGTCGACGGTGTAACTCAACAAGACGCCGGTCTCGGCGTAGGCTAGGCCGATCGCTTTGCCTAGGTCGTCGTAGATCGTCACGGGGCGGATTTTTTGCAGGTCCAATTGTTTAGCCGCGGCAGCCGGATCCAACGGCGTCACGGTGGTGACGGTGATCGACATGACGCGGTTGTTTTCGACGGTAACTTCGGCCCGCTCGAACGGCGGGAAGTTGAAGACTGCGACGCCGCTGCCGTTTTTGATTTCGTTCTTGCGAGGCTCGCCGAATTTTTTCAGCGCTTCGCTCCAAGGGGTCTGCCCCGGACGAACGCCGTCGAGTGTCGCCGTCTCGGCCGGAATGAGCGGCAACACTTCGAGATCGGCCGTGCGCTGCGTCGTTAGCTCTTGCGCCGTGGCGGCATGCAACTCAATCGGTTGGTTGGCCGACGCGCGGTTGATCAGTGCTTTTTCGGTGAACTCTTGACCCAACTCGGCGCTTAGATCGCTGATCACCCCGTTGAAGTGCGGCTTCTTCGGCGCGGCCAACGGTTGTGCTTCCGCAGCCTTCGGCAACGCTCGCGGCACCGTCGCCGTGGTAGCCGCGGGTGTTGGATTGTTCTTCCGCAGACTCAACGGCGCGGGACCCGCGTTCAATTGCGGCGGCGCAGGCGCATGCGGCCCGAGCGCCGGTTCGGTGGCCGGTTTCACCGCGGCTTTGGGTTCAATCGGCAACGGATCGTTGCGAACCGCTGGCGGCGCGGCGAACGGATTTGCGGCGCGCACCGGTGCCAGCGCGAACAGCACCCAGAGTGCCGCCACGGCGGCGCGTTTGCTTGCCGTTGGCAACGTTGAGTTACCCGCGCGGATGCTTCCGCGTGAATGGGGGGTGACGTGATGCCGAAGTTTCGCGCTCAACATGGTGTTCCTCCTGAACACATTTTTCGTGACCACCAATTGGCCATGAATCTCTGCTTCTCGCTCGAACGCCCACTCCGCGTTAGCGCAATCCATGCGCGGCCGAGAATGCGGCGAATGGCGAACCGTAGCGGAAAGGCAGATTTGGGAAAAGAGCAATAGTGCTGGCGCGGGGAGAGAAGGAAGAAGGAAGTTGCAGTCTAAGCCCAGGGGCTCCGCCCCCTGGAGCGAAAGCGCTGCTAGCACGAAGCACTTCATTTCTTGCTCTAGACGCAATTCGCGGCGCTTACCAAAATTCCCACTCACACCCTGCAATCGTTAGACATGGGGTGGCCGGGGACGAACACTGTGTTAATTTCACAGTGAGGCCCCGGCAAGGCACCCAGCAAATCTGAAAGCCGGCCATGAACGATCTTGAAAAGTACTTCTACAACAATCGCGGCAACTTGATCCACAAGTGGAAGCACTACTTTGAAATCTACGACCGCCATTTTCGCCACTATCGCGGCACCGATGTCGTGATGGTCGAGTTCGGCGTCTTTCAAGGGGGCTCGCTGCAGATGTGGCGTGACTACTTTGGCCCCCGCGCGCGCATCATCGGCGTCGATATCAATCCTGAGTGCAAGATCTTTGCAGCTGACCAGATTGAGATCATGATCGGCGATCAAGAAGACCGCAGCTTCCTCCGCTCGATCGCGGCAGCCGTGCCGAAGATCGACATCCTGCTCGACGACGGCGGGCACACGATGAAGCAGCAGATCGCGACGTTCGAAGAATTATTCCCGAGCATCGATGCGAACGGCGTCTATCTTTGCGAGGATTTGCTCACATCGTATCGCCCCAATTTCGGCGGCGGGTACAAGGACCCGAACTCGTTCATCGAGTACAGCAAGAACTTTATCGATTACATCCATGCCTGGCATTCGCATGACAAAACGCGGCTCGACGTGAACCAATTCACACGCTCCGCCCGCGCGCTGCATTACTACGACAGCGTGCTGGTGATCGAGAAGCGCGAGATGACCGCGCCGAGTCACATGAAAACCGGCACGCCGCGACTGGGGAAGGCTGCGTAATTGATTTGGGAGGCGAGGCTACAGCCGAACCGCTTGGCTTGAAACGACCTGCCTTTCTTTTGTGAATTTTGTGTCTCTTTGTGGTTCAAACACTCTTACTTTGAATCCCCTCTTTGCTTTCTTTGCTTTTCTTGCGGCAAAATCTCCCCGTATTTCTTGCGACTCCGTATTGCTTAAAACGTGTTGCGGCTAAAATCATTTAGATATGAACCAAGGCAAAATCATCGTCGGCATCGCGGTCGCGCTCGGCATTGCCGCCGGCCTCGCCGGGTATTGGTGGAACTATGGAGTTAGCCGCCGCGCGATGGAATTTTGGGGGCAGGAGAATGCGCGGTTGGTTCGGCTTGCGCCGAAGGTGGAGTATCTTGAATTGCAACTAATTGAAGACGATCTGACCATCACGCCTGAATCGATTCGACCACTGTTGGCAACTTACAGCTATGCGATTCGCAAAACAGCCGACCTCAGCCAAGCCCGCGGATTGATTCATCTGCGCAATGCCATTTTGAGTGATGACCAGTATCGCTGGGATATTTTTGAAGACCAATTACTACAAGAGAAAGTTCAAGCGCTGCGTTTTACGGACGAGGCTGGCAAAGTAGTGACGATCTATTTCTCGATACCGCCAGCAGTCGCATTCCTGGACACGAACAAGCAAAACGAGAACATTGTCCTCGGCCCGCTCGCCAAATCGCTCGAACAGTTCCTCGCCCGCGAGTTGCCTCGGACGGAAAAGGACGCGGCGGTAAACAGAGATGCCGAGCAACTGGTCCCCGCAAAATCCGAATAACCGGTCTTGCCGGACCACGCGTTCCGGGTCCTCACTTCGTTCGTCCCCGGCCACCCGGCGATTTGCGGGCAAAATCGCCCGTTTTGTTGAATCGCCCGGGTTTCCCGACTATCATCGAAATTGGTCCCGTCGCTCTTGCGCGCCTC
Organism: Pirellulales bacterium; assembly: GCA_041736895.1. Classification (GTDB taxonomy): domain Bacteria; phylum Planctomycetota; class Planctomycetia; order Pirellulales; family JALHPA01; genus JANRLT01. Next base: position 23,436 of record JBGSSS010000207.1, read on the forward strand.
CAGTGTGCGGTAAGCTTGCGGTGACTATGGGTGTCACTGGCTTCGCCAGTGTGTATTTGCATACGATGTCGATCGTTCAAAAGCACTGGCAGAGCCAGTGGCACCCCATCGTAGTAGAGCCAACTCTCGTCCTGATTCGCTTCGTCCTTGTCCGTTGGTTTTCGCATGCTCTCGAACTTGCGCCGTTTCTTCATCCTGGCCCTCGTCGTCGGTTTTGCCGCGCAGGAACTTCGCGCGCAGCAACCGGCCGCCGCCGCGCCGCGGCCGGGTCAGCCCGGGTCGCCGTATCGCCGTCTGGTGCCGGGCGTGGAAACGACGATCAAGCCAGATCGGCAAGAGAACGAGACGTATTCGATCCAGGACATGGTCGAATTGAAGACGAACTTCGCCGACTTGCTCAAGTGGCAACCCAAGGCGTTGCCCGAGACGCAGACGCTGCGGTTTTATGTGGATAAGACGGAGTTTCATCGCTCGGTCTGGTGCTTGGAATTCACGTTCCTGCCGATGCGCATGATTCAGGTCGATTTTCCGACCGCGAACGGCAAGATTCAACAGAAGATGATCTGGTACATGGTCTACCGTGTGCAGAACCTGGGCCAGCATTTGCAGCCAACGCTCAATGCCGAAGGGCTTTGGGAAGTGAAGCCATCGGACGCGCCGACCACGACGGTTGATGCCACGGCCAAGCCAATCGACATCCGCTTCGTCCCGACGTTCAGTCTCGAAACGCTCGACAAGAAAAAGGCGTACCTCGATCGCCTGGTCCCCGTGGCGATGGATCCGATTCGGCAGCGCGAAGACCCGAATCGCAAGCTACTTAACAGCGCCGAAATCGCGCAGGTCTCGCTCGCCGTCGGCAACAAAGACAAGGACACCAGCGTCTGGGGCGTGGCGATGTGGGAAGAAGTCGATCCGCGCATCGACCAGTTTTCGATCTACATCGGCGGGCTGACCAACGCGTACCGCTTCATCGATCCGCCGGGGGCATTCAAGAAAGATAGCGTCCCGGGGACGGGCCGATTGCTGCAAAGCAAGTACCTGCAGCTCAATTTCTGGCGGCCGAGCGACGAATTTACCACGACGGAAACCGAGATTTACTATGGACTTCCGCTCACAAATGCCGACGGAACCGAGACCGTGATTGACCACCGCTGGATTTTCCGATAAATTCTATGATTCGCTAGTTTTGATTCCCAAAGCCAAGGGGTTCACCCCCTTGGATATTCGCGTCATCAATTCTCCAAGGGAGTAAATCCCTTGGCTTTTCATTTCTAAAAGCAGAGTCCCAGTCGAGAGAACGCAGTCATGGCACATAAAAAAGGTCAGGGTTCGTCGCGTAACGGTCGTGATTCGAACGGTCAGCGCCGCGGCGTCAAGAAGTTCGGCGGCCAAACGGTCATCGCCGGCAACATCATCGTCCGCCAGGTCGGCAACCGCTTTCACCCCGGCCGCAATGTGGGCCAGGGGAGCGATTACACGCTGTTCGCCGTCGCCGACGGCACCGTCCAATTCGACACCGGCAAGAACCGCCGCGTCCACGTGATCCCGGCCGCGGCGCAGGGGTAAGCCAGTCAGATTTTTGGCCACGGATTATCACGGATCGGAAACTGATTTCCACTGATAAGACAAGCAAAATTCAAAGGCCTCCAAGGATGTGATCCTTGGAGGTTTTTTGTTTTGGTAGAATGCCGTAGGTTAGGCTTTCAGCCTGACGAGAGTGGGTTCCAGAGATGCCGCCCCCAAAGAAACTTGGTTTGGTCCCCTCCCCCTCGCGGGGAGGGTTAGGGAGGGGGCTGGAGTTGACGAAGATTTGGCGATATCGATTCGCTCTATGAGTAGTATTTTTTGATTCGTGGCATTGACGGCAACCAGAACCCCCTCCCCAGCCCTCCCCGCAAGGGGGAGGGAGCCAAACCAGTTATTTTAAGTGAGATGCCCTGAAGTGAACCGCTCTTCACCGTGATGCCCTAGGTCTCACCTCGTCGCCGTGGCTCTGCTCCTCGCATTTCGACTTCTGCATTTCCCCGAACCCCCAATCCCCAACCCCGCGCAGCCCCCATGTTCGTCGACCGTGTTCAAATCGAAGTAGTCGGCGGGCGCGGCGGCAAAGGGTGCGTCAGCTTCTGGCGCGAGAAGTTCGTTCCGCGCGGCGGACCCGACGGCGGCAATGGCGGCAACGGCGGCGATGTAATCATCCGAGCTATGGCGGGCGTGGACAATCTGGCCGCGCTCGGGCAAAAAAAACATTGGCGCGGCGGCAATGGCGAAGGGGGCCTCGGTTCGGACATGCACGGCAAGAACGGCCACGATTACATCATCGACGTGCCGCCGGGAACGCTGATTCTCGACAGCGAGACGAATCTGCTGCTCAAGGATCTGATCAACCCCGGCGATCAAATCATCGCGGCCCGCGGCGGCGCTGGCGGCAAGGGGAATGCCTTTTTCAAAAGCTCGCTGAACCGCGTCCCGCGCGAAGCGTCGCCCCCGGGCGAGCCGGAACGACGGCTGCTCGTGCTCGAGCTCAAGGTCATCGCCGACGTCGGCCTGATCGGCAAACCGAACGCCGGCAAAAGCACGCTGCTCAGCCGCCTGTCGCGTGCGCGGCCCGAGATCGCGCCGTACCCGTTCACGACCAAGCACCCGAACCTCGGCATGGTCACGGTCGATGGGGAGCGTTCGTTTGTGCTGGCCGATCTGCCGGGTTTGATCGAAGGGGCGAGCCACGGCGTGGGCCTCGGGCATGAATTCTTGCGGCACATCGAACGCGCCGGCATCCTCGTCCACGTCGTCGAGCCGGAACCGCTCGACGGCAGCGATCCGCTCGAAAACGTACGCACGATTCGGCACGAACTCGAAGACTATGCCAAAGAACTCGGCCAACGCCCCGAGCTTCTGGTCGTATCGAAGGCCGAGTTGCCAGGTGCCGGCGACGTGCGCGATCTCTTGGCTAAGGAACTAAACCGCGAGGTGCTACTCGTCAGCGCCGTCACCGGGATGGGTCTGAACACGCTGCTCAACGCGATCGCAAACAAGCTCACCGAACACCGCGAGCGACACGCCCCGATTCAAACTCGCATCCCGCCGCACATGCGCGCACAGCCAGCGGCGGTGCCGCAAGAGACTGCGGATACGGATGATGTGGATGAGATTGATGGCGAGCAGTGATCAATGGACGACGGACTTCTAGTCCGTCGCATCAGTCGCCGGTATCTCGACGGACTGGAAGTCCGTCGTACAGTCACAAGACAAGCTCGAAATTCGATTTTCATTCCCGCTTTGACTAGAATTGTCGTGTCCAACACACGCTCACTCTGAAAATCGTTTCATGTCCTCCGCCCTCGTTGCTGTCGATCTTGGAAACTCGCGGTTCAAGTTTGGACTGTTCGAGCTTGCTGAGAATAGTGCGCCGCTCGCGCCGACGGGTTTGCCCGTGCCGTCGCGGTTGCTCGAAGTTGGCAACGACGAGTGGGACGGCGCGCGGGTTCTCTCGTGGCTGCCGCATAAATTTACTGAACTGCACTGGATCATCGGTAGCGTCAATCGCGAGTCGCAGGCCATCGTCCTCCGCTGGATCATGGAACAGCAACTCGCGAACACGATTCCCGGGGGCAAGGCCCAGACGCTTGATCTGCACGACCTGCCCATCACGATTCGCGTCGATCATCCCGAGCGCGTCGGCATCGACCGCTTGCTCGGCGGGATCGGGGCCAATGCGTTACGCCCGCCGAAGTCGCCGGCGGTGACGATTCATCTCGGCTCGGCGCTGACGGTGAATCTGATCTCGGCCGATGGCGCGTTTTGCGGCGGGGCGATACTGCCGGGCATCGGCATGTCGGCCCGGGCGCTGCATGACTTTACCGATCTGCTGCCGCTAGTGCCGATGCGCGAGTTGAACGACCCGCCGGCGGCGATCGGCACTTCGACGGTTTCGGCGATGCGCTCCGGATTGTATTGGGGGGCGGTCGGCGCGATGCGCGAGTTGCTCGCTCAGATCAGCAAAGGGTTGAAACCCGAGCCCGAAGTTTACCTCACCGGCGGCGCGGCCCCGCAAGTGGCCAAGGTTCTCGCGCCCCGCGCGCAGCATGTGCCGCATCTGATTCTCGGCGCGATCGCGCGCGTTGCGCAGACTCGCGGCCAAACGGCGAACGTCGTATGAGCATGCGTGAGCTTCCCGAATCATTTGCCGCAACTCTCACGCCCAGCGGCCGCGGAGCGGTCGCGGTCATCGGTATTCGCGGGCCGTTGGCCGAGGCTGCACTTGAACAGCACTTTCAGCGGCCTGGGCATGCCGGTTCTGAAACGGAAACAGGAGATGTCCACAGTGCAAGCACCGAGTTTTTGTCGCCCTCGCTAACGCAACGGGCTACAAAAACCCCGCCGCTGCGCCGCATTATGTACGGCACTTGGCGATCAGCGGGCGAAGCTTCCGGCCCGCGCGAGGATGTTGTCCTCACGCGCTTCGAGACGCATTGGGAACTCGGGTGTCATGGCGGCGCGATTGCCTCGGCCGCGATTTTAAAAGACCTAAGCGCGGCGGGCATCGAAACGATCTCATGGCATGAATGGCTCACGCTGACCGCGAAAAATCGGCTGCATGCGAGCGCCGCCGTGGCTCTTGCCGCGGCGCAATCGCCGGCAGCGGCGCTGGTGCTGCTTCGCGCGGCGGAGTTGACCGAAACGGCGGTAAGCGAACTGTGTTCTGACTTGAGCGACAACTCTGCCGGGTCCTCACTTCGTTCGACCCCGGGCACCCAAGGGTCAGCAAACATTGCTAAGCCGCAAGCGATGATCGAAGCGCTGCTCAGTACCGCGCGTTGGGGCAAGCATTTGACTCGTCCTTGGCACATCGTCCTCGCGGGCTTGCCCAATGCCGGCAAGAGTTCCTTGCTCAACGCGCTCGTCGGCTACGAGCGGGCAATCGTCTTCGAGCAGCCCGGCACGACGCGCGATGTCGTCACCGCGGCCGCGGCGTACGACGGCTGGCGGTGGGAGTTGCGCGACAC